>NZ_JBTWMV010000005.1:0-342653 GCF_054850255.1 Streptomyces sp. 7R007 | reverse complement strand
CGTCGGCCAGGGCGTCGGGCGTCCAGCCGCCGTCGGCGTACGCCGCCCTGATCTCCTGCGGGTGGGACCAGAGTGCCACCTTGTCGCCGCCGATGCCGATGGCCTGGCCGGTGATGCCGCGCGCGGCCTCGGAGGCGAGGAACGGCACGAGCGCGGCGCAGTCCTCGGGGGTGCCGAAGCCCTCGCCCCTGCGCAGGAAGCCGGGCAGCGGCTCGCCGTCCTTCATCGCCTGCACGTAGGGCGCGAAGGCCGGGATGGTCTCGGTCATCGCGGTCGCGGCGACCGGGATGACCGCGTTGACGGTGATGCCCGCCCGGCCCAGCTCCATCGACCAGGTGCGGGCCATGGCGGCGATGCCGGCCTTGGCGGCGGCGTAGTTCGTCTGCCCGAAGTTGCCGCGCTGGCCGGCGGGCGAGCCGACGAGGATCAGGGTGCCGCCCTCGCCCTGCTCGCGCAGGCGGACGGCGGCGGCGCGGGCGCAGGTGAAGGTGCCCCTGAGGTGGGTGGTGATCACCGCGTCGAAGTCCTCGTCGGTCATCTTCCACAGCACCTTGTCGCGCAGGATGCCGGCGTTGGTGACCAGGACGTCCAGCCGCCCGAACTCCTCCACCGCCCGGTTCACCAGGCGCTCGGCGGCCTCGGCGGTGCCGACCGGGACGACCTCGGCGACGGCGGTCCCGCCCGCCTCGCGGATGGACTTCACGGCGGCCTCGGCCACGGCCACGTCCACGTCGTTGACGACCACTGAGGCACCGTGGGCGGCCAGGGCGTGCGCGTAGGCCAGGCCGAGGCCCCGGCCGCTGCCGGTGACGACGGCGACCTTGCCGGTGAGATCGATGCTGGGCACGGGGGGGTCCCTTCACGAGCTGATGCGGGTGGTGCGGCCGGACGACGCCGGCAGCGGCTCCGAGATCGAAGCTAAGAGCAATAATTGTTGCCGTCAATAGTTGTTGGTGACCCACAGGTGCGAGATGCTGGAATCGTCACGACGCATCGAGCACCGGGAGTCCGCCATCGCACGCCAGCACGTCACCCCGAACCCCATCGACGCGGACGAGCCGTGGATGCGCGCACTGCACGCCGACACGGGCTACCTGCTCTACCGCCTCGGCCTGCGCTCGGGTCAGCTGTTCAACACGTTCCTCCAGGAGTCCGGGCTGCGCCTGCGCCACTACGCCGTGCTGCGCTTCCTCGCCGGCTCCGAGGGCGCCCTGCAGCGCGAACTGAGCAACCGGCTCGGCTACGACCCGAGCGCGATCGTCGGCCTGGTCGACGACCTGGAGAAGCTGGGCTTCGCCGAGCGCCGCCCCTCCCCCGACGACCGCCGCAGCCGCATCGTCGCCCTCACCGAGGACGGCCGCGCCTTCCTGCGCGACACCGACGAGGCCGGCCGGCGCGTGACCAACGACCTCCTCGAACCCCTCGACACGGGCGAACGCGAGGTGCTGCACGCCCTGTTGCTGCGCATCGCCGGGGACGGACTGAACTGATGTTGTGCAACTGATTGACGGCCGAAGCATTCCTGCCTAACTTCACCCGGGCGCCGGTGCGGTCCCCCGCCGGCGACATCCCCCGGCTTCGGCAACAGGGAGCGCATCGTGCAGCCATCCCGTACGTCCGCCCGTCAACCGTCCCCCGGCCAACGGCAGTTGCGCCGCGTCGCACTGTCCGGACTGCTCGGCACCACCGTCGAGTTCTACGACTTCCTCGTGTACGGCACCGTCGCCGCGCTGGTCTTCGGCGACCTGTTCTTCCCCGAGGCCGACCCCGCGGTGGGCACGGTCGCCGCCTTCGGCACCTTCGCCGCGGGCTATGTGGCCCGCCCGCTCGGCGGCCTGGTCTTCGGGCACTTCGGCGACCGGCTCGGCCGCAAGTCGATGATGCTGCTGACCATGACCCTGATGGGCTGCGGCAGCTTCCTCATCGGCGTCCTGCCCACCTACGACACGATCGGCGTGTGGGCGCCCGTCCTGCTGGTGGCCCTGCGCGTGGTGCAGGGCCTCGCCATCGGCGGCGAATGGGGCGGCGCGACCCTGATGGTCGTCGAGCACGCCGAGCACACGGCGGGCTCGCGGCGCGGCCTGTGGTCCAGCTTCACCCAGCTCGGGGCCCCGCTGGGCTCCGTGCTGTCCGCCGGTGTGGTCACGCTGGTCTCCGCGCTGCCCGACGAGCAGTTCCGCTCCTGGGGCTGGCGCGTGCCGTTCCTGCTGAGCGTCGTGCTGCTGGCCGTCGGCCTGTTCGTCCGGGTGAAGGTCGCCGAGAGCCCCCTGTTCCGCAAGCCCCAACCCCTCGACAGACCACCGGTGCTGGAGGTCCTGCGCCGCCCGAAGCCGGTGCTGCTGGCGGCCTGCGCCGGCATCGGCGCGTTCACCGCGCAGTCGCTGCTGACGGGCTTCATGATCTCCTACGCCGTCGGCGAGGGGTACAGCCGCTCGCAGGTCCTCACCGCGGTGACCGTCGCCTCCTGCGTGGCCCTCGTCGTGCTGCCCGCCGCGTCCGCGCTGTCCGACCGGGTCGGCCGCCGCCCGGTGGTGCTGGCCGGCGCCGTCGCCTCCGCACTCCTCGCCTTCCCCGTGCTCGCGCTGGTCGACTCCGGCTCCCCCGGCCTGCTGATCCTCGCCCTCGCGCTCGGCCACGGCGTCGCCCAGTCCACGATGTACGGGCCGCTCGGCGCCCTGCTCACCGAGATGTTCGGCACCCGGGTCCGCTACACCGGAGCCTCCCTCGGCTACCAGGCCGCCACCCTGGTCGGCGCCGGTTTCTCCCCGCTGATCGCGAGCAGCCTCCTCGCCTCGACCGGCGTCGGCAGCACCCCCGTCTCCCTGCTGCTGTGCTGTGGCACCGCGATCACCGCCGTCACCGTGTGGCGCCTGCGCGAGACGCACACCGACGCCCTGGAGGAGCCCGCCACCCGCACGCTGGAAGGGAGCCGGCCGTGAAGTCCTGCGTGAAGTCCGCCCTGACGGCCACCGTGAAGTCCCGCACCGCCGTGCTGGCGCTCGCCCTGTGCGCGGCGGCCGCCGTGCCCGCGCACGCCGCGACCGCCTCCGACACCCACCTCGAAGGCCGGCTCCCCTCCGGTGCCGCCTACGTGATGGACGTCCCCGCCGACTGGAACGGCACCGTCCTGCTCTACAGCCACGGCTACACCCCCGCCGGCGCCCCCAACACCGCCCAGGACGCCCCCGGTTCGGACACCCGGACCACACTGCTCGCCGAGGGCTACGCCCTCATCGGCTCCTCCTACGCCACCACCGGCTGGGCGGTCACGGACGCGGTGCCCGACCAGCTCGCCACGCTCGACGCGTTCACCGCGAAGTTCGGCACCGCCCGGCGCACCCTCGCCTGGGGCACCTCGTACGGCGGTTTCGTCACCACGATGCTGGCCGAGCGGCACGCCGACCGCTTCGACGGCTCGCTGTCGATGTGCGGGCTCGTCCAGGGCGGCGTGGCCAACTGGAACAGCACCCTGGACCCGGTGTTCGCGCTGAAGACGCTCCTCGGGGCCGACGTCCCGCTCACCCGCTTCGAGGACCCGGCCGCGGCGTCGGCCGCCGCCACCGCCCTCGGCGCGCGCGTCACCGACGCCCAGCGCACCCCGCAGGGCCGGGCCCGCATCGCGCTCGCCGCCGCCCTGCACGACATCCCCGGCTACAACGACGCCTCCCAGACCGAGCCCGCCCCGACCGACCGGGACGGCCAGGAGGCCAACCAGTACGCCGCCGTCGCCGGACTGCTCGCGCTCCCCGCGTTCAACTGGCGGCAGGAGGCCGAGAGCCGGGCCGGCGGCTCCATGTCCTGGAACACCGGCGTCGACTACACCGCGATGCTCGCGCGCTCCCCGCTGTACAAAGAGGTGAGCGAGCTCTACAAGGAGGCGGGAGTGTCCCTGCGCACCGACCTCGCGGCCCTGAACCGCGCACCCCGGATCTCCGCCGACGCCCGGGCCGTACGGTGGATGCGGGCCACCAGCGTCCTCACCGGCCGCCTGACCGACCCCCAGCTGGACATCCACACGACCGGCGACGCGCTGATCCCGGTCCAGGCCGAGAGCGCCTACCGGCGGGCCGTCACGGCGGCGGGCTCGGGCCGACTGCTCGGCCAGGCGTACGTCGACGGACCCGGGCACTGCGCCTTCACCGCCGGCGAGATGCTCGGCGCCCTGCACACCCTGGAGCACCGCCTGGACACCGGCCGCTGGGACGCCTCGCCGGCGACGCTCAACTCCCGCGCGCGGCAGGAGGATCCGACGGCCCGGCCGCGATACGTCGGCTACCGCCCCGCCGCCTACCCCCGCCCCTACGACCTCGCCCACCCGGGAGACACCCGGCCATGACCCCGCGCTCCGCCCCCGACCGGCTGCTGTCCGTGCTCGCCGCGTTCGACCACGAGCATCCGGCGCTGTGCCTGACGGACATCAGCCGGCGGGCCGGGCTGAGCCTGACCACCGCACACCGGCTCGTGGGCGCCCTGACCGAGTGGGGCGCGCTGGAGCGGGACGACAGCGGCGTCTACCACGTGGGCCTGCGGCTGTGGGAGCTCGCCGCGCTCGCCCCGCGCGGGCTGGCGCTGCGGCAGATCGCGCTGCCGTATCTGGAGGACCTGTACGAGGCCACGCACGAGAACGTGCAGATGGCGGTACGGGACGGGGCGGAGGTCGTGTACATCGAGTGGCTCTCCGGGCGCAGCGCCGTCGGCGTGCACATCCGCGTCGGCGCGCGCTGGCCGCTGCACGCCACCGGGGTCGGGCTGGTGCTGCTCGCGCACGCGGACGCCGATGTCCAGGAGGCGTACTGCAAGGGACCGCTCGCCTCCTTCACGCCGTACACGATCACCGATCCGGAGCGGCTGCGCCGGGTGCTGGCCGAAGTGCGGCGCACCGGGGTGGCGGTCAGCAGCCGCCAGGTCACCGACGACGCGCTGTCGGTGGCCGCCCCGGTGCGCGGGCCGGGCGGGGCGGTGGCCGCCGCCGTGTCGGTGGTGGTCCCGCAGGCGGAGGCCCAGGTGCCGGTGCTGGCACCGGCGGTCCGGGTGGCGGCGCGCGGGATATCGCGGGCGCTGGGCTGGCAGCCGTAGCCGACGGACCGGGGGTGAGCGCGCCGCCGGATATCCCTCTCACC
The DNA here is from genome assembly GCF_054850255.1 of Streptomyces sp. 7R007. Classification (NCBI taxonomy): domain Bacteria; kingdom Bacillati; phylum Actinomycetota; class Actinomycetes; order Kitasatosporales; family Streptomycetaceae; genus Streptomyces; species Streptomyces sp. 7R007. The sequence continues at coordinate 337,533 of NZ_JBTWMV010000005.1, read as the reverse complement.
GGCGAGGTCCGCGCCCGCGCCCGCCGTGATACTGGAACGGCCCTTGCCCCGAGGAGCCGCCGATGTCCCCGCACCCGTTCTTCACGCGCGCCGCCACCCGGCTGCGCACGGCGAACCCCTATGCCGTGGACGCGGCGCTCGCCGCGCTCGTGCTGTTCGCGGTCTCCCTGCAGTGGATCTTCCCCGACGAGGGCGACGACCCGCTCTCCTGGCAGGGCTGGCTGCTGGGCGCGGCGACGGCGGTGCCGCTGGTGTGGCGGCGCCGGGCGCCCTTCGTCACCGCCTTGGTCGTGTCGGCGGCCACCCCGGCGATGGCGGTCTACCACGCGCCGCCGCCGGACGTGGTGTGGGGCGGCCTGGTCGTCCTGTACACGCTGGCCGCCCGCTCGGCGGCCTGGCAGCGGCGGCTGATGCTGGCCGGCTGGCTGATCGGCGCCACCCTCACCATGCAGCACAAGGAGAACGCCCGCCCGTTCGAGTACGCCTTCCACCTGCTGACGATCCTGTGCGCCTACGGCCTCGGCACGCTGGAGCGGGTGCAGCGCGCCTACACCGACGCCATCGAGGACCGGGCCCGGCGGCTGGAGCGGGAGCGGGCGGCGGACACGGCACGGGCGATCACACGGGAACGGGCCCGCATCGCCCGGGACATGCACGACGTGCTGGCCCACGCGGTGAGCCTGATGGTGGTGCAGGCGGAGGCCGGACCGGTCGTGGTGCGCAGCGATCCCGAGCGGGCCGAGGCCGCGTTCGAGGCGATCGCGGCGGCGGGGCGCGATGCGATGGCGCAGCTCAGGCGGATCCTCGGGGTGCTCAAGGAGGAGCAGTACAGCGGGACTTCGCCGCAGCCTTGTGTGGCCGCGCTACCCGCCCTGGTCCGGCAGGTCGGCGGATCTGCCGGCCTGCGCGCGGAGTTGCGCACCACGGGCGCGCCGCGCCCGCTGCCGCCGGACACCGAGGTCGCCGTCTACCGGGTGGTCCAGGAGGCGCTGACCAACACCGTGAAACACGCGTACGCTTCCCGCGCTACGGTCGAACTCAACTGGACGGAGGACGCGTTGACCGTGACGGTGACCGACGACGGACGGGGCCCGGCGGGCCCGGGCGGCGGCCACGGGCTGATCGGCATCCGGGAGCGGGCCGCGGCCTGCGGGGGCGCCGCCGAGGCCGGACCGGGACCGGACGGCGGCTTCCGCGTCGCCGTGCGCCTGCCGGTGGCCGCCGACCGGCAGGCGGCGCTGGGGTGAGCATCCGCGTGGTCGTCGCCGACGACCAGGAGCTGGTCCGCAGCGGCTTCAGCATGATTCTGGAAGCGCAGCGGGACATCGAGGTGGTCGCGGAGGCCGGGGACGGCGCCCAGGCGGTCGCGGCGGTCGAGCGGCACGCGCCCGACGTGCTGCTCCTGGACATCCGCATGCCGGTGATGGACGGGCTGGAGGCGGCCCGGCGGGTGTGCGGGCAGTCCGCCTGCAAGGTCGTCATGCTGACCACGTTCGACCTGGACGAGTACGTGTACGAGGCGCTGTACGCGGGCGCCAGCGGGTTCCTGCTCAAGGACGTGCGCCGCGACGACCTCGTACACGCGGTGCGGGTGGTCGCCGCCGGCGACTCGCTGCTCGCGCCGGCGGTCACCCGGCGGCTGGTCGCGGACATCGTCCGGCGCCGCCGGGAGGAGGCCGCCGCCGAGGTCACCCCGCAGCGCCTGGACGTGCTGACCGCCCGTGAGGTGGAGACCCTGCGGCTGCTGGCCCGGGGCCTGTCCAACGCCGAGATCGCCACGGCGTTCTTCGTCAGCGAGCACACGGTCAAGACACACGTGAGCAACGTGCTGAGCAAACTGGGCCTGCGGGACCGGGTGCAGGCGGTGATCTGCGCCTACGAAACGGGACTGATCACGCCGGGCTCCCCCTAACGAGCGAGACGCGACTGCTCACGCCGGGTTCCCCCTAACGAGCGAGACGCGACTGGCACGCCGGGCTTCCCCAGCGAACGAGACGCGACTGCTCACGCCGGCATCGCCCCAGCGAACGAGACGGGACACGGCCTGCCGCACGCCCGCGGGACGAGACCCCGGGCTCCTCGCGCGGGCAAGCTCCCGCCGACCTCCGCGCGTCGAGACCCGCCCCGCATTCCCCGCGCGTCGAACTCCCAGCCCACCTCCCGCACGCGTCGAGGACCCGCCCCGCATCTCCCGCGGGCAAGCTCCAGCCGACCTCCCGCGCGCCGAGAACCCGCCCCGCATCCCCTGCGCGGGCGAGCTCCAGCCGATCTCCCACGCGTCGAGCCCCCAGCCCCCCTCCCCACACGTCGCCCCCCACCCCGCCTCCCCCACGCAGACAAGCTCCCGCCGACCTCCCCCGCACGGGATCTCCCGCCGACGTCCCCCGCACGGGCAACCTCCCGCACGTCGAGGACCCACCCGCATCCCCTGCGCGGGCAACCTCCCGCCGATCCCCCGCGCGTCGACCCCCCAGCCCACCTCCCCACGCGTCAACCCCCCACCCCGCCTCCCCCACGCAGACAAGCTCCCGCCGGCCTCCCCCGCACGGGAGCTCCCGCCGGCCTCCCCCGCGTCGAGCCCCCAGCCCCCATCCCCCGCGCGGGCGAGTCCCCGCTTCGTCTCACTCGTGCGAGGGAGTCCGGGAAACCCCTCCCTCCGGCGATCCGGTGGCACCCCTTCCCGCACGAGCCTGAGGGCATGTCATCCGACGTCCCGCAGGGAGGGGCCATGCTCTCCACGCTCGCCCGGGCGGCCACCCGCCGCCCGCTGACCGTCATCGCTTTGTGGGTGCTCTTCCTGCTGCTCGGGTTCGGGCTGGGAACGGGCGTCTTCGGGCGGCTGTCCGACAACGTGCCCGAGGTCCCCGGCACGGAGTCCGAGCACGCGGCCCAGTACCTCGACGACACCGACCCGACCGGCGAGTCGATCACCGCGGTCGTCGCGGGCGTCCGGGTCGCCGACCCCGGCGTGCGCGACCAGGTCGAACGGGCCGTCGCCGACCTGCGCCGCATCGCCGGGGTGGCCGCCGTGCCCGACCCGTACACCACCCGCGGACTGACCGCCGCAGACGGGCAGGCGCTGATCGTTCCGGTGACCCTCAAGGGCGGTCTCGGCGACGACGCCGAGGAACGGGCGGTGAACGCGGCGACCGACCGCATCAAGCGGGTCGACGCGCCCGACGTCCACGTCAGCGGTGGTCCGCTGCTCGGCACACAGCTCGGCGAGCGAGCCCAACAGGACGTGAAGAACGCCGAGTTGATCTCGCTGCCGGTCGTCCTGGCCCTGCTGCTGGTGGTGTTCGGCGGGCTGCGCGCGGCCGGGCTGCCCCTGGTGATCGCGGTCAGCGGGATCGCGGGCGCCTTCCTCGCCCTGTTCTGCTTCAGCCAGGTCACCGACATCTCCGTCTACGCGATCCAGGTGACGACCATGCTGGGGCTCGGACTCGCCGTGGACTACGCCCTGTTGATGCTGGTCCACTTCCGCGAGGAGCGCCGGCGCACCGACGACGTGGCCGAGGCAGTGCACCGCACGGTCGCGGCGGCCGGGCGGACCGTGCTGTTCTCCGGGCTCACCGTCGCCGTCAGCCTCACCGGGCTGCTGGTCTTCCCGAGCGTGTTCCTGCGCAGCATGGGCCTGGCCGTGGCCGCCGTGGTGGTCATCGACATGCTGGCCGCGCTGACCCTGCTGCCTGCGCTGCTGGCCAGGTTCGGCGGCCGGATCGCCCCCTCCAAGGCGCCCCGGGCGGGCGAGGAGGGCCGCCTCTTCGCCCGCCTCGCCCGCTTCGCCGTCCGCCGCCGCGTCGCCGTCCTGGCCACGGTCGTACCCGCCCTGCTCGTCCTGGCCCTGCCCGCCGCCGGCCTGCGGATCGAGATCGGGGACGCCACCCAGCTGCCGTCGGGCACCGAGGCACGGCAGCTCTACGACACCGTGGGCGCGCACTTCCCGCCGGGTACCGGCGTCTCGCCGGTGACGGTCGTGCTGCGGCCCGGCACCGACGCCGCCACGGCCGAGCGGATCCGCTCGCTGTCCCCCACCGCGGACTCCCGCGTGCTGCCCGGCGGCGCCACCGTCGTCGAGCTGGAGCCCTCGGGGCGGGTGGACGGCAAGGAGGCCACCGACCTGGTCACCGCGGTGCGGGACCTGCGCGGTGACGCCCCGGTCGAGGTCACCGGCCAGGCCGCCCGGCTGGTGGACTTCCGGGCGATGCTCGCCGACCGCGCGCCGTGGGCCGCGGTGACCGTGCTGGCCGGCATCCTCCTGCTGCTGTTCGCCTTCACCGGCTCGGTGCTGATCCCGCTGCGCACGATCCTGACCACCCTGCTCAGCCTCGGCGCCGCGCTCGGCGTGGTGGTGTGGGTCTTCCAGGACGGCCACCTGGCCGGGGCGCTGGGCGCCGAGGGCCTGGGCGCGCTGAGCCTGACGGCGCCCCCGCTCATCGTCGCCATCGCCTTCGGGCTCGCCATGGACTACGAGCTGTTCATCCTGGCCCGGATGCGGGAGGCCCGGGGCCTGACCGGCGACGAGCGGGAGGCGGTCGTCACCGGTCTGCGCCGGTCCGGACGGGTCGTCACGTGCGCCGCGCTGCTGCTCGCCGTCGTCTTCGGCGCCTTCATGACGGGCGGTTTCTCGCCCATCCTGCAGATCGGGCTCGGTCTGACCCTCGCGGTCCTGATCGACGCGACGATCGTGCGGATGCTCCTCGTCCCGGCGACGATGTCGCTGCTGGGCCGGCACGCCTGGTGGGCGCCGGGGCCGCTGCGCCGGGCGCACGACCGGTTCGGGGTGAGCGAGCAGCCCGCGCCGCGGACACCGGTGACCGCGCCGCACGGCGGGTGACGGTCCGGGGTGGCGGGGCCCCGGCCGGGGTCCCGCCACCCGGGCCGCACTCGTGCTCGTCCACGCCCTGGTCCTCACAGGAATCTCAGGAAGCCTTCCGGGAATTCAAAGGATCAACAAATCTGCGCGGCGCAGGATGCACCCGGAAAAGGTGGACATCCCAGGAAGGCCTGACGTGGGCGTCTCGCACATAACGAACCGGTCCGACCAGCAGCCGCAGAGGTGGTCCCGGCGCGGGCTGCTCGCCGTGCTCGGCGCGGCGCCGGCCGCCGCCGTACTGACCGGATGCAGCGGTTCGGCGGGCGCCTCCGAGGACACGACCAAGGCCGGCACCTCCGCGAAGGCCACCGCGACCAGGCGGCCGGTCGTCACCGTCACCCCGGCCGACGGCACCACGAAGGCCGACTTCACCAGCCCCGTCGAGATCACCGTGACCGACGGCACCCTCGCCTCCGTCGAGGTCACCGGCAACGACGGCTCCACGCTGGAGGGCTCCTTCAACGAGGCGAAGACCAGGTGGACGTCGTCGAGGAACCCGTACTCGGGCACGAAGTACACCGTCACCGCGACCGCCGAGGGCGCCTCCGCGCAGACGGCGACCTTCACCACCAGGTCCCCCGGCGAGACCTTCGTGGGCTACTTCACCCCCGAGGCGGGCTCCACGTCCGGTGTGGGCATGCCGGTGTCGATCAACTTCACGCACGCCGTGTCGGACCGGGCCGCCGTCCAGAAGGCGATCACGGTGACCGCGGAGCCGGCCGTGGAGGTGGTCGGGCACTGGTTCGACGACACCCGCCTGGACTTCCGGCCGGAGACGTACTGGGCCTCCGGCACGAAGATCACGCTCAGTCTGCGGCTGAAGGACGTCGAGGGCGCGGACGGCGTGTACGGCGTGCAGCACAAGGACGTCACCTTCCACATCGGCCGTGAGCAGATCACCACGGTCGACCTGTCGGCCAAGCAGATGGTGGTCAGGCGGGACGGCGCGACGTACGCCACCTACCCGGTCACCGGCGGCGACTCCGACCACACCACCTGGTCCGGGATCATGGTGATCAGCGAGCGGTTCAAGCAGACCCGCATGGAGTCCTCCACGGTCGGGCTCGGCGACGAGTACGACATCCCGGACGTCCCGCACGCCCAGCGCCTGACCACGTCCGGCACGTTCGTGCACGGCAACTACTGGGCGTCCACGTCGGTGTTCGGGCACGAGAACACCAGTCACGGCTGCATCGGCCTGCACGACGCCAAAGGCGCGAACGACAGCTCCGTCGCGGGCTACAGGTTCTACGAGAGCTCGATGCTCGGCGACGTCGTCATCGTGAAGAACTCCGGCGAGAAGACCGTCGAGGCCTCCAACGGCCTCAACGGCTGGAACCTGTCCTGGGCGGACTGGAAGGCGGGCAGCGCGGTCTAGGGCCCGCTGCGAACGTCCCCTTCGTGCCGTTCATGGGGTGAACTCACCCGCTGTGCGCGGACTTTCCTTGCTTTAAGTCTTGACGACCACGGTGCCAGGGAGCACATTGGGGCCACTTTGAGAGCGCTCTCAGGGAGCGCTCCCACAGGGCATCCGCGCAATTCCCGTACCCGAGAGGCACCCCACATGAGCGACTCCTCCGGCATACACCGCAGACGGCGCCCGCTGCGGCGGGCGTTCGTCGCCGCGCTCGGCACCCTGGGCCTGGCGGCGGCCGTCGCCCTGGCCGCCGTCCCCTCCGCCAACGCCTCTGCCCCCACTCCCCCGTCGGGCTGGACGCAGCTCTTCCTGGACGACTTCAACGGCTCGGCCGGCACCGGCGTCAACACCTCCAACTGGCTGTACGACACCGGCACCTCGTATCCCGGCGGCGCCGCCAACTGGGGCACCGGCGAGGTCGAGACGATGACCAGCAGCACCAGCAACGTCGCCCTCGACGGCAGCGGCAACCTGAAGATCACGCCGCTGCGCGACGCGGCCGGCAACTGGACCTCGGGCCGCATCGAGACCAACCGCACCGACTTCCAGCCCCCGGCCGGCGGCAAACTGCGCGTCGAGGCGCGCATCCAGATGCCGAACGTCACCGGCAACGCGGCCCTCGGCTACTGGCCCGCCTTCTGGATGCTGGGCGCCCCCTACCGGGGCAACTACCAGAACTGGCCGAGCGTCGGCGAGCTGGACATCATGGAGAACGTCAACGGCATCAACAAGACGTGGGCGACCATGCACTGCGGCACGGCCTCGGGCGGCCCGTGCAACGAGACGACGGGGCTGGGCAATTCGACCGCCTGTCCCAACACGACCTGCCAGTCCGGCTTCCACACCTACACCATGGAGTGGGACCGCTCGGCCAGCCCCGAGGCGATCCGCTTCTACGTCGACGGCGTCAACTACCAGACGGTGACGTCGAGTCAGGTGGACGCGACGACCTGGGCCAACGCCACCAACCACGGCTTCTTCGTCATCCTGAACGTGGCGATGGGCGGCGGCTTCCCGGCGGCGTTCGGCGGCGGCCCGACCAGTGCGACGGAGTCCGGCCACCCGATGCTGGTGGACTACATCCAGGTGCTGTCGTCCAGCGGCAGCGGTACCACCACCCCGCCCTCCGGCAACCGTGACGCCTACAGCGCCATCCAGGCCGAGTCCTACGACGGCCAGTCCGGCGTCACCGCGGAGACCACCACGGACACCGGCGGCGGCCAGGACATCGGCTACATCGCCAACGGCGACTGGGCCCTGTACAAGGGCGTCAACTTCGGTTCCACGGCGGCCAAGCAGTTCTACGCCCGGGTGGCGAGCGGCGCCGCGTCCGGGGTCAGCGGCCTGGTCCAGGTGCGCCTGGACAGCGCGACCAGCACCCCGATCGGCAGCTTCTCCGTCGCCAACACGGGCGGCTGGCAGACGTGGACGACGATCCCGGCCAACATCAGTTCGGTCACGGGCACGCACGACGTGTATCTGACCTTCTCCAGCGGCCAGTCGGCGGACTTCGTGAACGTCAACTGGTTCGACTTCGGTCACTGACGCACGGCGCGAGCGACAGCAGGCGCACCGGATGCCCCCGCGAGGCTCTCGCGGGGGCATCCGGCCGTGTCAGCGCAGCTCCGCGCGGAACGCCGCCGGGGTCATGTCCGTGTGCTGGTGGAAGAACTTCGAGAAGTTCGCCGCGTCCGGGAAGCCGACCGCCGCGCCGACCCGGCCGATGGGCAGGTCCGTGTGGGCCAGCAGGCGCTTGGCCTCCAGTACGACGCGTTTGTCGATGAAGCCCTTGGGGGTCTCGCCGGTGGCGGCGCGGACCGCGCGCACCAGGGTGCGGCGCGAGTAGCCGAGGGCGTCGGCGTAGGCGCTGACGCTGTGGTTGGTGGCGAAGCCCCGCTCCACCGCGTCCCGGAACAGGGTGAAGGTCGTGTCCGTGTGGCGGCGGGCCGCCTCGGCCGAGCTGGCCGCCAGATGGGCGAGCCGCAGCAGGAACGCCGTCAGGCTGTGGCGCAGGACGGCCGTGTGCAGGCTGAGCGGGAGGGTCGTGTCGTCCTCGTACTCGCGCCGCAGGTGCGCGAGGGCCGCGCGCAGGGCGGTCAGCTGGGGCTCGTCAGGGTGCAGCAGGGGCGGCAGGTCGTAGCGGTACAGGCCGGTGGCCTCGACCGTCGCGCGGGGCAGGAAGCCGGGTTGCATGGTCAGCACCGTTCCGCGGTACTCGCCGGACTGCGAGAAACGGTGGACCTGGCCGGGACGGATCCACAGCAGGTCGCCCGCCGTCGCCTCGTACTCCGCGAAGTCGATCATGTGGCGGACGGGTCCGCGGTCGAAGAGCATCACGACGTGGAAGTCGATGCGGTGGACGCGGTGGAGGGGGGCGTCGGCGTGCCAGCTGCGGTCCGCGCCCATGGGGCCCACCTGCATGCCCACTCCGCACACACTCAGCTCGCTGGGGAAGGGGAACGTTCTGATCCCGTCCACGCCGCCTTCACCCTCTCCGCCTTGGATGGTTCTGTCCGCCACGTCCGCCATGTCCCTCTCGCGCCACCCGACCGGGCCGTTCGATGTCCCACTTTCACCACAGGCTGGCACACGCCGACCTTCCCTCGGAAAAGTCATACTTTTAAGTTTGAACGCGTCAGGCCAGAACCACCGCTGCGATCGAGGACTTCTTGAAGATGAGCACGCAGACTCCGGACAGCTTCGAATGGACCGACCTCGACCGGCGCGCCGTCGACACGGCGCGGTTGCTGGCGGCCGACGCGGTGCAGAAGGTCGGCAACGGCCACCCCGGCACGGCCATGAGCCTCGCGCCGGCCGCGTACACGATCTTTCAGAAGGTGATGCGGCACGACCCCGCCGACCCTGAGTGGACCGGCCGGGACCGTTTCGTCCTCTCCCCCGGACACACCTCGCTGACGCTCTACACCCAGCTCTTCCTGGCGGGCTACGAGCTGGAGCTGGACGACCTGAAGGCCTTCCGCACCCACGGCTCCAAGACGCCCGGCCACCCCGAGTACGGGCACACGGCCGGCGTCGAGACCACCACCGGCCCGCTCGGCCAGGGCGTCGCCAACGCCGTCGGCATGGCGATGGCCGCCCGCTACGAGCGCGGCCTGTTCGACCCCGACGCGCCCGAGGGCACCTCCCCCTTCGACCACACCATCTGGGCGATCGTCTCCGACGGCGACCTGGAGGAGGGCGTCTCCGCCGAGGCATCCTCGCTCGCCGGGCACCAGAAGCTCGGCAACCTGGTCTTCGTCTACGACGACAACCACATCTCCATCGAGGGCGACACCGCGACCGCGTTCTCCGAGGACGTGCTGGCGCGGTACGCGGCGTACGGCTGGCACACCCAGCGCGTCGAGCCGGCCGAGGACGGCGACATCGACGTACCGGCCCTGTACGCGGCCCTCAGGGCCGCCCAGGCCGAGACCGGGCGGCCCTCGATCATCGCCCTGCGCACGATCATCGCCTGGCCCGCCCCGAACGCGCGGAACACCGAGGCCGCCCACGGCTCGGCGCTCGGCGCCGACGAGGTCGCCGCCACCAAGCGCGTCCTCGGCTTCGACCCCGAGCGGTCCTTCCAGGTCGACGACGACGTCCTCGCCCACACCCGCGAGGCCCTGGACCGCGGTGCCGAGGCGCACGCGGCCTGGGACAAGCAGCTCGACAAGTGGCGCGGCGCCAACCCGGAGCGGGCCAAGCTGTTCGACCGGGTCCTCGCCGGCCGGCTGCCCGAGGGCTGGGAGGACGCCGTCCCGGTCTTCGAGGAGGGCAAGGCGGTCGCGACCCGCGCCGCCTCCGGCAAGGTGCTGCAGGCGCTGGGCGCCCTGCTGCCCGAGCTGTGGGGCGGCTCCGCCGACCTGGCCGGCTCCAACAACACCACCATCGACAAGACGTCGTCGTTCCTGCCCGCGGACAACCCGCTGCCGGAGGCGAACCCCTACGGCCGTACCGTCCACTTCGGCATCCGCGAGTTCTCGATGGCCGCGGAGATGAACGGCATCGCCCTGCACGGCAACACCCGCGTCTACGGCGGCACCTTCCTGGTCTTCTCCGACTACATGCGCAACGCCGTGCGGATGTCGGCGCTCATGCAGCTGCCGGTGACGTACGTGTGGACGCACGACTCCATCGGTCTGGGCGAGGACGGCCCCACCCACCAGCCCGTCGAGCACCTCGCGTCGCTGCGCGCGATCCCGGGCCTGAACGTGGTCCGCCCGGCCGACGCCAACGAGACCGCGATCGCCTGGGCCGAGATCCTCCGGCGGCACGCCACCCACCCGGCCCCGCACGGTCTGGCGCTGACCCGGCAGGGCGTGCCGACCTACGCGCCCAACCCCGATGCGGCCAGGGGCGGTTACGTCCTGAAGGAGTCGTCGAAGCCGGCCCCGGACGTGATCCTGATCGCCACCGGCTCCGAGGTGCAGCTCGCCGTCGCCGCGCGGGAGCTGCTGGAGGCCGAGGGGATCGGCACCCGGGTGGTGTCGATGCCGTCGGTGGAGTGGTTCGAGGAGCAGCCGGCCGAGTACCGCGAGCGCGTCCTTCCGCCGTCGGTGAAGGCCCGCGTTGCGGTCGAGGCGGGCATCGGCCTGACGTGGTACCGGTTCACGGGTGACGCAGGACGCATCGTCTCCCTGGAGCACTTCGGCGCCTCCGCCGACGCCAAGACCCTGTTCGCCGAGTTCGGGTTCACCCCGCAGAACGTCGCCGCAGCCGCAAGGGAATCCCTTGCCGCCGCCCGCGGTTGATCAGAACGCAAGAAAGAAGATGATCACAGTGACCGAAGCGACCGCGACCGCGGGAGCACTCAAGCGCCTCGCCGACGAAGGCGTCTCCGTCTGGCTGGACGACCTCTCACGCCGCCGGATCGACTCCGGCGACCTGGCCGGACTCGTCGCGCACGGCGGTGTGGTGGGCGTGACCACCAACCCCTCCATCTTCCAGGCCGCCATCGGCTCCGGCGAGGGCTACGAGGAGCAGCTGACCGGCCTCGCCGTGCGGGGCGTCACGGTCGACGAGGCCGTACGGATGATGACCACCGCCGACGTGCGCGCCGCCGCCGACGTCCTGCGGCCCGTGTACGACGCGACCGGCGGCCGGGACGGCCGGGTCTCCATCGAGGTCGACCCGCGCCTGGCCCACGACACGAAGGCGACGGTCGCCGAGGCCAGGCAGCTGGCCTGGCTCGTCGACCGGCCCAACGTCATGATCAAGATCCCCGCGACGAAGGCCGGCCTCCCGGCGATCACCGAGGTCATCGGCCTCGGCATCAGCGTCAACGTCACGCTGATCTTCTCGCTGGAGCGCTACCGCGAGGTCATGGACGCCTACCAGGCGGGCCTGGAGAAGGCGCTCGCCAAGGGCCTGGACCTCTCCGCCGTCCACTCCGTGGCCTCCTTCTTCGTCTCCCGCGTCGACACCGAGATCGACAAGCGGCTGACGGTCCTCGGCACGGCCGAGGCGCTCGCCCTGAGGGGCCGGGCGGCCCTCGCCAACGCACGGCTGGCGTACGAGGCGTACGAGGAGGTCTTCGGCGCCGAGCGCTGGAGCGCCCTCGCCGCCGCCGGGGCCAACCGGCAGCGCCCGCTGTGGGCCTCGACGGGCGTGAAGGACCCGGCGTACAAGGACACGCTGTACGTCGACGAGCTGGTCGCCCCCGGCACCGTCAACACCATGCCGGAGGCCACTCTGCGGGCCACCGCCGACCACGGCGAGATCACCGGCGACACCGTCACCGGCCGCTACGCGCAGGCGCGCGCCGACCTGGCCGCCGTTCAGGCGCTGGGCATCTCCTACGGCGAGGTCGTCCAGCGGCTGGAGGACGAGGGCGTCGCCAAGTTCGAGACGGCCTGGCAGGACCTGCTGGACGCCGTCACCAAGTCGCTGGACGCCAAGGGGGTCGACGCGGAATGACCGAGGTTCCTGCCACCGTCTGGGACAACCCGCTGCGCGACGCGCGCGACCGGCGCCTGCCCCGCATCGCCGGCCCGTCCGGTCTCGTCATCTTCGGCGTCACCGGGGACCTGTCCCGCAAGAAGCTGATGCCGGCCGTCTACGACCTCGCCAACCGCGGCCTGCTGCCGCCGGGCTTCTCGCTCGTCGGCTTCGCCCGCCGGGACTGGGAGGACGAGGACTTCGCGCAGATCGTGCACGACGCGGTGCGCGAGCACGCCCGGACGGAGTTCCGCGAGGAGGTCTGGCAGCAGCTCGCCGAGGGCATGCGGTTCATCCCCGGCGACTTCGACGACGACACGGCGTTCAAGCAGCTGCGCCAGACCGTCGACGAGCTGGACCGGGCCCGCGGCACCAGCGGCAACTACGCCTTCTACCTCTCCGTACCGCCGAAGTTCTTCCCCAAGGTCGTCCAGCAGCTCAAGAAGCACGGCCTCGCCGACGCCCCCGAGGGCTCCTGGCGGCGGGCGGTCATCGAGAAGCCGTTCGGGCACGACCTGGCGAGCGCGCGCGAGCTGAACGCGATCGTGCACGACGTCTTCGAACCCGACCAGGTCTTCCGCATCGACCACTACCTGGGCAAGGAGACCGTCCAGAACATCCTGGCGCTGCGCTTCGCCAACCAGCTCTTCGAGCCGATCTGGAACCGGTCCTACGTCGACCACGTGCAGATCACCATGGCCGAGGACATCGGCATCGGCGGCCGGGCGGGCTACTACGACGGCATCGGCTCCGCCCGTGACGTCATCCAGAACCACCTGCTCCAGCTCATGGCGCTGACGGCGATGGAGGAGCCGGCCTCCTTCGACGCCTCCTCGCTGCTGACGGAGAAGCTGAAGGTCCTCAAGGCCGTCAAGCTCCCGGAGGACCTCGGCCGGCACACGGTGCGGGCGCAGTACGCGGCCGCCTGGCAGGGCGGCGCGAAGGTGCGCGGCTACCTGGAGGAGGACGGCATCGACCCGGCCTCCACCACGGACACCTACGCGGCCGTGAAGCTGAACATCGACAACCGGCGCTGGGCGGGCGTGCCGTTCTACCTGCGCACCGGCAAGCGGCTCGGGCGGCGGGTCACCGAGATCGCGGTGGTCTTCCAGCGGGCGCCGCACTCGCCGTTCGACTCCACCGCCACCGAGGAACTCGGCGAGAACGCGATCGTCATCCGCGTCCAGCCCGACGAGGGCGTCACCGTCCGCTTCGGCTCCAAGGTGCCGGGCACCTCGATGGAGATCCGGGACGTGTCGATGGACTTCGCCTACGGCGAGTCCTTCACGGAGTCCAGCCCGGAGGCGTACGAGCGCCTCATCCTGGACGTCCTGCTCGGCGACGCCAACCTGTTCCCCCGTCACCAGGAAGTGGAAGAGTCCTGGAGGATCCTCGACCCGATCGAGGAGTACTGGGCGAACAACGGCAAGCCCGCGCAGTACGCCTCGGGGACCTGGGGACCCGAGGAAGCCGACGAGATGCTCGCACGAGACGGACGGAGCTGGCGCAGGCCATGAAGATCGACCTGACCGACACCACGGCAAGCAAGATCAACAAGGCGCTGGTGCAGGGTCGCCGCGCCCTCGGCACGCCCGCCGTGGGCATGGTCCTGACGATGGTGATCGTCACGGACGAGGAGAACGCCTACGACGCGATCAAGGCGGCCGAGGAGGCCTCGCACGAGCACCCTTCGCGCACCCTGGTCGTCATCAAGCGGCACGCCCGCACCCCGCGCGACCGCACCAACTCCCACCTGGACGCAGAGGTGCGGGTGGGCGCCGACGCGGGCACCGGTGAGACCGTCGTGCTGCGCACCTACGGCGAGGTCTCCGAGCACGCCGACTCCGTCGTCCTGCCGCTGCTGCTGCCGGACGCGCCGGTGGTCGTGTGGTGGCCGGTGGAGGCGCCGGAGGTGCCCGCCAAGGACCCGCTGGGCGCCCTCGCGCAGCGCAGGATCACCGACCTGTACGCGGCCGAGAACCCGCTCGAGGCCCTGGAGAGCCGCGCCCGCTCCTACGCGCCCGGCGACACCGACCTGGCCTGGACCCGGCTCACGCCGTGGCGGTCGATGCTGGCCGCGGCCCTGGACCAGGCGCGGGCGCAGATCGTCTCGGGCGCGGTGGAGGCCGAGGCGGAGAACCCGGCCGCGGAACTGCTGGCGCGGTGGCTGGAGGCACGGCTGCGGGTGAAGATCGAGCGCGTGGTCACCGCCGGCCCGGTCGTCACCGCGGTCCGGCTGGGCACCGCCGACGGCGAGATCGTCATCGACCGCCCCGAGGGCCCGCTGGCCACGCTCTCCCTGCCCAACCAGCCCTCGCGCACCCTGGCGCTGAAGGTCCGCACCACCTCCGAACTCATCGCCGAGGAGCTCAGGCGCCTCGACGCGGACGAGATGTACGCCGTCGCCCTGCGCGGCGAGGCCGTCAAGGAGAACGTCTGATGTCCGACACCCCCCAGCTGGAGCGGCGGCCCGAGTGGACCGCGTTGCAGGATCACCGCGCCCAGGGGCAGCCGCACCTGCGTGAGCTGTTCGCGGCGGACCCGCGGCGCGCGGAGCGGTACGTCGTGCGCGTGGGCGACCTGCGCATCGACTACTCCAAGCACCTGGTCACCGACGAGACCCTCGCCCTGCTGCAGGAACTGGCCGCCGCCACCGACGTGTTCGGGCTGCGCGACGCCATGTTCCGCGGCGAGAAGATCAACCTCACCGAGGACCGGGCGGTGCTGCACACCGCGCTGCGCGCCCCGCGGGACGCGGTGATCGAGGTCGACGGCGAGAACGTCGTGCCGAAGGTCCACGAAGTCCTCGACAGGATGGCCGACTTCGCCGACCGGGTCCGCTCCGGCGAGTGGACCGGCCACACCGGCAAGCGCATCAGGAACGTCGTCAACATCGGCATCGGCGGCTCCGACCTCGGTCCGGCGATGGCGTACGAGGCGCTGCGGGCCTTCACGGCACGGGAGCTGACCTTCCGTTTCGTGTCGAACGTGGACGGCGCCGACCTGCACGAGGCGGTGCGCGACCTGGACCCGGCGGAGACGCTGTTCATCGTCGCCTCCAAGACGTTCACCACCATCGAGACGATCACCAACGCCACCTCGGCCCGCACCTGGCTGCTGGACGGGCTCGGCGACGACAAGGCCGTCGCCCGCCACTTCGTGGCGCTGTCGACCAACGCCGGCAAGGTGACCGAGTTCGGCATCGACCCGGACAACATGTTCGAGTTCTGGGACTGGGTCGGCGGGCGCTACTCGTACGACTCCGCGATCGGCCTGTCGCTGATGATCGCCATCGGCCCGGACCGCTTCCGCGAGATGCTCGACGGCTTCCGGATCGTCGACGAGCACTTCCGCAACGCGCCCGCCGAGGCCAACGCCCCGCTGATCCTGGGCCTGCTCGGCGTCTGGTACGGCAACTTCTTCGACGCCCAGTCGCACGCGGTGCTGCCCTACAGCCACTACCTGTCCAAGTTCACCGCGTATCTCCAGCAGCTGGACATGGAGTCCAACGGCAAGTCGGTGCAGCGCGACGGGCGCCCGGTGGACTGGCAGACCGGGCCGGTGGTGTGGGGCACGCCCGGCACCAACGGGCAGCACGCCTACTACCAGTTGATCCACCAGGGCACCAAGCTCATCCCGGCGGACCTGATCGGCTTCGCCCGCCCGGTCGCCGAGCTCTCCGACGAACTCAAGTCCCAGCACGACCTGTTGATGGCCAACCTGTTCGCGCAGGGCCAGGCGCTCGCCTTCGGCAAGACCGCCGACGAGGTGCGCGCCGAGGGCGTGCCCGAGGAACAGGTGCCGCACCGCACCTTCAAGGGCGACCACCCCACCACGACCATCCTGGCCCGTGAACTGACCCCGTCGGTCCTCGGCCAGCTCATCGCCCTCTACGAGCACAAGGTGTTCGTGCAGGGCGCGATCTGGAACATCGACTCCTTCGACCAGTGGGGCGTCGAACTCGGCAAGGTGCTCGCCAAGCGCGTCGAGCCCGCCCTCACCGAGGGCGCCGACGTCCCCGGCCTCGATCCCTCCACCACCGCACTCGTGGCCGCGTACCGCGAGCTCAAGGAAGTGAACTGACACCATGCAGCTCGGTCTGATCGGTCTCGGCAAGATGGGCGGCAACATGCGCGAGCGGCTGCGCCGCGCGGGCCACACCGTCGTCGGCTACGACCGCAACCCCGACCTGTCCGACGCGGCGAGCCTCGCCGAACTCGTGGACAAGCTCGAAGCCCCGCGCACCGTCTGGGTGATGGTCCCGGCCGGCGGCCCCACCCAGTCCGTCATCGACGAACTCGGCGACCTGCTCTCCCCCGGTGACGTCGTCGTCGACGGCGGCAACTCCCGCTGGACGGACGACGAGAAGCACGCCGAGGAGCTCGGCGCCAAGGGCATCGGCTTCGTCGACGCCGGTGTCTCCGGCGGTGTGTGGGGCCTGCAGAACGGCTACGCCCTGATGGTCGGCGGCGACAAGGAGCACGTCGAACGCCTGGAGCCGGTCTTCGAGGCGCTCAAGCCCGAGGGGCCGTACGGCTACGTCCACGCCGGCCGGGTCGGCGCCGGGCACTTCTCCAAGATGGTCCACAACGGCATCGAGTACGCCATGATGCAGGCCTACGCCGAGGGCTGGGAGCTGCTGGAGAAGGTCGACTCCGTGGACAACGTCCGCGAGGTCTTCCGCTCCTGGCAGGAGGGCACCGTCATCCGCTCCTGGCTGCTGGACCTCGCGGTCAACGCCCTCGACGAGGACGAGCACCTGGACAAGCTCAAGGGCTTCGCGCAGGACTCCGGCGAGGGCCGGTGGACGGTCGAGGCGGCCATCGACAACGCGGTGCCGCTGCCGGCCATCACGGCCTCGCTGTTCGCCCGGTTCGCCTCCCGCCAGGACGACTCCCCGCAGATGAAGATGGTCGCCGCGCTGCGCAACCAGTTCGGCGGGCACGCCGTCGAGTCGAAGTAGGCGGCCGTGGGGGACCTTCTCCTGGTCCGCCACGGCGAGACGGAGTGGAGCGCGTCGGGCCGGCACACCAGCTTCACCGACCTGCCCCTCACCGAGCACGGTGAGGAGCAGGCCAAGGCCCTCGCTCCCCTCCTCTCGCAGCGGACCTACGCACTCGCCCTGACCAGCCCGCTCGCCCGCGCGATACGCACCGCCGAACTCGCCGGCGTCTCCGGGACGGTCGTCGAGCCCGACCTGCACGAGTGGGACTACGGCGCCTACGAGGGCGTCACCACCGTCGAGATCCACCGCACCCGCCCGCACTGGGACCTGTGGCTGCACGGCGTCCCGCCGGGCGCCGAGAGCCCCGGCGAGTCCCCGGCCGAGGTGGGCCTGCGCGCCGACCGCGTGCTGGCCCGCGTCGACGCCGCCCTGCAGAACCGCTCGGGCGACGTCGTCCTCGTCGCGCACGCCCACTTCCTGCGGGTCCTCGCGGCCCGCCGGCTGGGCCTGACCCCGGCGGACGGGCGGCTGTTCCAGCTCGCGACGGCCACGGTCAGCCGCCTGTCGACCGAGCACGGCCGCCCGGTCATCGCCGAGTGGAACACCCGGCCGTGACACCCCCGGCCCGGGCTACAGCACGTCGCCGAACTCGCTCAGCACCCCGGGCGGTGCCAGCGCGTTGACGTAGTGGCCCGGGCCGTGGTCGTCGAAGGAGTACTTGAACGGGATGGTCCGGGTCAGCGCCAGCCGGGTCGCGAAGAACGCCAGCGGCGCGACGACGGCGAGGCCGGCCAGACTGTCCATCTGCGGGTAGTGCAGGCCGGGTTCGGTCACCTCCGTCCAGCCCCGGGCGCCGGTGCTCACCAGCGGCCGTACGGACCGCCGTACGCCCTCCGCGGCCCGTACCAGCAGCCCTCCCCAGTCCCGGTTGACGGCCGTGCGCACCAGGTCGGACGGCAGGGTGAGGGCCTCGATCGCCGAGTCGGCGGCGAAGGTGAGGCCGGCGTCGACCGGGCCGTGGTGCCGGCGGTAGTGGAACTCGCGGCCGAAGGGGGCGTACGGGCCGACCGGGCGGGGCGGCAGGGCGGGCACGACGTCGCGGTCGAAGATGTAGCGGAGCATGCGGTCGCGCAGGAGGTGGCTGTCGTGCGGGCCCGGGGCCTCCTCGCAGGCGCGGGCCAGGTCGGGGCCGCCGACCATGGGCTGACCGAAGGTGTAGACGGCCTTGAGCTTCTCGGCGATGCGCCGGTAGCGCGGCTCGTACACCAGGGTGAGCGCCATGATCGCGGCCATGGCGGCGCCCAGGCTGTGCCCGGTGATGTACAGGGCCTCCAGGCCGTCGCCGCGGGTGCCCTCGATCTCCGGGTTGACCGACAGCCCGCGCCGGGCGCGTTCCAGGGCGTCGATGACGGCGTGGCGGGTGGCGCGGACGTTGCGGTAGAAGCCGGCGTGGACGTCGTACCGCCTGCCGTCGAGTTCGACGGCGAGCATCTCCGGCCGGACGTCGGCGTCGGTGAGGATGCTGATGATGTCCTCGGGCTGGGTGCCGCGGTAGCACAGGATCGCCACCCTGCGGTCCCTGTCCTGGACGAGGTAGGCGGCGGACGCGATGTACATGGCGTCCACGCGCTGTTCCAGCACCCGGCACTCGTTCTCCTCCAGCCCGAGCCGGGCCATGATCATGGAAACGGTCTGCGGGTCGCCCTTCTGCTCCCAGCCGGCGTACGCGTACGCCGCGCAGGTGGCGAGGACGTGCGGGACGACCCCGTCGGGGTCCGGCTGGTGCTTGTCCTCGACGAGCCGGTCCACCAGGTCGGGGTAGACCGGGAAGCCGCTCGGATCGGTGTCCGGCTTGCACGGGCGCAGCGCGGTGTAGGCGGGCCCTTTGACGTATGTGTCCCGCATGTGGGACCTCCCCCGGGACGTCTGCGGGTGGTGAGCACACCACCGGGGCCGCGGGCCGTCAACCGAGCAGGAGTCGTTCCCCGGCCACGGCGGGGGTGGCCGGGTGGGGTTGCTGGGAAGCCCGGGAGCCGGCGGCACCCGTACGGTCCCGGCTGACGAGCCCCTATGCCGCTCGCCGTGCACTTGTTCGCATGGGGCGCAAGGTGGCGCACAACGGCGCGAACCGTCGCTGTGACGTGTCTGTGCCGCCGGTAGCGTGCGGGGCCCTGTCCCGTACGCAGTCGTACGAAGGAAACCGAGCGATGGCCGAGACCGGGCGGCGAGAACCGCGGTACGAGCACTACGAGGGCGGCAGTCCCCAGGCGGAGCGGCTGGTGTTCGAGCAGCTGGCCCGCGAGCTGATGGAAGTGCAGGTCAGGAACCGCCGGGCCGGCGGCGGGGGGATCTCGCGCACCTTCCACGCCAAGGCGCCGGTGGCGGTGGAGAACGCGCGGCTGCGCTTCCACGACGACCTGCCGGCGGCGCTGCGCGTCGGGTTCGCCCAGCCGGGCGCGGAGTATCCGGCGGTGGTACGGCTGTCCAACGCGAGCGGCATCCGGCAGGGCGACGGCGCCCCGGACCTGCACGGCGCGGCGGTACGGGTGCGGGTGGCGCAGGACGAGAGCCACGATCTGCTGGCGACGGGCTATCCCGTCTCCCACGCCCGCAACGCGCGGGAGTTCGTGGCGTTCGCCAAGGCCATGGCGGGCGCGAAGAGCCCGGTGCGCAAGGCGTTCGGACTCTTCGTGAAGCTGCCGCTGGCCGTCGGCCTGGGCACCGCGAACCGGATGCGCCGCAATGTGCAGGCGGCCACCCGGCACACCGTGGACTCCCTCGCCACCGAGACGTTCTGGAGCCGGGGCGCGATCCTGTGGGGCGAGGCGGGACCGGTGCGGTTCCTGTTCCGGCCGGCGCCCGGCACGCCGCCGGCGCCGTCCCCCGACCGCCGCGATCCGGACCTGCTGCACCGGGAGTTCGCGCACCGGCTGGCGCGCGGGGACGTCGCCTACGACCTGTGCGTGCAGCGGTTCGTCGACGAGCGGCGAACCCCCGTCGAGGACGCCTCGGTGGAGTGGAAGGACGCCGTGGCGCCGGCGATCGCGGTGGCCCGGCTGACGATCCCGGGCCAGGACCTGGACTCGGCCGAGGCCCGCGCGGCCGCCCGCCGGATCGAGGACCTCGCCTTCAACCCCTGGTACACCACGGACGACTTCCGCCCGCTCGGCAACATCAACCGGGCCCGCAAGGCGGCCTACGAGGCGGCGAGCGCGCACCGGCTGGGCCTGCGCTTCGTGACCGGGGAACCGCTGCGCAACCGGCTCCTGGGCCGCCCCACGGAGGCCGTGTTCGCGCTGCTGAACCGGTATGTGCCCTGGCACCGGCTGCCGTTGCAGCTGAGCCTGCTGAACCTGGTGTTCCTGCGCAAGGTGCTGCGCCGGCGCAACCTGATCGACACCGAGCCGCGCGAGGCGCCGCCGCGGGCGCAGCCGGTGCCCGAGCCGATCCCGGAGCGGCTGCGCGGCGAGCGGTCGTACGACGGCACGTACAACGATCTGTCGGCCCCGCGGATGGGCGCCGTCGGCTCGGCCTTCGGCCGCAACCTCAAGCCGGTCTACCGCCCCGACCTGTTCGACACCCCCAACCCGGTCACGGTCAGCCGCCGCCTGCTGTACCGCGAGAACTTCGTGCCGGCGACCTCGCTGAACATCCTCGCCGCGGCCTGGATCCAGTTCCAGGTGCACGACTGGGTCAACCACCGGCGTCACAAGCCCGGCGAGCGCAGCGTGGAGGTGCCGTTGCCGCCCGGCAGCGGGCCCTGGCACAACACGCCCGGCGGGCCCGCCGAGACCGTGATGCGGTTCGCCGACAACGAGGGCATCGAGGTGCCGGGCGCGCCGCCGGTGCTGTTCGGCAACAACGCCTCGCACTGGTGGGACGGTTCGGAGGTGTACGGCGAGGACGAACAGACCGCGCGCTTCCTGCGGGAGGCCGACGGGCGCGCCGAACTGCGCCTGGAGGACGGCCATCTGCCGGGCGGGGGCAACGGCCACATTCCGCTCACCGGCTTCAACGAGAGCTGGTGGATGGGCCTGAGCGCCATGCACACCCTCTTCGCCCGCGAACACAACGCGGTGTGCGCCGCGCTGCGCGCCGCGTACCCGGCGATGAGCGAGGAGCGGATCTACCAGACGGCCCGGCTCGTGGTCTCCGCGCTGATCGCGAAGATCCACACGGTGGAGTGGACGCCGGCGATCCTCGCCACCGAGGCGATCGACATCGCGCTGAAGACCAACTGGCAGGGACCGCCGAGCAACTGGCTCAACCAGCTGGGGCTGTGGCTGTTCGAGGCGCACTCCCTGACGGGCATCCCGAAGACGCTGCCCGACCACCACACCGCGCCGTACTCGCTGACCGAGGACTTCGTCACCGTCTACCGCATGCACCCGCTCGTCCCGGACGACTTCGAGCTGCGCGAGCACCACTTCGGGCAGCGTCTGGAGACGGTCGGCTTCCTCGACATCCAGGGCGGTGCGGCCGAGACGCAGATCCGCAAGACGGGGCTGGCCAACACCCTGTACTCGTTCGGCATCGCGCACCCCGGCGCGATCACCCTCCACAACTACCCGCGCGCGCTCCAGCAGTTCGAGCGGGACGGGGAGATCATCGACCTGTCGGTGGTGGATCTCGTACGGACCCGGCGGCGGGGCGTCCCGCGCTACAACGACTTCCGGGAGGGCCTGCACAAGCAGCGCATCCGCTCCTTCGAGGAGCTGACGCAGAACGCCGAGACGCTGGCCCGCCTCAAGGACGTCTACCGCTCCGTCGACGAGATCGACACGGTGGTCGGCCTGTTCGGGGAGAACCCGCCCACCGGGTTCGGTTTCAGCGACACCGCGTTCCGCGTCTTCATCCTTATGGCGAGCCGGCGCCTGCAGTCCGACCGCTTCCTCAACGTCGACTACCGGCCGGAGGTGTACACCCCGCTGGGCATCGACTGGGTGGAGAGCAGCGGCGTGGACTCCGTCATCCTGCGCCACTGCCCGGAGCTGGCGGCGCTGCTGCCGCGCGGGGCGAGCGCGTTCGCGCCGTGGCGGACGGTGCGTCCGTCGCAGGACGGGAGCGGCGGATGAGCGCGGCCGGCGGTGAGCGGGGTCTTGCGGACCTGCTCACCCGTCCCCTGCTGCCCACCCTCTGGCACCGGCGCACCCACCGCGTCAGCCGGGGTGCCTCGGTGCCGGCCGGGTCGATGAGCCACCGCTCCACGCAGTTGCCGCAGCCGCTGTCGGAGCTGGAGGAGGCGGTGCTCATCGCGATGACCGGCTGCTCCGGGCTCACCATGCCGGACCGCCCCTTCGAGGACCCGCGCGACGGCAAGCCCATCATGGCCAAGCCCAACCTCACCATGGCGGGCCGCACCGCCGGCAGCCCGGACAACTCACAGGGCACGCACTTCTTCCTGATCAACAACACCGGTACGTACTACCTGCGCAAGCTGCCGCCCGCGCCCCGGGAGCCCTTCGACGCCGGGACGTTGGTGGCGCGCGCCCGCGAGTCCAAGGTGCGCGTCCTCGACCGGCGGCTCGACGTGCCCGAGGACCGGCGGGACTTCCCGGCGTACCTGGACTCGAACCGGTTCCTGTCCAACCTGCCGGGGACGACCGTGTTCTTCCCGGTGGTCGATCTGTCGCACCAGTACATCAACGCGCTGATGTACCTGCTGACCCAACCGGACGGCGCCCGGCCCACGTTGGTCGACGACCGCAACTTCTACCGGCCGGCCGGGGTGCGGAAGTGGGTGCGCAACGGCTTCCTCAACGGCGACCTGAAGCTGCCGCTGGGCGCGCTCGGGCCGATGCGCACGCAGATCGAGGCCGACCTGCTGCTGCAGAACCTGATGCTGACCGCGGAGGCGATGGGCCTGGGCGCCTGGATCCACGCGTCGCTCAATCCCCAGATCGCCCTGGGCGACCCGAAGTTCTCGCGCGCCTACGGCCGCATGCTCGGCTTCACCTTCGTCACCCCGCGCTGGCGCCTGGCCGACGTGTGGCGCTGGCACGTCCCGCTCCCGAAGTACGCCACGCTGCGCTCGCATCCGGTCGGCCTGACCTCGCCCGAGGGCGAGGAGCTGATCGCGGCGGCCTGTCCGCCGGCGTACCAGTCGATGGCGGACGCGGTGGACTCGGTGATCCGGGCCAAGTTCGGCGCGGGCGGGATCTACACCGACAAGGACGTCTTCACCCGTATCTACAAGGAGGACTACGGGCAGCGGTATCTCGCCGAGGCGAGCGAGTACGAGGAGCGGGTGATCGACTGCGCGCGGGACGTGTGCGCGTACATCCTGCGCACCCACCGCCGTTTCCCCGCCCACACGGACGCGATCCACGTGCCGGGGATCTGGTTGCAGGCCCACCACGTGGAACAGGAGTACTACGAGCGGTTCTTCGTGAACGGGCTGACCGAGACGCACCGGCGCCATGCGAGGGTGTGGGACTAGAGTTCCCGGTTTGTGGAGATCAACGACCTGACGCCGGCCGAGGAACGGGTGTGGCGGGCGTTCGCGACGGGGGCGGCGGTCGACTTCCGCCGGGGGCACGAGGAGGAGGTGGCCGCCGGCTGGGGGCCCGAACGCACGGTCCGCGCGGCCGTGTTGCGGGCCCTGCTGCTCGACGGGCCCCAGGAGCCGGGGGAGATCGCCGCACTGAAGCTCGCGGGCGCCCGGATCACCGGCGTGCTCGACTTCCAGTACGGGGCGACGGATCAGGCCGTACGGCTGAGCCACTGCCGCTTCGACGAGGTGCCGCGGCTGTACGGGGCGCGGTTCCGCCAGCTCAACCTGAGCGATTCGGTGCTGCCGGGGCTGACGGCGGCGACCTTGCGGGTGGAGGGCGTGCTGCGGCTGACCGACTGCCGGTTCGAGGGGCCGGTACGGCTGGGCGGGGCGCAGATCTCCGGGGCGCTGTTCATGGACCGGGCCGTCTTCGACGCGCCGGACGCGGGCGAGCCCGCCGTCCAGCTGAACCAGGCATGTGTGGGCGACGACCTCTGGGCGCCCGGCCTGGTGGCCCGCGGGCAGGTCCGGCTCACCGGCGCCACCGTCGCCGGTTCGGTCAACTTCCGCGACACGGTGTTCGAGACGGCCTCCGGCACCGCGCTCGACGCGCAGAACCTCACCGTCGGAGCGGACGTCCGGGCGTCCTGTCTCGCCGCGCGCGGAGGGGTCGACGTCCGCGGCTCCCGCATACCCGGCTGTCTCGACCTGCTGCACGCCCACCTCTCCCACCCCGGCGGCACGGCACTGCGGGCGAGCAGCTGCGCCATCGGCGAGCTGTGGCTGCGCCGCGGCGAGCGCATGCAGGGCGCCCTCAACCTGCGCCGCTCCCAGATCGAACTCCTCACCCTGGAACCGGCGATGCTCCCGCGGCAGGTGTACGTCAACGAGCTGACCTACACCGCCCTGACCCCGCACGAGCCGGCCGAACGCCGCCTGCCCATGCTGGAGAGCGACGGCGACGGCTATGTCCCCTACGCCTACGAGCAGTTGACCGCGGCCTACCGCCGGGTCGGCGACGACCACGCCGCGCGTCTGGTCCAGCTCGCCAAGCAGCGCCGGCTGCGCGCCACCCGCGCCTGGTACGGCCGCGTCTGGGGCTACGTCCAGGACGCCACCGTCGGCTACGGCTTCCGCCCGCTGCGCGCCTGCGCCTGGCTGCTGTCCCTGCTCGCCGCCGGCACGCTCGCCTACGCCCTGCACCATCCGCGGCCCCTGAAGGCGTCGGAGGCCCCGCACTTCAACCCGGTCTTCTACACCCTCGACCTGCTGCTGCCGGTGATCTCCTTCGGGCAGGAGGACGCCTTCGCCCCGGACGGCTGGTACCAGTACCTCGCCTACGGTCTGATCGTCACCGGCTGGATCCTGGCCACGACGGTCGTCACCGGCGTGACCCGGTCCGTCAGCCGCCAGTGAGGTGCTGGGCGGCCAGCCGCACGGGCGCGTTGGCGGCGCCGTATCCCGCGTAGCCGCCGTCGCGCTGGACGAGTTCGAAGAAGACCCGGCCGACGGTGCGGGTGTAGCAGTGCCGGAACTCGCCGTGGGCGTCCCGGTCGTAGAGGATGCCGAGTTCGCGGTACGTCTCCAGCTCCTCCTCGGCGAGGTCGAAGCGGGCGGCGAGGTCGTCGTAGTAGTTCGCCGGCACCGGCAGCAGGCGTCCGCCCGCCGCGCGGAAGCGCCGGGCCGCCGTCACCAGGTCCTCGGTCGCCAGCGCGATGTGCTGGGCGTGCAGGGTGTCGTCGTCCGGTGCCGCGCCGACGGACAGTGCGATCCGGACGCTGCCGTCGGCGTTGGTGACGGCGCGGCTGCGCAGCAGGCCGTAGGGGTCGGCGACGTCCACGCTCTCCTGGGCGCGCAGGCCGAGGACGCCGCGGTGGAAGAGGGTGGCCTCGTCGAAGTGGTGCCAGGGCTGCACGAGGGCGAGGTGGTCGATGCGCCGTACGGTCGCGTCCGGCGCGTCGTGCCGTACGTCCGCGAAGTCCGCTCGCCAGTCGGGGAGTTGGGGGCGGCCGGTGGCGCAGAAGAACAGTTCCGTGCCGTCGGGGGCGGCCACGGCGTCCAGCGGCGCGTCCTCGGGGGCGCGGCGGCGCGGCAGCACCGGCGCGAGCAGGGCCTCGGCGCGCCGTGCCGCGCCCGCGGGGTCGGGTGACTCCAGGCCGATCGCGGCGAGCGCGGTGCCCTCGCGGCGGGCGGCGGGCCCGGTGTTGACCAGGACGCGGGCCTCGCCCTGCTGCCAGAGGTCGACCGGTTTGCTGCGGTGCCGTGCCGTGCGGGCGAAGCCGAGGGCGGACAGCGTGGCCGTGACGGGTTCGGCGTCCGGGGTGAGGAGTTCGGCGAAGGCGATGCCGGTCGGCACCACCGGGGCGGGCGGCGCGCTCACCCCGGCCGCCTCCTGCAGCACGAGCAGCGAGCGGTGCGCGTCGACGGCCGTGGGGCCCGCCTCGGCCTGCCGGAAGACGTCGTTGAAGACCTCCAGGGAGAGCGGGCCGGTGTATCCGGTGCGCAGGACGTGCCCGAGCAGGCCCGCGACGTCGAAGCCGCCCTGACCGGGGAAGCAGCGGTGGTGGCGGCTCCACTGCAGCACGTCCATGGCGAGCAGCGGGGCGTCGGCGAGCTGGAGGAAGAAGATCTTCTCGCCGGGGATGTCCTCGATGCCCTTGGGGTCCGAGCCGCGGGAGAGGATGTGGAAGCTGTCGAGGCAGGTGCCCAGGGCCGGGTGGCCGGCCGTCTCGACGATGTGCCAGGCGTGGTCGTAGGTGTTCACGTGCCGGCCCCAGGCGAGCGCCTCGTAGGCGACGCGGATGCCGAAGTCCTGGGCGAGGTCGGCCAGTTCGCTCAGCTGCCGGGCGGCGAGGTCGTCGTCGTCCACCGTGTGGGGCGAGACGCTGGAGCAGACCAGGACCGTGTCGGCGCCGAGCCTGCGCATCAGCTCGAACTTGTGCCGGGCGCGGCGCAGGTTGCGGGCGAACAGGTCGGCGGGCACGGCCTCGATGTCCCGCATCGGCTGGTAGAGGTCGACGGTGAGGCCGAGGTCGGCGCACCGGGTGCGGACCTCCTCGGGTGACAGCGGGCTGGCCAGCAGATCGTTCTCGAAGATCTCCACCCCGTCGAAGCCGGCCCGGCTCGCGGCGGTGAGCTTCTCGGTGAGCGATCCGCTGAGGGAGACGGTGGCGATGGACGTACGCATCCTGGTGGCCTCTCTTCCTCGTCCTACCGGGGAGTCGCCACGGCGCCCGCCAGTTCCCCGATGTCCGCGAGCATCCGTGCCGCGTCGGGCTCCCGGCCGGTGAACAGGCGGAAGGCGTCCACCGCCTGGAAGACGGCCATGCCCCCGCCGTCGAGCGTGGCGCAGCCCAGGGCCCGTGCGGTGCGCAGGAGTTCGGTCTCCAGCGGGCGGTAGACGACCTCGGCGACCCACAGGCCGGGGTGCAGCAGCTCGGCCGGGAAGGGCAGCCCGGGGTGGGCGGCCATGCCGGTCGGGGTGGCGTGCACGATCCCGTCGGCGGCGGCGAGCAGCTCCGCCAGCCGGTCGGGCGTCGCGGCGACGGCCCGTCCGGCGCCGAAGTGCCCGTTCAGCGCCGCGGCCAGGGCCGCCGCCCGATCGGCCAGCGCGTCGACGACGGTGACGCGCTCCGCGCCGAGGGTGAGCGTGGCGTGCGCGACCGCCGCGCCCGCGCCGCCGGCGCCGAGCTGCACGACCCGCTCCAGGGGCACGTCGGGCAGGCCGCGCGCGAAGGAGGCGGCGAATCCGGTGACGTCGGTGTTGTGGCCGACGGCGCGGCCGTCCTCGAAGACGACGGTGTTGACCGCGCCGAGCGCATCGGCCTGGGGAGCGAGGGCGTCCAGGTGCTCGATGACGAGCTGCTTGCACGGGTGGGTGATGTTCAGCCCGTCGAAGCCCAGGTCCCGCGCCGCCCGCACCAGGTCGCCGACGGCCCGCGGGGGCACCCCGAGGGTGTCGATGTCGATGAGCCGGTACAGATAGCGCAGGCCCTGCCGGTCGGCCTCGCGCTCGTGCAGGGCCGGACTGAGCGAGGGGCCGATGCCCGCGCCGATCAGTCCGACGAGAAACGAGTCCTTGGGCACACGGACCTCCCGAGCCGAAAGCTAATGTACGAACCAGTACGTTAGCTATATCAGCCGAACCACCCCACGGGAAGCCCCCGTCTAGAATCTGGCGCACCGGCCGCTCTCCCGAAGGAACCCGATGACCAGCGTCGACGAACCGGCACGACCGAACGGACGGATCCGCGACGCCGCCCGCACCCGGGCCGAGATCCTCGACGTGGCGACGCAGGAGTTCGCGCGGGCCGGCTACGACGGCGCCCGGGTCGACGAGATCGCCGCCCGCACCCGCACCACCAAGCGGATGATCTACTACTACTTCGGCGGCAAGGAACAGCTGTTCACGGCCGTCCTGGAGCGGGCCTACGGCGTGATCCGCGAGGCCGAGCAGCAGCTGGACGTCGAGCACCTGGACCCGGTCGCGGCGATCCGGCGGCTGGCCGAGCTGACCTTCGACCACCACGAGCAGCACCCCGACTTCATCCGCCTGGTCAGCATCGAGAACATCCACGGGGCCGAGCACATCGCCGCCTCCGCCGAGCTCGGCAGGATCGGCTCCCCGGCGCTCGACGTGATCCGCCGGATCCTGGCCGCCGGGCAGGAGTCCGGCCTGTTCACGGCCGACGTGGACGCGGTCGACCTGCACGCGATGATCAGCTCGTTCTGCTTCTTCCGGGTCGCCAACCGGCACACCTTCGGCGCGCTGTTCGGCCGCGACCTGGTGGACCCCGCCCAGCGCGAGCACTACCGCGCCATGCTCGGCGACATGGTGATCGCCTACCTGACGGCGGAACGCGCGGCGGACTGAATGCCGCCGCGCCACCTCTTGACACCGGGGAAACACGGACGCAACATCCCTGGCAACCGCTACTAACTATCCAGTGGGTTAATTGACTGGGTAGCTCCGGATCCCCGAAGGAGCTCGCCGTGACCCTCCCCGTCCCCGACGCCCCGCCCGGCCAGCCGCGCAAGGCGGCCCTGGCCGCCTGGATCGGCAGTGCGCTCGAGTACTACGACTTCTTCATCTACGGCAGCGCCGCCGCCCTGATCTTCCCGAAGATCTTCTTCGACACCTCCGACCCGGCGAACGCGACCCTGCTGTCGCTGGCGACCTTCGGCGTCGCCTACGCCGCCCGCCCCGTCGGCGCGCTCTTCCTCGGCCACTTCGGCGACCGCCTCGGCCGTAAGAAGATCATGGTCTTCACGCTGATCCTGATGGGCCTGTCGACGTTCCTGATCGGCTGTCTGCCCACCCGCGCCCAGGTCGGCACCCTCGCGCCGGTGCTGCTGGTGGCGTGCCGGGTGCTGCAGGGCGTCTCCGCGGCGGGCGAGCAGGCCAGCGCGAACTCCATGACGCTCGAACACGCGCCGCCCCACCGGCGGGGCTTCTTCACCAGCTTCACCCTCGGCGGCACCCAGGGCGGCCAGCTGATCGCCACCCTGGTGTTCATCCCGGTCGCGGCCCTGCCCGAGGACCAGCTGCTGTCCTGGGGCTGGCGGGTGCCGTTCTGGGCGAGCATCGTGGTCGCCGCCGTCGGCTACCTCATCCGGCGCCGGCTGGAGGAGACGCCGGTCTTCGCGGCGCAGGCGGCCTCGGCAGGCGTCGTGCGGCTGCCGCTGCTGGTGCTGCTGCGCGAGCACTGGGCGGACGTGCTGCGGGTGGTCGCGGGGGCGCTGGTCGCGTCCGTCTCGACGATCTTCACGGTGTGGGCGCTGGCGTACGCGACGAGCGACGCGGTCGGCATGTCCCGCTCCTCGATGCTGTGGGTGGGCGCGCTCGCCAACCTGGTCGCGCTCGCCGCGATCCCGCTGTGGGCCACCCTGTCGGACCGCATCGGCCGCCGCCCGGTCTACCTGATCGGCGCGGCGGGCAGCGCGGTGGCGATGTTCCTGTACCTGTGGGCGATCTCGACGGGCTCCTACCCGCTGACGCTGCTGCTGGGCATCCTCGCCTTCGGTGTCGTCTACAGCGCCGCGAACGGTGTGTGGCCCTCCTTCTACGGCGAGATGTTCGCCACCCGCGTGCGGCTGTCCGGGATGGCGATCGGCACCCAGATCGGGTTCGCCGTGGCCGGCTTCGCGGTCACGTTCGCGGCCGAGATCGCGGGTCCGGACGGCACCGACTGGTCGTCGGTGGCCCTGTTCACCGCGGCCCTGTGCGTCCCGCCGGTGATCGCCGCGCTGTCGGCCCGGGAGACGGCCAAGGTGCCGACCGAGCTGCTGGGCGAGCGGGCGTCACGGGAGGCGTCGCAGCGCGAGGCCGTGACGGCCTGAGCGCGGCGGTCCCCGGATCCCCGCCGGGGACCGTCGTCCTCACCCCTCCAGCAGCAGCTCCGTCCACCGGCGGGCCACCCACTCCAGCGAGAACCCCTCCCGGACCTGGGTGCGGGCCAGGCGTCCGGCGGACGTCCACCCCTCCTCCCCCAGTGCGGCGATCGCCTCCGCCATCGCCTCGGGGGTGGGGTGGATCCAGCGCCGGTCGTAGATCTCGTCCGCGCCCGGCCACGGCAGCAGGGCGGGTACGGCGCCCGAGGCCATGCCCTCGGCCGGGGCGAGGTGGAAGCTCTCGTCGTCGCTGGTGGACAGCACGTGTCCGACGCGGCGCAGCCAGCCCGCCACGTCCGCCCCGAACTCGTCGAAGACGACGGCCCCTTCGAGCAGCGGCGAGGTCTGCACCCGGCGCAGGATCGCGTCGTAGTGCGCCCGCTCCTCCGGCTTGTTCCAGATCCACCAGTACTCCCAGGCCGGCTTGGACTTCACCGACAGCCGCCAGCGCGGGTCGCGGGCGCGCAGTTTCTCCAGCACGTCGAGGCCGAGGTCGAGGCGTTTGCGGCTGGGGGCGATGCCGATCATGCCGAGGCGGAAGCGGGCTCCGGGCGCCTTGGGGCGGTCGAGCTGGTCGGTGTCGACCCAGTTGGGCACGACGACGACCTTGGACTCGGGCCAGCCGGTGTGCTCCAGGGTGCGCCGCCGGTAGAAGGGGCTGACGCACACCACCCGGTCGACCGCGCCGATGTCGACCTGCCGCGGCCAGGCGGCCTCCAGCTCGAAGCGGTGCAGCCGGACGATCAGCCGGCTGCCGCGGCGTTTGTGGCGGCTGTACCAGACGGCTGCCGGACCACACCACTCGACGACCACCACATCGGCCCAGTCGGCGAGTTCACGGCCGGCGGCCGGGTCGTGCCGGGAGAGCGCGGGCCAGGTGTCGAGCCGTACCTCGAGACCCGGCAGGGCGCGCAGGTGGTCCAGGAGCCGGGTGAGGAACTTCAGGTCGTGACCGGCGACGCCGACGCGCAGCGGGCGGGTGCGGGCGGCCAGGGCGGGCGGCACGGGCGGGAAGGCCCGCTCCAGGTGGGCGCGCCACCGGTCGGCCGCCCGCCGCAGGGTGTGCCGCTGGGCGGCCTCGCGGCACCGGTCGGCGGCCAGCCGCCGCGCCCGGGGTTCCCGCGCGGCCCGTACGACGGCCTCGGCGGCGTCCGCGAGCGCGGCCCGCCCCGGCACGAACAGCGGGTAGTCGGCGCCGAGCAGCGCCTCGTGGGCGGGCGTGCGGTTGAGCACGACGGGCAGGCCGAGGGCGCCGAACTCCAGGACCTTGGTGGACAGTTCGAGGCTGGAGTCGAGGACGGGGTCGCGCCAGCCCAGGCCCAGGTCGCAGTCGGCGGCGATGCGCATGGCCTCCTCGCGGGGCTGTCCGCCGTGGTGGTGGACGCCGGGGGCGGTACGCAGGGCCCGGGCCATGGCGTCGTGGAAGTCGGGGTCGTCGTGGTGGATCTTGTCGCCGACGGTGTGGAGTTCGGCCCGCACGCCCTGCCCGGCGAGGAGTTCGGGCAGCAGGGTCATGGGCAGGGTGTTCCAGCGGGGGGCGAACTTGCCGGTGTAGACGAGCCGCAGCGGCTCGTGGGCTTCTTGGCGTTCGGGCACCGGGAAGGACGGTTCCGGGACGGCGGGCGGGCTGAGCACGCTGCGGCCGCACGCCTCGGGCACCCAGGTCTCCAGGAAGCAGCGCAACTCCTCCGTCTGGCACAGGAGTCGACGGGAGGCGCCGGCGATGAGGGAGAGCTCCGAGCGGGCCTCCTCGGTCATCTCGGCCGCCGACTGCGGGATGTCGGTGAGGTAGGCCCAGATCCGCCCGTCGAAGGCGCCGTCGGCGACGACCCGGCTGACCAGCCGGCGGCCGCGCAGCACGAGCAGATCGCAGGGGTCCTCGGCGTCCAGCCGGGCCAGCAGCTGCGAGGCCTGGGCGGGCGAGAGGGGGCGCGCCTGCTGTCCGGGGACCAGCTTGTCCTCGTACGGCCTGACGACGGTGACGTTCGCCAGCGCGGCCAGCGGATCGGTCAGCCGGCCGGTGCGGACCGGTGCCTTGAGCACCAGGCGGGTGCGGCAGCCCGCCAGGGACAGGGCCTGCACGGTCGACTGGGCCCACACCGCGGAGCCGTCGATGAGGTTGAGGTCGACGTCGCCGTAGACGAGCGCCTTGAGCGTGCGGGGCACCAGGGCTCCCTTCCCGGTCATGAGGTCGCCTTCGCGCGGACGGCGAGGAGGCGGTGGCCGTGGGCGGACCAGTCCTCGGGGGGCAGGCCGGAGGCGAACAGCGGCCGGCGCACGAGGAGGGGGCGCAGGACGGGCACGAAGACGTGGTCGTCGTCGGCCGGTGTGGCGCCGAGCGCGTCGGCGCCGGAGCGTTCCTGCGCGCACATCAGGTCCAGCAGCAGGGTGGCCGGGCGGTCCTCGGCCAGGTCCGTCCAGTCGGCGACCCAGGGCGCGGTGGGCGCTCCGCCGCGGACGGTGACGCCACTGGCGAGGAGTTCGTCGAAGGCGAGGGCGGGGTCGCCGGGGTCGGGTACGACCACCTCGTGGGGCCGGTGCAGCTGGGCCAGCACCTGGCCGGTCAGGGCGGCCACCTCGGCCTGGTCACGCGGGGCGGCGAGGACGGCCACGCGGCGCTCGGCGAGCGGATCGGGGGCGCCGACGTGCCGGGCCAGCTCCGCCAGCCGCACGCGGGTGCTGTCGTGCAGGAAGGCGTCCCGCAGCCGTTCCCGGCCGTCCGGGTCGAGCCGGGTCAGCCGGACGCCGGTGTCCCGGTCGAGGACGGCGTCCCAGGCGAACCGGGCCAGGCCCGGGGCGACGGCGGCGGGCGCGTCCCGCCACAGGACCGTCGAGCGGCCCGACGACCGCGCCTCGGCGAGGAGTTCGGCGAGTCTGCGGTCGAGGTCGGGGGCGAGCCCGGTGCCGGTGAGCGCCCAGGGGCCCTCGCCCGTGCAGGCGCCGAGCTGGACGACCACCGCGTCCGGGTCGGTGCGCTCGACGAGCAGCCGGCCGTCGTGGGGCAGCAGCCGGTTGACGACGGCGTCGGCGGCGAAGTCCTCGGCGGTGCGGTCGGTGAGCACGCCCGCCAGCACCAGCCGGTCGCGGGGTGTGGCGGCCAGCGCGCGGTGGGCGAGGTGCAGCCGCCCGTCGGCCACGGCGGCTGCCTCCGGCTCGCGCGCCTTGGCCGGGGCCGGCTTCGTGCCGCGCCCGCGTCCGCGCCACATCCCGTACAGCTCCCGGGGCAGGCGCACCGCGCCCCGCCCGGGCGAGCGCGCGGCGGCCACCAGCGCCCGTCCCACCCGCAGCGAGGTCGAGCCCTCCAGCATCGCCACCCGCGCCTCCAGCACCCCGACCCGGTCGCGCGCGGCCCGCAGCGCGGAGGCCAGCTGCTCCTTCTCCCGTACGGCGGCGGCGAGGCGCTCGGCCGTGCCGTCGTCCTTGCGGGCGTCCAGGGCGCGGGCGCGCTCCTCGGCCGTGCGTTCCAGGTCGAGGGCGCGGGCGCGCAGGGTGCGGGAGACGAAGTCGGCGAGGACGTACTCGTCGGCCATGCGCAGTGCGGTGGCGAACCCGTCGGCCGGGACGGGGCGGCCGAACCAGTCGTGCGGCGGCAGGAGTTCGTCGGTGCGGGCGAGGACGGCACCCGCGTGCAGGTGGGTGTAGTCGAGGGCGGCGGCGCGCAGCACCTGGCAGCGATGGGCGACCAGGTCGTCCAGGAGCCGGTGGTAAGGGAGTTCGGACGCGTGGTGGCCGAACAGCAGCAGTCCGCGCCCGCCGGGGCGCATCCGTTCCAGGACGGCCCGGCAGTGCTCCTCGTCGCCGTGCAGGTTGGGGTCGGGGCCGTAGGACAGGAGCACCAACTCCCCCTCGCCGACGTCCTGTTCGCCTTCGCGCAGGGTGATGCCGGGGGGCAGGCCGAGGTAGGGCGCGAGGCGCAGGCCGCGGCCCGCCGTGGCGTCCACGACGGTGGTGACGCCGTCCAGGTGGGGGCGGAGCAGATCGGTCAGGCGCATCAGCGGGTCCTCGTGAAGACGTGGAAGCCGACCAGGTTTTCGCGGAAGCCGTAGGGCCGGAAGAGGGTGTGGGTCAGGCCAAGCGGTTCGAGCACCCGGCGGTAGGCGTCGGTGGGCCGGTGGAGTATGTAGTCGCCGCGCGGTGTGGGCTCGCGGGTGTCCTCGTCGGTGAGGACGAGGCGCCCGGTGAGCCGGACGAGGGAGGCGAGGTTGCGCAGCCCGGCGGCCCACTCGCCGTCGTCCATCACGTGGAACAGGACGTCCACGCAGAGCACGACGTCGTACGGCCAGGGGGCGCGGAAGTCGGTGAGCGGGGCCACGGCGTAGCGGGGGCCGCCGCCCTCCGCGCGGGCCCGGGCGATCGCCTCCCCGCTGGTGTCGAAGGCGTCGACGCGGTGCCCGCAGCGGGCCAGGGCGCGGGCGAAGTGCCCTTTGCCGCAGCCCGCGTCCAGCACGAACAGCGGGGCCTCGGGGCTCGACAGGTCGCCGATGAGGTCGAGCAGCGCGCCCAGCCGCAGCGCGTAGAAGATCTCGTTGCCGGGGCGGTCCAGGCCGATGTGCCCGCCGGAGGCGAGGTCGTCGCGGTCGCGGTGGCGGGCGTCCCAGTAGGCGCGGGTGCGGGGCTCAGCCATGCCGGTCCAGCCACTGGGTGAGCACCCGGGCGATCCTCGGGCCGGCCTTCCCGTCCCACAGCGGCGGTCCCTCCGGGGCGGCGGGCGCGGATCCGGACAGGACCTTGTGCAGGGCGGGCGCCAACTCCTCGGGCGTGACGAGGCGGTTGGTGCCGTGGGTGACGGTGACCGGGCGTTCGGTGGTGGTGCGCAGGGTCAGGCAGGGCACGCCGAGCACGGTGGTCTCCTCCTGGACGCCACCGGAGTCGGTGACGACCGCGGCGGCTCCCCGGACCAGGCTCATGAACTCCACGTAGCCGAGCGGTTCGAGCAGACGCACCCCGGGCGCGTCCGCGAGTCCGGCGGCCCGCAGGGCGGCACCACCGCGCGGGTGCAGGGGCACGGCGAGGTCGAGCTGGGCGGCGGCCTCGGCGAGGGCGCGGGCGGCGGCCCGGGCGGCTTCGGGGTCGTCGACGTTGACGGGGCGGTGCAGGGTGACGACGCCGTAGCGCTCGGGCAGGCCGCGCGCGGTGCGGGCGGCCTCGGGGTCGAAGCGGTCCAGGTGGGTGCGGAGGGTGTCGATCATCGGGTTGCCGACGAAGTGGACGCGGGCCGGGTCCGCTCCCTCGCGGGCGAGGTGGCCGACCGCCTCGGGACTGGTGGCGAAGAGCAGGTCGGCGAGCTGGTCCACCAGCCGCCGGTTGACCTCCTCCGGCATCGCCATGTCGAAGCTGCGCAGGCCCGCCTCCACGTGGGCAAGCGGGATGTGCAGCTTGGCGGCGACGAGGGCGGCGGCCAGCGTGGAGTTGACGTCGCCGTAGACGACGGTGAGCGCGGGTGCGCGGGCGGTGAGTTCGCCCTCCAGGGCCACCAGCAGGTCGGCCGTCTGCCGGGCGTGGCTGCCGGAGCCGACGCCGAGGTCGGTGTCCGGTTCGGGCAGGCCCAGCTGGCGGAAGAAGACGTCCGACATCCGCTCGTCGTAGTGCTGGCCGGTGTGCACCAGGACCTGGTCGCAGCCGGCCTCGCGCAGCGCCGCGACGACGGGCGCGGCCTTGACGAAGTTGGGCCGGGTGCCCACGACATGGAGGATGCGGCCGTTCATGAGGGGTTCCCTTCGTCGCTGCGGCTCCCCCGTTCGGCGGGGTGTCGGCCCCCCGGTTGTTCACCGGGCCGCCCTACCGTGGCCGCATGTCCCGTCGTGTCCCCCGTGCTCTCATCCTCGCCGCCTCCGTGGCCTGGGGCGAGTTGCGCCACGACCCCCGCCGGGCCGCCCTGCTCGGGGTGCGGCTGCTGCCGGCGGGCGCGCGCCGGCGTGTCCGGCCGGTCGAGCGGCGGCTCGCCGCACGGGCCCGTACGGCCGGCCCGGCCGCGGCCCCGTCCGCTGTGGCCCGGGTGCCGGCGCCCGCCGGACGGGTGATCCGGCCCGTGCCGGGGCGGGTGCTGCACCTGGTCACCAACGGGCTGCCGTTCAAGCACGCCGGCTACACCGTGCGCACGCAGAAGCTGGCCGAGGCGCAGCGGGCCGCCGGTCTGGATCCGCACGTCGTGACGCGCATCGGCTTCCCGGTGGCGCAGGGCGCGCTGGACGCCCGGCCCCTGCAGATCGTGGGCGGGGTGCCGCAGCACCGGCTGCTGCCGCGGACGCTGCCGTACGGGCAGGACGCGCTGCTGGCCCGCAACGCCGAGCTGGCCGGGCGGCTGGTGGAGCGGCTGCGGCCGGCCGTGCTGCACGCGGCGACCGACCACGGCAACGGGCGCGTCGCGCTCGCCCTGCGGGAGGCCTTCGGGCTGCCGGTGGTGTACGAGGTGCGGGGCTTCCTGGAGGAGACCTGGCTGACCCAGGCCCCGGGGCGGAGCAGGGACGACGCCACCTACCGGGCGCGGCGCGCGCTGGAGACGCACTGCATGCGGGAGGCCGACCTGGTGCTGACGCTGGGGGCGGCGATGAAGGCGGAGATCGTGGACCGCGGGGTGCCCGAGGAACGGGTGCTGATCTCGCCGAACGCGGTGGACGAGGAGTTCCTCGCCCCGCTGCCGGACGGGGCCCCGGTGCGGGCCCGGCTCGGCATCGCGCCCGAGGAGCTGGTGGTCGGCACGGTCAGCAGCCTCACCCCGCACGAGGGCATCGGCACGTTGCTCCATGCGGGTGCCGAGCTCAGGCGCCGGGGTGTGCCGCTGCGGCTGCTGATCGTGGGCGACGGTCCGGAGCGCGCGGCGCTGCGGCGGCTGGCCGCCGAGCTGGGCCTCGGCGACGGGGCCGCCCTGTTCACCGGCCGGGTTCCGCACGCCCAAGTGCGGGAGTTCCACGCCGTGTTGGATGTGTTCGCGGTGCCGCGCACCGATGAGCGCGTCTGCCACCTGGTGACCCCTCTCAAACCGGTCGAAGCGATGGCGAGCGGTCTTCCCGTGGCCAGTAGTGATCTCACCGCAATGAGAGAACTGATCGAACCGGAAGTGAACGGACAGCTAATTCTTCCCGAATCGTCCCGTGACTGGGCAGATGCGCTCGAAAAACTGCTTTACAGTCAAAAGCGGCGGGCCCGATGGGGAGCGTCCGCCCGGGCGCTGGTCGCGCGTGACCGCACCTGGAAGCGGGTCGCCACCACGACCCGTGAGGCGTATCGCGCACTCGGATGCGCCTGACAGCCGCCCCTTTCCCCACCCCCCATTCCAAGTCCGTTCCGTCCTGCCTTGAGGCCGGGTGAATCCCTATGCAGGTCGAGAAGACCGAATCGCTCGGGGAAACAAGCGAACAGCTCGGGGAATCAGCACGGGCCGACCACGTGGAACTCGCGGTGATCGGCCTCGGATACGTCGGACTGCCGCTCGCGCGGGAAGCGGTGTCGGTCGGGCTGCGGGTCGTGGGCCTCGACCGCGATCCATGGGTCGTCGGCGCCCTCAACTCCGGGCGCTCGCACGTCGACGACGTCGGCGACGACGACGTGCGCCGCATGCGCGACGCCGGTTTCACGGCGTACACGGACGACGCCTGTCTCGCCCGCGCGCAGACGATCGTCATCTGTGTGCCGACCCCGCTGAGCGGGGACGGCGGGCCCGACCTGGGCGCGGTGACCTCCGCCGCGCGCACGGTGGCGGGCCGGCTGCGGCCCGGACAGCTCGTGGTCCTGGAGTCGACCACCTATCCGGGCACCACCGAGGAGGTCGTACAGCCCCTGCTGGAGGAGTCCGGGTTGCGGGCCGGCGAGGACTTCGCGCTGGCCTTCTCGCCGGAGCGCATCGACCCCGGCAACACCACGCACGCGCTGCGCGAGGTGCCCAAGGTGGTCGGCGGCTGCACCCCGGCGTGCGCGGTGCGCGCGGTCGCCTTCTACGGCAAGTTCATCGACACCGTGGTCCAGGCGAAGGGCACCCGCGAGGCGGAGATGGCCAAGCTGCTGGAGAACACCTACCGGCACGTCAACATCGCCCTGGTCAACGAACTCGCCATCATCTGCCGTGAGTTGCACGTCGACGTGTGGGACGCGATCCGCTGCGCGGGCACCAAGCCGTTCGGCTTCCAGGCCTTCCGGCCCAGCGCCGGCGTGGGCGGGCACTGCATCCCCATCGACCCGAACTACCTGTCGTACAAGGTGCGTTCGTCGCTCGGCTACGACTTCCGGTTCGTCGAGCTGGCGCAGGAGATCAACCGGCGCATGCCGGACTACGTGGTGCGCCGCGCCCAGGACCTGCTCAACACCGCCGGCCGCCCCCTGCACGGCTCGCGGGTGCTGCTGCTCGGCGTCACCTACAAACCGGACGTCGCCGACCAGCGCGAGAGCCCGGCGGTGCCGGTGGCCCGGCAACTGCGGGAGCGGGAGGCCGAGCTGTCCTTCCACGATCCGCACGTGCCGCACTGGTCCGTCGACGGCGTGCCCGTCCCGCGCGCCGACGACCTGACGGCGGCGGTGCGCGAGCACGACCTGACCATCCTGCTGCAGGACCACTCCGCCTACGACCTGGTCGCCCTGGCTGACGAGACCCGGCTGCTGTTCGACACCCGCGGACGGATCTTCCGGCCGGGCGTCGAGGTCCTGTAGGCGCGGCCCGCGGGCCTTGCCACCCCCCACCGTTCGCGCGGAGTCGAAAGGCACTTCGATGCGGGTACTTGTCGTGACCATCGTGCACCACCCCGAGGACGCGCGGATCCTGCACCGGCAGATCGCCGCCCTGCGGGAGCGCGGCCACCAGGTCGTCTACGCGGCCCCGTTCGCGGCCCGCCAGGTGGCCCCGCGCCCCGGCGTCGAGGGCGTCGACCTGCCCCGGGCGGCCGGCCGCGACCGCCGGGCGGCGCTGCGCGCGGCGCGGCAGCTGCTCGCCGAGCGCGGCCCGCAGGCGGACGTCGTCCTCCTGCACGACCCAGAGCTGCTGCTGGCGCTCCCCGGCACCCTGCGCCGCTGGCGGCGCACCGGACGGGCGCCGGTGACGGTGTGGGACGTCCACGAGGACACCGCGGCGGCGCTCGCCATGAAACGCTGGGTGCCGCGGCCGCTGCGGCCGGCGCTGCGCGTCGGGGTGCGGGCGGCCGAGCGGCTGGCCGAGCGGCGGCTACGGCTGCTGCTGGCCGAGGACGCCTACCAGGACCGCTTCCGCCGCACCCATCCGGTCGTCCACAACCTCGCCGCCGCGCCGCCTCCCGCGCCCGAGCCGCCCGGCACCGAACGGGTCGTCTACCTCGGTCACCTGTCGCGGGCCCGCGGCGCGCTGGACCTCATCGAGACGGCGCGGCTGCTCGGATCGGCGATACGCGTCGAGGTCATCGGCGCGGCCGACCCCGACGTGCGGGAGGCGCTGGCGGCGGCCGATCGCGACGGCGTCCTGCACTGGCACGGCTTCCTGCCCAACGACCGCGCGCTCGCCCTGCTGACGGGCGCGCTGGCCGGCCTGTCCCTGCTGCACGACCAGCCCAACTACCGCCACTCGCGCCCCACCAAGGTCGTCGAGTACATGGCCCACGGCGTGCCGGTCATCACCACGCCGACCCCGCTGGCGGCCGAACTCGTCGAACGGCACGGCTGCGGTCTGGTCGTGCCGTACGAGGACCCGCGGGCGGCGGCGGAGGCGGTGCGGCGCCTGTGCGCGGACCCTCGGCTCCGGCTGCGTGCGGCCCGCCGGGGCTACGAGGCGGCAGTGGCCGACCTCAACTGGCAGCACCGGGCGGAGGACTTCGTCGGCCTGCTGGAGAGCTGGACCCGGCAACCGACCGCCCCCGCCCACCTGACGGGCGTACCGGCGACACCGTAGCGGAGGCCCGCCAGGCTGGGGACCCGCACCTACGGCATCCAGCCCCAGCCGCCGGGATAGCGAACGGGCATCAGGCAGGGCTGATACCGCCGGCAACACCCAGCACCAGCCGCCGCAACAGCAGACGGGTACCAGGCAGAACCCATACCGCCGACAACACCCAGCACCAGCCGCCGCAACAGCCGACGCGCGTCAGGCAGGGGCCTGGACCGCGGGCAGCATCCAGCACCAGCCGCCGCGACAGCAGACGGGCATCAGGCAGAACCCATACCGCCGGCAACACCCAGCACCAGCCCCAGCGACAGCAACCGCACATCAGGCAGGGCCCATACCGCCGGCAACACCCAGCACCAGCCCCTGCGGTAGCGGACGCGCGTCAGGCTGGGGGCTGGACCGCGGCGTCCAGTATCGGTCCCACCTCGCTTGCCACGGTCTCCAGCGCGCGCGTGTTCCCTTCGGCCCTGGCCATGATGATCGCCCCCTCCAGGGCGCTGATCATGAGCGTGGCGAGGGGCTCGGCCCGTTTCGCCGGGACCCCCATGCCGGTCAGCGCGTCGGCGACTGGTCGCGTCCAGGTGGCGAAGGCGGCGGCCGCCGCCTGCCGCGTCGACTCGGCCGACCCCGCGCAGTCCACGGTCGCCGCGGCGACGGGGCAGCCCGCGAGGGTGCCGTTGTGCTCGTACTCGTCGGTCCACTGCCGCACCATCGCCGCGAACAGCCCGCCGGGCGTGGGCTGTTCCATGCCCGCCAGGAACCGGGCGACGCGCCGGCCGGCGTACCGGCCCGCCCACGCCACCGCCTCGTTGACGAGCTGCTCCTTGCCGCCGGGGAAGTAGTGCTGGAGCGAGCCCCGCGGCGCCCCGGCATGCGCGGCGACGTCCCGCATGCCCGTCGCGCCGACCCCGTCGCGCCGGATGAGCTGAGCCGCGCTGAACACCATCCGCTCCCGCGGACCCCGTTCGGACACCGTGATCACCGACCTTCCTCCCCCCACTCTATGACCGCCGTCATAACCGCCGCTACTATGACCGTCGTCATAGACCTGCTCGCCGACCACCCCACGGACGGCCCCCGGACCCCGGACACAAGGGAGCGCACGGTGCACCTCGGCTTCATCGGGCTCGGCGTCATGGGACAGCCCATGGCACTCCGGCTGGCCCGCGCGGGAACCCCCCTGACCGTCTGGAACCGCACCCCGGCCCGCGCCGAGCCGCTCCGCGCGGCCGGCGCCGAGGTGGCGGCGGACGCCCGCGAGCTGTTCGGGCGGGCGGACGCCGTACTGCTCATGCTCGCCGACGACCGGGCCATGGACGCCACGCTGGGCCGCGGCACCCCGGACTTCGCACGCCGCGTCGCCGGCCGCACGGTCGTCCACATGGGCACCACCTCGCCGGAGTACTCCGAAGCCCTGGCGGCCGACGTCCGCGCGGCCGGCGGGAGGTACGTCGAGGCACCCGTCTCCGGCTCCCGAGTGCCCGCCGAGAAGGGCGAGTTGGTGGCGATGCTGGCCGGGGAGCCGGCGGCCGTCGACGCCGTACGGCCGCTGCTGACCCCCCTGTGCCACCGGACGTTCGTCTGCGGACCCGCACCGAACGCCCTGCTCATGAAGCTGTCGGTGAACCTCTTCCTGATCACCCAGGTCACCGGCCTCACCGAGGCCTTCCACTTCGCCGACCGGCAGGGCCTGGACCGGCGGCTGTTCCTGGACGTGCTGGACGCGGGCCCGATGGCCAGCGCCGTCTTCCGGACGAAGGCGCCCAAGCTGCTCGCCCGCGACTTCGCGGTGCAGGCGGCCGCCCTGGACGTCCTCAAGAACAACCGCCTGATCGCCGAGGCCGCCCGCAGGACGGGCCTCGCCTCCCCACTGCTCGACGTCTGTCACGCCCTGTTCCGCGAGACGGTGGCACTCGGCCACGGCGGCGAGGACATGGCGGCCGTCCTGCACGCACTGGAGGCCCGCACCAACGGGCCGTCCGTCACCCCTGGTTAGCGCCCTCGGGAATCCCGTACGCCCGCTCCACCTTCAGCCGCACCACCAGGCGCCGGTCGCGGACCATCGCGGACCGGTAGTCGTCCCAGTCGGGGTGCTCGCCCAGGATGTCGCGGTAGTAGCGCACGAGTTCGTCGACCGTCTCGTCGTGCGGGTCCTTCGCGACCGGCGAGAGCTCGGCGGTGCCCTCGACGACCGTGTACGCGCGGCGGTCGGGCGTGGAGACGTGGTACGACGCCCGCGCGTCGCGGCGCAGGTTGCGGGTCTTGGCCCGGTCGTCCGTGACCGAGATCCGCAGCACGCCCTCGTCCGGGTAGTAGTGGTGGCTGACGTTCGACAGCTGGGGCCGGCCGTCGCGCTTGAGGGTGACCAGTACGCCGCCGCGCACGTCGGAGAGCAGGTCGAGCAGTGTGTCCTGAGTCATGTCCGGCTCAACCGGCGGGGCCGACCCCGGCATTCCCATGGCATGCGCATTCCCATGGCATTCCCACGGCAGGCCCCGCCTCGTCCGGTAGACACTGTCTACCGGGCACTGGTAGACAGTGTCTATGAGTGATCCCGAAAGCGGCCTGCGGGCCCGGCTGATCGACGTCGGAGTGGACCTGGTGGCCCGGGAGGGCGTGCAGGCGCTGACCCTGCGGGAGATCGCGCGCCGGGCCGGCGTCTCGCACGGGGCGCCGCGCCGGTACTTCCCCACCCACCTCGAACTGCTGTCCGCCATCGCCCGGCGCGGCTTCGAGCAGCTCGCCGGGCGGGTGACGGCGGCGGCCGGCAGCGGTACGGCGCCCCCGCGCGAGCAGCTGACCGCGCTGGCGCACGCGTATCTGGAGTTCGCGCTCGGCAACCGCGGGATGTACGAGCTGATGTTCCGTCACGATCTGCTGGACAGCGGTCACTTGGGGCTGCGGGACACCAGCCTGCCGCTCTTC
Organism: Streptomyces sp. 7R007; assembly: GCF_054850255.1. NCBI lineage: Bacteria > Bacillati > Actinomycetota > Actinomycetes > Kitasatosporales > Streptomycetaceae > Streptomyces > Streptomyces sp. 7R007. The sequence goes on along the minus strand of NZ_JBTWMV010000005.1, from coordinate 294,712 downwards.
GGGCGCCTGGTGGAGCTGGTCGGCGCGGTCCGGCCCGACGCGGACGCCCGGCTCGTCGCGGGCGCGCTGTGGGCGAACCTGCACGGCATCGCCCAGCTGTGGGGCTGGGGCAGTCTCCAACTGGTCACCGGCGCCGACGACTTCGCGCCCCTGCTGCGATCGGCGCTGGACGCTCACCTCGGGGCTCGGACATGAGGGCGCACCGCGGCCTGACGCTGGCGAGCAGTGTGGCCGGCGCGGTGATCGTCGCCCTGGACGGCACGGTCCTCACCGTCGCGCAGCCGACCCTGCGCGAGGACCTGGACGCCTCCTTCGCGCAGGTGCAGTGGACCAGCACCGGTTATCTCATCGCCGTGGCGGGCCTGTTGGTGATCGCGGGGCGGCTCGGCGACCGGTACGGGCACCACCGTCTGTTCGCCGTCGGCATGCTGGGCTTCGGGGCCGCCTCCGCGGGCATCGGCCTCGCGCCCGACGTCGGCTGGGTGATCGGCCTGCGGGTGGTGCAGGGCGTGTTCGGGGCCCTGGCGCAGCCGGCCACGCTCGGAATGCTGCGGGCCGTGTTCCCGCCGGACGGGCTGCGGATGCCGATCGCGGTCCGCACGAGCGCGATCGGGCTGGCGGCCGCGGCCGGACCCGTGCTGGGCGGGGCGCTGGTGGCCGGGCCCGGCTGGCGGGCCGCGTTCTTCCTGAACGTCGTACCGGCGACCGTGTTCGGCCTGCTCGCCCTCGCCGTCCGCACCCCCCGCCGCTCCTCCCCCATCCGCCTGGACCTGCCCGGCGCCCTGCTGCTCGCGGTGACGCTGGCCTGTCTGGTGCACGCGCTGGTGGCCCGGTCGGCGGCCGAGGCGGCCGTGGCGGCACTCGCCGGCGCCCTCCTCGTCCGGCACGAGCGGTGCGCCGCGAGCCCGCTGATCCCGCCGGACGCCCTGGGACCGGCGCTCGGCGTCCTGGTCGCCGCTTCGGCGGCCCTGAACGGCACCCTGTTCACGGCCACCTTCCTGCTCCAGGACGCCTTCGGCCTCGATCCGCTCCAGATGGCGCTGCGCAGTCTGCCGCTGGCGGCGGCGATGATCCTCGCCGCGCCCGGCTGCGCGGTGCTGCTGCGCCGCGCCGGGGCCCGCCGCACGACGGTGTCCGCGATGCTCGTGCTGGTCGCCGGGATCCTGCTGCTGGACCGGGCGTCGGGCACGTTCTCGCTCTGTGCCGCCTTCGCGCTGCTGGGGGCCGGGTTCGGCACGGTGATGGTGGCGGCCACCCATGTCGTCGTACGGCGGGCCGCGGTCGGGTCGGCCGGGGTGGCGGGCGGGTTGCAGCAGACGGCGATGAACGTCGGGCCGGTGCTGGGCGTGTCCGCGGCGACCGTGCTGACGGAGCTCGGTGGCGGGCAGCGGCCGGCGCTGCTGGTGCTCGCCGCGCCGGCGGCGGTAGGTGCCGTCGCGGCCGCCGCGCTGCCGGGGCGGCGCTGTGACGCGGGCGACGATCACCGTCAACCGGGGGACCGGGTCGGTGTTCCTGCGCGACGATGAGGTCCGGGGCCGGTCCGGCGGGGTACCCGGACCGTGCTTCGAGGAAAGCGATCGAAGGAGAGCGATGCCACAGCTGCGACAAGAGGTCGACCCGGGCGAGGTCGGACTGGACGCGAAGGCGCTGGACCGTCTCGACCAGCACTTCGCCCACTACGTCGACGAAGGGTGCCTGCCCGGCTACCTGGTGGCCGTGGCCCGCGGCGGCCGTGTCGCCCATCTCACCGCGCACGGCCGGCGCGACATCGCGGCCGGTCTGCCCGTCGAGGCGGACACCCTGTGGCGGATCTACTCCATGACCAAGCCGGTCACCGCCGTCGCCGCGCTGATCCTCATGGAGGAGGGCCGGCTGTCGCCGGACGACCCGCTCGACCGCTTCCTGCCCGCGTTCGCCGAGCCGCGCGTCTACGTCGGCGGCTTCGGCGCGGACGTCGTCACCCGCCCGGCCGCCGGCCCGATCCTGATCCGGCACCTGCTCACCCACACCGCGGGCCTGACCTTCGGCTTCTACCACACCCACCCCGTCGACGCGCTCTACCGCGCGGCGGGCCTGGAGTCGTCGGTGGTGCCGGGCACGGACCTGGCGCGGACGGTCGAGGTGTACGCGGGCCTGCCGCTGCAGTTCGACCCGGGCACCGAGTGGAACTACTCCGTCGCCAGCAACGTCCTCGGCCGGGTCGTCGAGGTCGTCTCCGGGCAGCCCCTCGACGCGTTCTTCGCCGAGCGCGTCCTCGGCCCCCTCGGCATGACCGACGCCGGCTTCCACGTCACGGACGAACAGGCTTCCCGGCTCTCGGAGTTGTACGGCGAGACGGAGGCCGGCGGCATCGAGCCGACCCCGGGCCTGCCGGTGCGCGGCCGGCCCCGGTTCCTGTCCGGCAGCGGCGGCCTGGTGGCCTCGGCGTACGACTACCACCGCTTCATGGAGTTCCTGCGCCGGCGCGGCGAACTCGACGGCGTGCGACTGCTCGCCCCCGAGTCGGTGGACCTGATGACCCGCAACCACCTCCCGGGCGGCGCCGACGTCCGCGCCTTCGGCAGCCGGCCCGCCCAGGACACCCCCACCAACGACGGCATCGGCTTCGGTTTCGGCGTCTCCGTGGTGATCGACCCCGCGCGTACGCCGGCGCCCACGGGCCTGGGCTCGTACGGCTGGAGCGGGGTGGCGACGACGACGTTCTGGGTCGACCCGGGCCGCGATCTGACGGTGCAGTTCTACACGCAGGTGCGGCAGAAGTCCTCCAAGCCGTACTTCGCCGACCTCAAGCGGCTCGTCCACGAGGCCGTCACCGACTGACCCGGCCGGCCGCGCCTACCGGTCGACGCGCAGGGTGAACTCCACGCCGTCCCGGGCGAGTTCACCCAGCCACCGCTCGGAGCGGGCGGCCGTCTCGGCGGCCCGGCTGAGGCCGGCCGGCAGGGAGCCGTCCAGGATGTGGCGGACGCCGAGGGCGAGCGGGCGGGAGACGCAGCGGGCCATGGCGCTCTCCCGCGCGTCGCCCGTCATGTCGAGCAGATAGCCGCCCGCCCAGCTCTCGCCCGCCTGGCCGCGCACGGTCAGCGACACGGCGAGCACGACCCGGTCCCGGTCCGCGTCGGTCGTCGGGTACCGCTCGGCCAACTCCCGTGCCAGGGCGGCGATCCGCGCGTCGTCGCCGCCCTTCAGCTCCTCGAACACGGCGTCCCAGGCGCGCAGCCAGCCCTCCAGCCGCAGCGTGCCCCGCACGAAGGACCGCGCCTTCCACGCGGCCGGCAGCCCGTACTGCTCGACGAAGGGCACGCTGTCCCGGTTGGGGTAGACCTCGAAGGCCTCGCCGTCGACGACGTGCCGCCGGGTCGCCTCCCAGGGACGCCGCACGGTGGTCTCGGCCCCGTCCTGGAGGTAACGGGCGGGTGCGCGCAGTGCGTTGAGGACGCCGGCCGGCGCCCAGCTGAACCGGTAGGTGAAGTCGTTCGGCACGGCCGGGACGCCGCCGCAGTAGGAGGTGAAGTCGTACGTCGCCACCGTGCCCTCGCCGACGGCCTGCCGGGCGCGGGCGACGAGGCTGTGGGCGAAGAGGTGGTCGATGCCGGGATCGAGCCCGGCCTCGGTGAGGACGGCCAGTCCCGCCGCGGCGGCCCGCGGCACCTGGTCGAGGACGGCGTCCGACACATAGCTGGAGCAGGCGAAGTGTGCGGTGCGGGCTACGCAGGCGGCGAGGATCCCGGCGTGTTCGGGCGCGGGCAGCATCGACACCACGACGTCCCCGGGCGCCAGTTCGGCCGTGAGCGCCTCAAGCGTGTAGGCGCGCGGCTCGGCGCGTCCGGCGAGGCCCAGCCGGCCGAGGGCGCCGGCGGCGCGTTCCTCGGTGCGGTGCCACAGCCGTACCCGCTCGGCCGCCGCGCACAGCCGGGCCAGACCGCTGCCCGTGGACAGTCCCGCGCCGACCCAGTGGACGGTGCCGCTCGCCGCGATCCGGTCAGCCACGGCCCGCCTCCCCTGCCCCGACACCGAGTTCACGGCAGGCCTGGTGGAACCGCTCCAGGCAGCGCCCCCACGCCCCGCCGACGCCGAAGTCGAGGAGCTGGGGCAGCAGGGCGGCCGAGAAGTCGGTGCTGGACTCCCTGGGCAGCAGGGACGGCAGGTTGTCGATGGCGATGAGGTCGAGCGGGGGCTCCTTGCGCAGCCGGCGGGCGGGCTCCGCCCAGTCGGTGGTGCGGTCGTAGACCGGCAGGACGTTCAGGGGCGAGCCGACGTCGCAGGTGACGTCGCACAGGGTGCGCAGGCGGCGGGCGGGGTCGTCGAGGTCCTGTTCGCGCAGGAAGGGCGGGACGGGGGTGGTGGCGAGGACGGCGTTGACGAGCACGTCGTGCGCGAGCAGCGCCGGGCGGTCCAGGTCGCGGGTCTCGGCCAGGTCCCAGCAGGTGGGGTCGACGCCCGCCGTGTGGAAGGCGACGCGTGCGCCGCGGCCGCTGCGGCCGAGGGCGCCGATCACCAGGGCGGTGAACTCCTCGTCGGCCTTGACTGGTTGGAGGAGAGTGTCCAGGTCTTCCTTGGTCGTCGGGGTCAGCGGGGCGGTGAGCCTGCCGCGGTGCTGGAGGACGGCGAGGGCGGCGCCGAGGTAGCCGGCCCAGAAGCCGAAGGCGGCGAGGCGGCGGCCGTGGTCGTCGACCAGGTACTCCAGGTCGAACAGGGCTCCTCCCCCGCGGGCGAACCGGCCCAGCAGGTCCGCGGCGCCGGGCTGCCGTTTGTAGGCGTGCCCGAAGAAGATGTGCCGGTGCGGCAACTCGGCCGGGTCGTCCGGGAGTTCCTTCAGGCCGAGGACGACCGCGGCCCGCGGCGCCGACCGCCACGAGCCCGCGGGCGCGACACCGCAGCCGGCGGCCTCGTACTCCTCGATGGGGAAGATCCGCTGGGGGGACTCCTCCACGGTCAGCGTCACGCCGGCCTCGGTCAGTCGCCGGGCGTCGGTCGGCACGACCGGCGTGCGCCGCTCGGTGCCGCGGTCCTCGTGGCGCAGCCACAGGTGGAGCTCTGTCATACCAGGTTGGCCTCCGGGCGCGGGGCGTCGGCCGCGAACCGGCCGGCGCTCAAGGGGCTGACGTCCACGAAGGGTACGCGGCCGAGGTACAGGTCGCGGACGACCTCGCCGACGGCGGGTCCCTGCAGGAAGCCGTGCCCGGAGAAGCCGGTGGCGTACAGGAAGCGGGAGACGGAAGTGGCCTCGCCGATCAGCGCGTTGTGGTCGGGCGTGTTCTCGTACAGGCCGGCCCAGCCCGCCGTGCGGCGCAGGTCGGCGAGGGCCGGGGCGCGGCGCCGCATCGCCTCGTACAGCCGGGGGATCCACCGGTCGTGGGTGTCGGTGGCGAAGCCGGGCCGCTCGTCGGGGTCGGACATGCCCAGCAGCAGGCCCGGGCCCTCGGTGTGGAAGTAGAGGCTGGTGGTGAAGTCGATGGTCATCGGCAGGTCGCGGGTGAGGCCGGGCACCGGTTCGGTGACGGCGACCTGGCGGCGCAGCGGCTCCACCGGCAGGTCGACGCCGGCCATCGCGCCGACGGCCCGGGACCAGGCGCCGGCCGCGCAGATCACCGTGTCGGTCGCGATCCGGCCGAGCGTGGTGGACACGGCGGTGATCCACTCGCCCTGGAGTTCGATGCCGGTGACCTCGGTGTGCCTGAGGATGCGGACGCCGAGGTCGCGGGCGGCGGAGGCGTAGCCGTGGACGACGGCCTCGGGGGTGCAGTGGCCGTCGCCGGGCGAGAAGGCGGCGGCGAGCAGGCCGTCGGTGGTGATCAGCGGGGAGAGCCTGCGGGCCTCCTTCGGCGTGATCATGCGGCTGGGCACGCCGAGCGCGTTCTGCAGCCGCACGCCGCGCTCGAAGGAGGCCACCTCCTCGGGCGTCGACAGCAGGAAGAGATAGCCGACCCGGTGCAGCCCGATGTCGCAGCCGATCTCCTCGCCGAACCGGTCGAACGCCTCCAGACTGCGGGCGCCGAGCTGGATGTTGAGCTCGTCGGAGAACTGCGCCCGCACCCCGCCGGCCGCCTTCGAGGTGGAGCCGGAGGCGAGTTCGTCGCGTTCGACGAGGACGACGTCCCGCACTCCGGCGGCGGCGAGATGGTAGGCGATGCTGGTGCCCATCACCCCGCCGCCGATCACGACGGCACTGGCCTGCATCCTCACGGGCGCCTCCACGACGGTCGGGTGTCCCCCTCTTCCCTGTCCGGACTCCCCGCCCCGTAACCGGGCGTCCCCGTGATCGGCGCGATCAGGACAGGTGCGCCACCGCGTCCAGATGCGGCAGCACGTGGTCGAGCCGCTCGCGCTTGGTGCGCAGGTAGGTGATGTTGCTCTCGCACGGCGGGATCAACAGCGGGACCGTCTCGGACACTTCGATGCCGTGCCGCACCAACGCCTCCCGCTTGCGGGGGTTGTTGGACATCAGGCGTACGGAGTTCACGCCCAGGTCGTGCAGCATCCCGGCGGCCACGCCGTAGTCGCGGGCGTCCACCGGCAGGCCGAGCGCGAGGTTGGCCTCCACGGTGTCCAGGCCCTCCGCCTGCAGGGCCATCGCGCGCAGCTTGGCGAGCAGCCCTATGCCGCGGCCCTCGTGCCCCCGCAAGTAGACGACGATGCCGCTGCCTTCGGCGACCACGGCGCGCAGCGCGGCCGCCAGCTGGTCGCCGCACTCGCAGTGCTGGGAGCCGAACGCGTCACCGGTCAGGCACTCGGAATGCAAACGGGTCAGGACGTCTTCGGCGCCGATCTCGCCGTAGACCAGGGCGACTTGTTCGTCACCGCGGTCGTGGTCGAGGTAACCCACCGCCCGGAATTGTCCGTACCGCGTGGGCAGCGGCGCATTCACGATCCGTTCCACGCCCGTGCGCTTGGCCGGCTTCTTGCCGAGTACGCCGATTTTTTCTGTCATGATCTGATTCCTAAGCAGAGACGAAAGGCCGTGAAGAAATGAGTGGTTCGGGCGCGCGTACGGCGGCATACGGTCTGGTGCCGGCGGACACTACGGAAGAGGTACGGACCAGGGCGGCGGGTGTCTCAACGCAGGTGGCCGTCCTTCCCGTGGGCAGCTTCGAACAGCACGGTCCGTTCCTTCCGCTGGCGACCGACACGCTCGTCGCCTGTGCCGTGGCCCGGGAGATCGCCGCGGCGTACCCGGTGCACCTCCTTCCTCCGGTGACGATCTCCTGCTCGCACGAGCACGCGGCCTGGCCGGGGACCGTCAGCATCTCCTCCGTGACCCTTCACGCGGTGGTACGGGACATCGCCGACTCGCTGCGCCGCTCGGGCGTCGAGGCCCTCGTGGTCGTCAACGGGCACGGCGGCAACTACGTTCTGGGCAACGTCGTCCAGGAATCCTCCTCCCGCGGCGAACGGATGGCACTCTTCCCGGCCGCGGAGGACTGGCAAACGGCCCTGGAGCGGGCCGGGGTGACCAGTTCTCTGCTGACCGACATGCATGCCGGGGAAATCGAGACCTCCATCCTTCTGCACGCTCACCCTGAATTGCTCCGGCCCGGTTACGAGACCGCTGATTTCGTCGCGGACGACCGCCGTCATCTGCTCACCCTCGGTATGTCCGGCTATACCGATTCGGGCGTCATCGGGCGTCCTTCGCTGGGTTCGGCGGAAAAGGGGAAGGAACTGCTGGCGAGCCTCGCGGATTCCTTCGGCGCGTGTTTCTCGCTGCTGACGTCGGCGCCTTCCTGATCCCGGCGGGCGCGCAGAGCGGCGTACCAGCGCACGACGAGGACGGCGGCGCCGGGCAGGGCGGCGACGAAGCTCAGCACGCCGTACACGACGCTGACCGCGAGCCCGGTGCTCGCGCCGAGCCCGGCGGCGGCGAACGCCCAGGCGGTGACGCCCTCCCGGGGGCCGAAGCCGCCGACGTTGAGGGGCAGTCCCATGGCGACCAGGGCGAGTACGGCGATCGGCAGCAGGGCGCCGACCGAGGCGGCGCTGCCGGCGACCCGGGCGGCGAGCACGAACATCGCGAGGTGACCGGCCAGCACGAGGACGGAGGAGACGGCGACGCCGGGGCCGTTGCGGCGGGACGCCAGCCCCTCGCGGGCCTCGGCGAGGGCGGCGCGCAGGGCGCGTCCCCGGCGGGAGGGCGTCGTCCGGTTCATCCGCAGGGCGACGGCGACGGCGAGCGCGCCGACGGCCGCGAAGAGGACGAGGGGCGCGGCGTGCCGGGCGTCGGCGCGCACGGGCGACGGCATGACCAGCAGCACGGGGATGCCGACGGCGGTCAACGCGAGCTGTCCGGCGGCTCGTTCGAGGACGACCGTGCGGACGCCGCGGCCCAGGTCGCCGGCGCTCTGGCCGTGCCGGACGGCCCGGTGCACGTCGCCGAGGACGCCGCCGGGCAGGGCCGCGTTGAGGAACAGCGCGCGGTAGTAGTCGGCGACGGCCGCACCGAGCGGCAGCCGGATCTTCAGGCCCCGGGCGACCAGGGCCCACCGCCAGGCGCTGAGCACGGTGGTGACCAGCCCGATCACGAGTGCCCAGAGCAGCGTCGGCCCGTCGATCCGCCGCAGCCCTTCCAGGAAGACGCCGGTGCCCAGCCGCCACAGCAGCACGGCGAGGATGACGACACCGGCGACGGTCCCGAAGTGGGTGCGCACGGCCGGGGAGTTGAGAACGGCCCGCCACCACGGCGTCCGGGCCGCCGCCTCGGGACGCGGCACGCGGACGACGACCCCGATGCGGGACGCGGAGACGGCGGGGCCGGTGGGCGCGACGGCGGCGGGATGTGCCCGCGCGGCCGAGCCCGCGAGGACCACCTCCGTCCCCGCCGGGGCGGCCGGGGCGACGGCGGTCGTTCGCGGCGTGGTGGCCGGGTTGGCCGTCGTGCCGACGACCGTTCCCGCCGTGCCCGCGACCGTCCGCGCCGGAGCGGCGGAGGCGCCGCCCGGGACCCGCGCCGCGGCGGCCGTGTCGGCCACCGTGGCGCGCGTCCCGGTCTCACCCGGCGCCTCCGCCGACGGGCCGGCCGGGGCAACCCCGCAACCCCCGCCCGCCCGCGTCCCGGGCCCGCTGCTGAGGACGGGCACCCGTACCGTCTCCACGCTCACGCCGCACCCCCGGTCGGCCGGCACATCGCCAGCAGGTCGCTGTGGTGGACCAACACCTGCAGTTCCCCGGCCTCGCAGGCAGCCAGCCGCTCGCGCAGATACCGTTCCGCACGCGGCTTGAGCTCGGGGCGCTGTTCTACGGCCGCGCCGACCCAGCCGCGCAGCCACTGCGCGGTGAGCGCGGCCTCGGCGGGGCCCAGGCGCCAGGGACTGGGGTGGATCCGTACCGTGGCGCCGCGCTCGGAGAACGCCTCGGCCGCCGCCGTGACCGCGTCGGGGCCGAGCAGTCCGTTCCGGCGCTGGTGGGCGTTGAACGCCTCGGCGATCTCCTCGTCCATCGCGTCGGCCGGCGTGAGGTCGACCCGGCCGGCCACCGACAGGGTCAGCAGCGCCGTGCAGCCCGCTCCGGTGCAGGCCGCGGCGAGGGTGTCGACCTCCTCGCGGGTGAGGACGTCGAGCAGCGCGGACGCGGTCACCAGCGAGGCGCCGGTCAGGGCGTCCGGGGTGAGGCGGGCGACGTCGCCGCGGCGCGTCTCGACGCTGACCCGACTGCCGTCGGCGGCCGAGCGCGGCGAGGCGACGGCCGCGAAGTGCAGCAGGTAGGGGTCGCGGTCGTGCAGGATCCAGTGCTGGGCGCCGTCCAGCAGGGGCGCGAGCCAGCGGCCCATCGAGCCGGTGCCGCAGCCCAGGTCGTGCACGACCAGCCCACGCCGGCCGGGCAGGTTGGCGAGCCGGATGCGCAGCGGGTCGAGCAGGTCGTGCGCCCGGGCGGCGGCGTCGGCGCCCTCCCGCAGCTCCAGCCACTCGGGGGCGTACCGCGGCGGCTCCTCCGCCCCGGTCTCCCGCAGCCGTACCGTCGGCCGCTCACCGGGACGCGGACTGGGACCGGCACCGGGAATCACGGATTCAGCGGAACCGGCCACGGCCCCCGCAGCACCGACAGCACCCTCCAGAATTTCCACGCCCTCCACGGCCCCGTTCACAGCACCCCCCGACCCGGCCCCGGCACCCCCCGCGCCGGCCCCGGACCCGCCCACGGCCTTCACACCCCCGGTCACGCCGCCCCCAGCCCCGGTCACGGCCTCCACGGCCCCGGTGACGGCGGCCCCCAGCCCCGTCACAGCACTCCGCGACCCGGCCACGCCGCCGCCCGACCCGGTCACGCCGCCGCCCGGCCCGGCCACTGCACCCCCCGCCCCGGCCACCGCCTCCGTGGCCGCCCCGGGCAGGGACTGCCTCGGTCCCGGCTGGGCCGGGATCTTCCCGCCTGCCCGTACCGTCCTGTTCATGCCGCCCTCCTGGGTTCGCTCGGCAGCCGGCCCAGTACTCCGGCGAGACTGCGGGCCGTGGTCGCCCAGCCGTCCAGGGCGGCCCGCCGGCCCCTGGCGGCCGCCTTCAGACGGCGTCGTACGTCGGCCTCGCCGAACCAGCCGCGCAGTTCGGCGGCGATCGCGGCGGGGTCCTCCGGCGGTACGAGGATGCCGGGCACCCCGCCGTCGGGGGCGCGGCCGACCGCCTCGGGCAGGCCGCCGACGTCGGTGGCGAGCACCGGGATGCCGCGCGCGAGCGCCTCGGTGACCGCCATCCCGTACGTCTCCGCGTAGGAGGTGAGGACCATGAGGTCGGCGGCGGCGTAGCTGGCGTCCAGTTCGGCGCCGGCCTGCGGTCCGGCGAGGTGGATGCGGTCTTCGAGTCCGTGCTCGGCGATCAGCCGCCGCAGGTGGGCCACGTACTCGGGGTCCTGTCCGAGCCCGCCGACGCACACGCAGCTCCACGGCAGGTCGGCCGCCGCCGCGAGCGCCTGCACCAGCCGGTGCTGCCCCTTGCGGGGCGTCACGGCGGCGACGCACAGCAGCCGGGACACCCCGTCGGTGCCGGAGGCCAGCGGCGCGATGTCGGCGCCGGGGGCGGCGACGTGGACCCGCTCGGGGGCGAGGCCGTGGTGGGAGACGAGACGGCGGACGGCCCAGTCGCTGGTGGCGATCACGGCGGGCACGGCCCGCAGCACCGTCCGCTCCCGCCGGTCCAACTCGGCGGCCAGGGAGGGTTCGAGGCCGGTCTCGTCGCCGAGCGGCAGATGGACGAGGACGGCCAGCCGCAGCCGTTCCGCTTCGGGGACGACGATCTCGGGGACGCCGCAGGCGACGAGCCCGTCCAGCAGGACGACCGTCCCGTCCGGCAACTCCCGCAGGGTGCGGGCGAGTTCGGCGCGGTCGGCGGCCCCGGGCCGCGGCCAGTCGCCGCCGACCGCGTGCTTGTGCACCTGCCAGCCGAAGCCGGGCAGGTCCAGACTGACGCGCCGGTCGTAGGCGTTGCCGCCGCTCGGCGCGGCCGGGTCGTCGACGCCGCCCGGCATGACGAAGTGCACGCTGCGCAGGGACATGGGGATGATCTCGGCGTTCTTGATCGCGGAGTGCTGTACGGGGACGTAGTCGAGCCGGGCCCGGTCCATGGTCGTGTCGGTCACAGCGCACGCTCGTAACTCGCCCAGGCGATGTGCGACTCGTGCAGGGTGACGGTGATGCCGGCGATGCCCCGGGCGCCCTCGCCGAGGGCGCCCTTCTCGATCCGCGCGGCGAGCCGGTCGGCGATCACCTTGGCGAGGAACTCGGTGGAGGTGTTGACGCCGGCGAACTCGGGCTCGTTGTCGAGGTTGCGGTAGTTCAGCTCGCTGACGACGGCCCCGAGTTCCTGGGTGGCGAGTCCGATGTCGACGACGATGTTGTCGTCGTCCAGCTGTTCGCGCCGGAACGTGGCGTCCACCAGGAACGTCGCTCCGTGCAGGCGCTGCGCGGGCCCGAAGACCTCGCCGCGGAAGCTGTGGGCGATCATGATGTGATCGCGGACGGTGACACTGAACAACGGACGACCCTCCAGGTGCGGCGCGTCTGGTCCCCCTGCTGCTCCCTGCCGGGGGATGCCGTGTAGTACGGCTCTTCGCTTCCCCGTGTTCAGCCGCCTCTCACTCTTTTCTCAGGTCAGGGGTACCGGATCCGGTGGCAGAGGGCCGGAATGGCGCCGTCTGCCAGCTTCGGCAGTACCCCGGGCAGCTCCTCGAACACGCTTTCCCCCGTGATGAGCGCGTCGAGCGCGGGATCGGCGAGCAGTTCCAGCGCGAGGGCGAGCCGGTCGGCGTAACTGCGGCCGGCCCGGGCCGGGGAGACGGTGCCGACCTGGCTGCCGCGGATCGTCAGCCGCCGGGAGTGGAAGGCCTCGCCGAGCGGGAGGCTCACCTTCCGGTCGCCGTACCAGCTCAGTTCGACGACGGTGCCCTCGGTGGCGAGGAGTTCCAGGGCGCGGGCCAGGCCCTGTTCGCTGGCGCTGGCGTGGACGACGAGGTCGCGTTCGCCGGTGGCGTCCGCGGGCAGCGCGAAGTCGACGCCGAGGGCCTGGGCGGTCCTGGCGCGGGCGGGGTCGGCGTCGACGAGCTGGACGCGGACGCCGGGGAAGCGGGCCAGCAGGGCGGCGACCGAGCAGCCGACCATGCCGCCGCCGACGACGGAGATCCGGTCGCCGATCATCGGCGCCGCGTCCCACAGGGCGTTGACGGCGGTCTCGACGGTGCCGGCGAGGACGGCGCGTTCGGCGGGCACGGTGTCGGGGACGACGGTGACGGCGCCGGCCGGGACGACGTACCGGGTCTGGTGCGGGTACAGGCAGAAGACCGTACGGCCGACGAGCTCCTGCGGGCCCTCCTCCACCTCGCCCACGTTGAGGTAGCCGTACTTCACGGGGGCGGGGAAGTCGCCCTCCTGGAAGGGCGCGCGCATGACGGCGTACTGGCTCTGCGGCACCCCGCCGCGGAAGACGAGTGTCTCCGTGCCCCGGCTGACCCCGGAGAACAGGGACCGCACGAGCACCTCACCCTCCCCGGGCTCCGGCAGCGGCACCTCCCGTATCTCTCCGTGACCCGGACGGCCGAGCCAGAACGCGCGGGCGAGGCGCTTCATCGGCTTCCTCCTGAACGATCGGGAAGTGGTTCACGTACCGAGGTGTGCACAGGCCGCGCACAGTACGCGGCGTTGATCGACTCTGTCACATGGCCGGAGGGTGTGCGGTGGCCCTGAACAACACTTACGACGCGAGGCTGGTCCAGCAGGAGACCGCTGTGGGAGCGGGTCTGCAGATCCTGTTGCTGGCCCTGCTCGGCACGGCGATCGGCATGGGGCCGGCGGGCTGGGTGACCGGCCTCGTCTTCGCCGTCGCCACCTGGGCGGTGCTCTCCAGGGCCCTGCACCGCACCCGACCGCGGTCGTTCGGCCCGGCCAACCGGGTGACCCTGGGCCGGGCGACGCTGGTGGGCGGGGTGACGGCGCTGGTGGCGGACTCCTTCGAGAGCTCGCCGCCGGTCACCGTCTTCGTCGGCCTCACGGCCGTGGCGCTGATCCTGGACGGCGTGGACGGCAAGGTGGCCCGGGCCACCGGCACGTCGACGCCGCTGGGAGCCCGCTTCGACATGGAGGTCGACGCGTTCCTGATCCTGGTGCTGAGCGTGTACGTGTCGATGACCCTGGGCCCGTGGGTGCTGCTGATCGGCGCGATGCGCTACGCGTTCGTCGCCGCGGCCCGCGTGTGGCCGTGGCTGAACGCGCCGCTGCCGCCGAGCACGGCCCGCAAGACGGTCGCCGCGCTGCAGGGGGTCTGCCTCCTGCTGGCCGCCTCCCGCTATCTGCCGTACACGGCCTCGCTCGCGGTGGTCGTGCTGGCGCTGGGCTCGCTGGTGTGGTCCTTCGGCCGGGACGTCCTGTGGCTGCGCCGCACCTCCCGGGTCCGGGAGGGCGAGGTCGAGGAGATGCTGGACGGCCTGGCGGCGGTGAAGGAGCCGGTGGCGTCCTGAACGGCGTCAGCCCTCCAGGGAGTAGCGGTACACGGACGACTCCCGGACCGTGAACCCCAGCCGTTCGTAGAGCCGGTTCGCCGCCTCGCGGCCGGGCCGCGAGGTGAGATCCACGGTCCGCGCCCCCGCCTCCCGGGCCAGCCGCAGCGCCTGGCGCATGAGCAGCCCGGCGACTCCGTGACCGCGGGCCGCCGCGTCCACGACGACGTCCTCGATCCGGGCCCGCAGCCCGGACGGCACCGGGAACATCACCAGGGTGAGCGTGCCGACGACGACGCCGTCGGCCCGGGCGACGAGCACCGTGTTCGCGTCGAGGGCCAGGACACGGCCGAGGGCCGCCCGGTCGAGGGGCGCGGCGGACCGCGACAGCTGCGGCAGCAACCGGCCGAAGGCGTCGACGAGTTCCGGGTCTGCTTCCTTGACGGTCTGCACCTCGATGTCCATGGCGTGGACCCTATCGGCGCGGCAGGAGCACGGCCGCCGCGGCCGGTACGGCGGCCGCCAGCAGCGAGGTGGCCGCCGGGGGCAGTGCGCTGTCGAGGAGGGTGCCCGTGGCCGCGCCGCCGGCCAGGACGACCAGGCCGGCGAGCGAGGACAGCGCGCCCGTGTACAGGCCGAGGCGGCCGTCGTCCGCGAGGTCGGGCAGCCAGGCGCGGGTGGCGGGGGCGACGAGCATCTGGCCGAGGGTGAGCAGGATGACGAACCCGGCGCCGTGACGAGGCCCCCTCCCGTCGCCATCAGTGTGAAACCGGCCGCGATCAGCAGCAGGCCGCCCGTCAGGCACCGGCGCGGGGTGAGGCGGGCCGCCGCCCAGCGGGTGACGGGGAGTTGGGCGGTGACGACCAGCAGGGACGAGCAGCTGGTTGTAGGCGAGCAGGTGGGCGCCGTAGGCGCAACACAGCCCCAGGAAACGGGTGTTGCGTACGAGGAGCACCAACCCGCCCCTCACACGTGTGCGTTCGCGCCCCGGTATGTGCTGGGGCAGCAGCCGGGCGTGTCCGGCGAGGACGAGCCCGAAGATCCCCGCACCCGCCAGGCACACCCACGCGGAAATCCACCGCCAGCAGCACCGCCCCCAGCAGCGGACCCGCGAACGCCCCCGCCTGCCCGGCGACGGTGAACAGCGCCGGCACCCGGGTCCGCGGCCCGCCGCCCGTCTCCTCCAGTGCCACCGCCTGCCGGGCGACCTCCGGCTCCACGGCGGGCGAGAACAGCGCCGCCGCGAACCCGACGAGCAGCACCGCCCCGATGACGGCCCAGGTGGAGCGCGCGTACCCGAGCCAGGCGAACCCGGCGATCCGCAGCGCGCACCCGGCGAGGACGACGGGCCGGATGCCGTAGCGGTCGGCGAGCATCCCGCCCACCACGAACAGCCCCTGCTGGCTGAAGGTCCGCAGCCCGAGGACGAACCCGACCAGCCACCCGGCCATGCCGATCGCGCCCTCCAGATGCTCGGAGAGGAACGGCAGGACGGCGAAGAAGCCGACGTCGAAGGTGAGTTGGCTGAGGACGAGCAGCCGCAGCAAAGGGGTGAGGCGGGTGCGGTGTGCCGTCGCCGAGGCGGTCGTCATACGACGGCCACCGCCCGCCCGCGTCGCCGTCGCACTCCCCCACCCAGGCTCACCGCCAGCGCGCCGAGCAGGGCGAGGACGGCGGCCGGGGCGAGGACGGCCCAGGGTGCCCGCTCGGCGTAGGGCTGGTTCTCGGCGAGGAGCAGACCCCACTCCGGTGACGGCGGCTGGGCGCCCAGGCCGAGGAAGGCGAGCGAGGCGAGCGCGAGGGCGATGCCGGGCAGGCGCAGCAGGGCGTGGCGGACGACCGGGGGCAGCACGGCGGGCAGCAGTTCGTGGCGCAGGAGGTGACCGCGGCCGGCGCCCAGGCCCCGGGTGGCGGTCAGGTGGAGCGCGGCGCGCTCCTGCCGCAGCAGCGCGGAGGTGTGGGCGGCCAGCGGCGCCCAGGCGACAACGGCCACGGCGAGTACGGGGGTTGCGGGGCCGTTGCCCGCGACAGCGGTGACGAGGAGGGCGCCGAGGACCGGTGGCAGGGCGTTGACCGTGTCGGCGAGCGGCCCGGACACCCGCGGTACGAGCCCCAGCAGGACGCCCGCCACCAGCGCCGCCGTCCCGATCGCGAGGGCGAGCAGGAGGGTGTCGAGGGCGCCGTGTGCCACCCGGGCCAGCAGATCCCGGCCGAGGGCGTCGGTGCCGAACGGGCGGGCCCAGGAAGGGGGTTGCAGGCGCCGGGCGGTGTCCAGGGCGAGCGGGTCGCGGGGCAGGCCGAGCGCGACGACGGCGAGCAGGAGGCCGCCGTACAGGAAGGGCCGTCCCCGGGCGGGCGGGGTCGGCCGGTGCAGGGACGGCAGGGCGCCGTCGGGCAGGGCGGGGCCGATCAGCAGGCGGGCCGCGAGCCGTGCGGCGGCCGTCGCGGCGGCGGCGAGCAGGAGGAGGACGAGGGTGCATGCCTGCAGGACGGGCAGGTCCTGGGCGAGGGCGGACCGGAGGGCGGTGCGGCCGAGGCCGGGGATGTCGAAGATCTGCTCCACGGCGACGGAGCCGCCGGTCAGCCCGACCGCGAACAGGCCGGCGTTCGGCAGCAGTCCGGGCAGGCAGCGGCGCACGGCATGGCGGGCGATGCGCCGAGGGGGCAGCCCGCGTGCGGCGGCGGCCAGCGCCCAGGGCTCGGCGAACGCGCCGGGCAGCAGGTCGTCGAGGAGCCGCCCGAGCACGGCTCCGGCGGGCAGTCCGAGCGCGAGCGCGGGCAGCACGGCCCAGCGGGGGCCGTACCAGCCGAGGGCGGGCAGCCAGCCCCACCGCACGCCCACGACGGTGGCGAGCACGGAGGCGGTGAGGAACTCGGGCAGGGCGGCGATCACGGCGGACGCGGTACCGGCCCTGAAGCGGGACCGCCGCTGGGCCACAAGGCCGGCGACCGGTCGTCGCGGGCCGTCTTCCCGCGTCCGCGCCGGCCACCCGGCGACACGGGCGCGTCGCCCGCCGCACCGGCGCAGGAGACGAACGAGCCGTGGGTCGTCGCCGATCGCGTGCCGGCGCAGCGTCGGGGCGCACACCAGGGCCGCCGTGGCGACGGCGGCGGTGAGGGACACCGCCATCAGCAGCAGGGACACGCCGAGCGCCTGGAGCACGGTGGGCGTCACCTCCGCACCGGAGATCCACGACCGCCCCATGTCGCCGCGCGCCAGCCCGCCGGCCCACTGCGCGAGCAGCCTCAACGGACCCACGTCAAGCCCGAGTTGGCCCCTGACGTCGGCGAGTACGTCGGGTGTGGCCGCACGGTCGGCCGAGCGGGCCCTGAGGACGGTGAGCGCCGGGTCGGTGCGCGAGAGCCAGGGCAGCAGGCCGACCCCGCACACGACGGTGGCGGCGAGCCCGGCGCGCCACAGCAGCGTGCCAAGGGTGTCTCTCATGTCAGCGGTGCGTCCCCATCCCGACGAGGGTGCGCTCGTACGGGTCGAGGAGCGCGCCGCGGACCGTGGCGGCGACGCCGGTGACCAGCCGCTGGTGGACCAGCGGGACGACGGCGTCGGTGGCGAGGACCGCCGCCTCGGCGGCCAGCGCGGCCCGCTGCCGCCCGGCGGTGTCGGCGGTGCCCTCGGCGCGGGCGACGGCCCGGTCGACGGCCGGGTCGCACAGCCGGGCCAGGTTGTAGCCGCCGTCGCAGGTGAAGTCGCTCGCCAGGACGGCGACCGGATCGCCGGTGTCGACGAGGGTGTTGCGGGCGAGGACGAAGGCGTCGAACCGTCCGGCCAGCGCGTCGCCCTCCAGCCGCGAGTACTCCCGCACGACCAGCCGTACGGTGAACCCCGCCCGCTCCAGCTGCTGCTTCAACACCTGCGCCACCTCGGGCAGTTCGGGCCGGTTGTCGTACGTGGCGAGGGTGATCCGCGTGCCGCCGGGCGCCGTGGCCCGGGCCCGCCCGGCCGGCTCCCGCCGCCCGCTCCCGGCCCAGGTGACGGCCGGCCCGTAGATGCCGTGACCGGCGTCGGCGTACCCCTCGTACACGCCCTCGGCGAGCACGGACGCGTCGACGGCCCGGCGGGCGGCGGCCCTCAGCCCGGGGTCCTTCATGGGCCCGGTGCGGGAGTTGAGGAGCAGGCTGGTGGTGCGGGTCGTGGCGGTCTCCCGGCGGGTGGCCTTGTCGAGGGTGGCGGCCTGCGCGACGGGGATCGCCTCGGCGAGGTCGACCTGCCCGGTGCGCAGGGCGGCCGCGCGGGCGGTGCCGTCGGCGACGAACGTCACGTCGATGCCGGGGGATCGCGCGAGGCCGCCCCAGTGGTCGTCGTAGCGGTCGAGGCGGGCGGAGGCGGTGCCGGTGACCTGGGTGAGCTCGAACGGCCCGGTGGCGGTGCCGACCGGATCGACGCGCCCGCCCTTCCCTCCGTACGCCTTCTTGGAGAAGACGGCGAGGCTGGGGCTGGACAGCCGCAACGGCAGGACGGGATCGGCCTGAAGGGTGTCGATCCGCACGGTCCTCGTGCCCTCCGCCCTGGCCGTGAGGCGCACGCCGGAGAGCGCGGCGGGGGCGGGCCTGGCCCGGGTGGCGTGGGTCAGGGCGGCGGCGACCGCGGCCGGGGTGACGGCGGTGCCGTCCTGGAAGGTGGCCTCGCGCAGGGTGAACAGCCAGGTGCGGTCGTCCGCGCGCCGCCAGGACGCGGCGAGCGCGGGGGTCGCGGCGCCGTTGCCGTCCAGGGCGGTCAGGCCCTCGGTGACGCCGAGCCGGCTGAGGAGGGTGGCGTCGTCGCCGTACGGGGACAGCCCCTCCGCGGGCGGAAAGGCGAGGGCGACGCGCAGCCGGGACCCGGAGCGGGTGGTGTCGCCACCGGACGCGTCCGGGGAGACGAAGCACCCGACGAGGCCCGGCGCGAGCGCCAGGGCGAGCAGCGGACGGAGGCGGCGCACGGCGGTTACCGCCCCATCGGTATCTCGAAGTGCACGATCCCCTGACCGCCGGGGTCCTCGCGCTCGTCGTGCACGGCCTTCCCGAGCGACCGCCAGAACGCCTCGGCACCCGCGACCGCCGGATCGGTGTGCAGATAGACGGCCTCGTATCCCCCGTCGGCGACCGCGAACGCGACCAGTTCCCCGACGAGCCGCCGCGCGAGCCCCCGCCTGCGGTGCCCGGGCCGGACGTAGACGCGCCGCAGCTGCGCGGTCCGCCCGGACGGGTAACGCGCGGCGAGGTGCCGGGGGTTGGGCGGATGGGCGGGCCCGCGCGAGTCGAGGGCGGCGGTGGCCACGACGTCACCGCCGGCCGGATCGAGCGCCACGAGAAGCGTGTGCCGCGGCGGCGCCAGATAGGCGCCGCCCGGATCGATCACGTCACCGTGCCAACGGGGCACGTACCCCGTACCGAAGTCCCGGTACAGGGTGTCGAGCATGACGGCCCGAGCACCACCGAGGTCGTCCGGGCCCGCGGCCCTGATGCAGTAGTCACGCACTTGCACATCATATGCATTTAACGTGTCATGCGGCCCGCCTCCCCCGCTCCCGGTGCGCCCGGACGATCTCCGCGTACCGGTGGCCGCTGCCCTTGATCGTGCGGGCCTGTGTGCGGTAGTCGACGTGGACCAGGCCGAACCGCTTGTCGTAGCCGTACGCCCACTCGAAGTTGTCCAGCAGCGACCAGGCGAAGTAGCCGGCCAGCGGGGCGCCCTTGCGGGTGGCGGAGGCGCAGGCGGCCAGGTGGTCGATCAGGTACTGCTGGCGTTCCGGGTCGTCGATCGTTCCGTCGGGGCGTACGACGTCGGGGTAGGCGGAGCCGTTCTCCGTGATGTACAGGCGGCGGACGCCGTACTCCTCGGTCAGGCGCAGCAGGAGCGTCTCGATGCCGCTCGGGTCGACCTCCCAGTCCATGCCGGTGCGCGGGACGCCCACGCGGCGCACCGCGCGGACGTGGGGCGCGGGGGCGGAGGGGTCGTCGGCGACCGTGGCCGGCATGTAGTAGTTCAGGCCGAGCCAGTCCAGGGGGGCGGCGATGGTCGCCAGGTCGCCGTCACGCTCGGGGAGTTCGACGCCGTACACCTCCCGCATGTCGGCCGGGAAGCCGCGGCCGTGCACCGGGTCCAGCCACCAGCGGTTGACGTGACCGTCCATGCGGCGGGCGGCCCGCACGTCCTCGTCGCGGTCGGTGGCCGCGTGGACCGTGGAGAGGTTGGTGACGAGCCCCACCTGGGCGGTGCCGGAGGCGGCGCGGATCGCCTGCGCCGCGAGGCCGTGGCCGAGGAGCAGGTGGTAGGAGGCGCGTACGGCGGCGGTGAGGTCGGTCAGGCCGGGGGCCATCCGCCCCTCCAGGTGGCCGATCCACGCCGAGCAGAGCGGCTCGTTGAGCGTGGCCCAGTGGTGCACCCGGTCGCCGAGGCGTTCGGCCACGACGGAGGCGTACTCGGCGAACGCGAGGGCGGTCTGCCGCTCCGGCCAGCCGCCGCGGTCCTGCAGGACCTGGGGCAGGTCCCAGTGGTAGAGGGTGACGGACGGGGTGATGTCCGCCGCCAGCAGGCCGTCGATCAACTCGTCGTAGAAGGCGAGGCCCTTGGGGTTCACCGGCCCGTCGCCGCCCGGCAGCACGCGGGGCCAGGCGATCGACAACCGGTAGGCGTTCACGCCCAGTCGGCGCATCAGGCCGATGTCCTCACGCCAGCGGTGGTAGTGGTCGCAGGCCACGTCGCCGTGGTCGTTGCCGTCGACCTTGCCGGGGGTGTGCGAGAAGGTGTCCCAGATCGACGGGGAGCGGCCGTCCTCGGCGACGGCTCCCTCGATCTGGTACGCCGATGTGGCCGTGCCCCACAGGAAGTCGGGCGGGAACGCGGCGAGGTCGATGCGGTCGGACACGGAAGTCCCTTCGGTATCAGCGGAGTCGGTCACTTGACGGCACCGGCCGTCAGCCCGGCGACGAGGTAGCGCTGCAGCAGCAGGAAGCCGGCGACCACGGGCACGCTGACGACGAGCGAGGCGGCCATGATCTGGTTCCAGTACACGTCGTTGAGGGTGGAGTAGCCCTGGAGGCCGACGGCGAGGGTGCGGGTGGTGTCGTTGGTCATGACGGACGCGAACAGGACCTCGCCCCAGGCGGTCATGAAGGCGTAGACGGCGACCGCGACGATGCCCGGGATCGCGGCCGGTACGACCACCCGCAGCAGCGCGCCGAGCGGGCCGCAGCCGTCCACCAGGGCGGCCTCGTCCAGGTCTCTCGGCACGGAGTCGAAGTACCCGATCAGCATCCAGATCGAGAACGGCAGGGAGAAGGTGAGGTAGGTCAGGATCAGTCCGCCGCGCGAGCCGAACAGGGCGATGCCGGTGGCGTTGCCGATGTTGACGTAGAGCAGGAACAGCGGGAGCAGGAAGAGGATGCCCGGGAACATCTGCGTGGACAGCACGGTGACGGTGAAGACGCGCTTGCCGCGGAAGTCGTAGCGGCTGACGGCGTACGCGGCGAAGACCGCGACCACCACCGAGCACACGGTCGCCGAGACGGCCACGACCAGCGAGTTCACGAAGTACCTCGCCAGCGGGACGGTCGACCAGATGTCGATGTACGGCCGGATCGTCAGACCGCTGGGCAGCCAGCGGAACTTGCCCGTGACGTCGGCGAGCGGCTTCAGCGAGCTGGAGACCATCACGTACACCGGCACCAGCACGAAGCCGGTGAGCAGGGTGAGGAAGACCCGCCGGGACCACAGGAAGGAACTCGGCGGCGCCATGGGCGACTTAGACATCGGCGGTCCTCCGTCCGCGCGAGGTGAGCACCAGGTACACGCCCGTGACGAGGAGCAGGAACAGCAGCAGGAGCACGGACATCGCGGATCCGGTGCCGAAGTTCCAGGTGACGAAGGAGGCTTGGTAGATGTGGACCGAGATGAGGTCCGCGGCCTCCGGAGCCGACTTGCCGAACAGGACGTACGGCGTGTTGAAGTCGTTGAACGTCCACAGGAACAGCACCAGGACCAGGACCTGGTTGACCGGGCGCAGGGACGGCAGGGTGATGCGGCGCAGCTGCTGCCACAGGCCGGCGCCGTCGAGGGCGGCGGCCTCGTACAGCTCCCGGGGGATGTTCTGGAGTCCGGCCATGACGATGAGGAAGGCGAACGGCCAGCCCTTCCACACGGACACGGTCAGCAGGGCGTAGAAGCTGTTGTCGCCGATCAGCCAGAAGGACGGTTTGCCGGTGAGGTGCAGCTGGTCGTGCAGGACGTGGTTCACCAGGCCGTTGTCGTGCTGGAACATGAACACCCAGGTGATGACGGCCGCGTAGACGGGCAGGGCGTACGGCACCAGGAACAGCGCGCGCAGCAGGCCGCGGCCGCGGAAGGTGTCCTGCATGTAGACGGCCGCCGCGGTGCCGATCAGCCAGCACAGGCCGACCGAGAGCAGGGTGAAGCCGACGGTGACGAAGAAGGAGTGCAGCAGGGCCTCGCCGACGGGGGCGTCGAAGTCCACCGACACGCGGTAGTTGTCGAAGCCGGCCCAGGGCGCGGTGCCCCAGTCGCGGATGTAGAACTGGGTGAGCTCCTTGAAGCTCATCACGATGCCGATGACCATCGGCACCAGGTGGACCAGGAGTTCCAGCAGCAGGGCGGGCAGCAGGAGCAGGTACGGCAGGCCGACGCGGCGGATCCGCCCGGTGCGGCGGCGCCGTGGCCGCGCCGCCGCACCGGGGGAACTCCCCCTCAGTGGCTCCTCGAGGGTCGTGGTGGTCATCGTGCTCACTTCGCCGGCATCTGCTGCTGGGCCTTCTCCAGCGCGGACTTCACCGAGTCGGTGGTGATCGCGCGTCCGGCGGCCGCGTCGGCGAACAGGCTCTTGACGGCCGTGCCGACCGCGGTCTCGAACTGCGACTCGTCGGCGACCTGCGGCAGCGCGGCGGCGCTGGTGGCGAGGGTCTGCTTGAGGACGGCGTTGGCGGGGGTGTTGAAGGCCGCGTCCTGCTGCGCGGACTTGACCGGCGGGATGGAGCTGTACGCCGTGTTGAGGATCTTCTGTTCGGCGTCGCTGGTCATGAACTTCACGAACTTCGTGGCGCCGTCGAGGTTGTCGGTGTTCTTGAAGACGGCGAGGTTGATGCCCGCCACCATCGAGTTGACCTGGGTGCCGGTGCCCGGGGTGCCGGACTGCACGGGCACGGGCGCGATGCCGTACGCGCTCTCGTCCATGCCCTGCGACTTGAGGTTGGCGGAGGCGGACTGCCACAGCAGCATCGCCTGCCTGCCCTTGGCGAAGTCGCTCACCGACTGGTTCTGGGCGTACTCGGCGTCGCCGGTCGGGATGACCTTGTCCTTGGCCATCAGGTCGACGTACTGCTTGACCGCGTCGACCACCTTGGGGTTGGTGAAGTCGGGCTTGCCGTCGGCGGTGAAGAAGTCGCCGCCGTGCTGCTTGGCGAAGACGAAGACGTGGTGGATGTTCTCCGAGAGGTTCGAACCCTCCGCGCCCAGCGGTGACTTGCCCTTCGCGGCGATCTTCTTGCCGTCGGCCACCAGCTCGTCCCAGGTGGCCGGGGGCTTGGAGATGCCGGCGTCGGCGAAGATCTGCTTGTTGTAGTAGAGGGCGTAGGCCATCGAGTACAGCGGGACGGCGGCCGGGTCCTTGTCCGTGGCGCCGGTCGAGCCGAGGGCGGAGTCGACGAAGCGGTCCTTGCCGCCGATCTTGGCGAAGTTCTTCGCGTCCCACGGCAGCAGCGCGCCGGTGGCCTGCAGGGAGGCGCTCCAGGTGTTGCCGATGTTCAGCACGTCCGGGCCCTGGCCGGAGGTGGTCGCGGTGAGGATGCGGTTGAGCAGGTCGGACCAGGGGACGACCTCCAGCTTCACCTTGATGCCGGTCTGCTTCTCGAACTTGTCGAGTTCGGGCTGGAGGACCTTCTTGTCGATGGCGATGCTGGCGCCCTGGTTGGAGGCCCAGTAGGTGAGCGTCTTGGGGGAGTCGTCGGACCCGCCCGTGGACGAACCGCCTCCGCAGGCCGAGGCGGCAAGGGCGAGTGACATGGTGACGGCGCCTACGGCCGCGGCTCGGATGCTGCGCATGGCTCCCGGTGTCCCTTCGGGGATTGCACTCATGGCTTAATTTAGGACGTGAGTTAAACCTCAAGGGATGAGCGCGTCAAGAGGTTGGGCAACCCTTGGGCAATCCGGTCGCAGCTCTTGACGCGCACGTTCGGGCAGTTGAAGCATGCACCGCCAAGAGAGCGCTCCCAGACCCCCGCCTCGTTCACTTCCTGAACAGGAGAGCCGCCCCATGCCCCTGCCCGACATCGGCCGCAGAACCGTCCTCGGCGCGGCCGCCGCGGCCGCCCCCGCGCTGCTCGCACTGCCCGCCCCCGCCTCCGCCGCCCCCAAGTCGCCCAGGAAGCCGCGCCTCCTCCCCGGTGGCGGCGACCTGGGCCCCGACGTGCTGGTCTTCGACCCGTCCACCCCGGACATCCAGGCCAGGCTGGACGAGGTGTTCGCGCGGCAGGAGTCGGCCCAGTTCGGCACCGGCCGCTACGCGCTGCTGTTCAAGCCCGGCACGTACCACGGCCTCAACGCCCGGCTCGGCTTCTACACCTCCATAGCGGGCCTGGGCCTGTCCCCCGACGACACCGTCATCAACGGCGACGTGACGGTCGACGCCGGCTGGTTCGGTGGCAACGCCACGCAGAACTTCTGGCGGTCGGCGGAGAACCTGGCCCTGGTCCCGGCGAACGGCACCAACCGGTGGGCGGTGGCCCAGGCGGCGCCCTTCCGCCGGATGCACGTGCGCGGCGGCCTCGACCTGGAGCCCACCGGCTACGGCTGGGCGAGCGGCGGCTACATCGCCGACAGCCGGATCGACGGCCAGGTGGGCCCGTACTCGCAGCAGCAGTGGTACACCCGGGACAGCGCGATCGGCAGCTGGCTCAACGGCGTGTGGAACATGGTCTTCTCGGGCGTCGAGGGCGCCCCCGCGCAGAGCTTCCCCAGCCCGCCGTACACCACCCTCGACACGACCCCGGTCTCCCGGGAGAAGCCCTTCCTGTACGTCGACGGCGCGTCCGCCTTCCATGTGTTCCTGCCGGCGAAGCGCACCCACGCCCGCGGTGTCACCTGGGGCAACGGCACCCCGCGGGGCACCTCGCTGCCGCTGTCGCGGTTCTACGTCGCCCGGCCGGGCGTCACCGCGGCCACCCTCAACCAGGCCCTCGCGCAAGGGCTTCACCTGCTGCTGACGCCGGGGATCTACCACCTGGACCGGCCGATCCAGGTCAACCGCCCCAACACCGTGGTGCTGGGCCTGGGTTACGCGACGCTCGTCCCCGACAACGGCGTCACCGCCCTGCGCGTCGCCGACGTCGACGGCGTGCGCCTGGCGGGGTTCCTCGTCGACGCCGGACCGGTCAACTCCCGGACACTGCTGGAGATCGGGCCGCAGGGCGCCTTCCGGGACCACTCGGCCAACCCCACCACCGTCCAGGACGTGTTCGTCCGCATCGGCGGCGCGGGCCCCGGCAAGGCCACCACCAGCATGGTGATCAACAGCCGGCACACCATCGTCGACCACACCTGGGTCTGGCGCGCCGACCACGGCGACGGCGTCGGCTGGGAGACCAACCGGGCCGACTACGGCATCGTCGTCAACGGCGACGACGTGCTGTGCACGGGCCTGTTCGTGGAGCACTTCAACAAGTACGACGTGCAGTGGTACGGCCAGCGCGGGCGCACGATCTTCTTCCAGAACGAGAAGGCGTACGACGCCCCGAACCAGGCGGCGATCCAGAACGGCCCGGTGAAGGGCTACGCCGCCTACAAGGTCGGCGACCACGTCACCGCGCACGAGGGCTGGGGACTGGGCAGTTACTGCTACTACAACGTCGACCCGACCATCGTGCAGCACCACGGCTTCGCCGCCCCCGACACCCCGGGCGTGCGCTTCCACGACCTGCTCGTGGTCTCGCTGGGCGGCAACGGCCAGTACGAGCACGTGATCAACGAGACGGGGGCTGCGACGTCGGGCACGTCGACCATGCCGTCCACCGTGGTGTCGTACCCGTGAGCCGACGGCGGCCCCGCCCGCGTGGGGCGGGGCCGCCGTCGGTCACCGTGCCGGTGCCGGCGCGTAGCCGGTGGGGCGGGCGGTGAAGGTGCCGCGGCCCTGGGTCCGGCTGCGCAACCGGGTTGCGTAGCCGAAGAGTTCGGCCAGCGGCACCGTCGCCGTCACCACCGCCGAGCCCGCCCGGGTGAGCGAGCCCGAGACCCGGCCGCGGCGCGCGGCGAGGTCGCCGAGGACGGCGCCGACGGCGTCCTCGGGGACGCTCACCGTGACCTCCGCGACCGGTTCGAGGAGGACCATCGCGCAGGCGCGCAGGGCCTCGCGCAGCCCCAGCCTGCCCGCGGCGCGGAAGGCGGTGTCCGAGGAGTCCTTCACGTGCGTCGACCCGTCGGTGAGGGTGACGCGCAGCCCGGTCACCGGATGCCCGGCGAGCGGCCCCTCGCCGAGGGCCTCCCGGCAGCCGGCCTCCACGGCGCGCACGTACTCCTGCGGCACCCGCCCGCCGACGACGGCCGAGCGGAACGCGAATCCCTCGGCCAGCGGCTCGACATCGAGGACGACATGGGCGAACTGCCCTGCCCCGCCGTCCTGTTTGACGTGCCGGAAGACGAAACCGGTCACCCCGCGGCCCACGGTCTCGCGGTGACTGACCGCGGGACGGCCGACGTCGACCTCCAGGCCGTACCCGCGCCGCAGCTGCTCCGCCGCGACCTCCAGGTGCAGTTCGCCCATGCCCGACAGCACCGTCTGCCCGGTCTCGGCATCCGTGCGGACGACCAGTGCGGGGTCCTCCTCGGTCAGCCGTGCCAGCGCCGAGGCCAGCCGGTCGGTGTCGGTGGACCTGCGGGCCTCGACGGCGACCGAGACCACCGGCTCGGTGACGCCGGGCGGTTCCAGCACGAGCGGGGCGCGCGGGTCGCACAGCGTCGAGCCGGCCCGGGCCGACTTCAGCCCGACCACGGCGACGATGTCCCCGGCCAGCGCACGGTTCACCTGGGTGTGGCGGTCGGCCTGGACCCGCAGGATGCGCCCGATCCGCTCGCTGCGGCGCGCGCCCGCGTCCCACACGGTGTCCCCCTTCCCGATCGTTCCCGAGTAGATCCGTACGTACGTCAGCCGTCCGGTCGGCGTGGCGTTCACCTTGAACGCCAGCGCCGCGAACGGCGCCGCCGGGTCGGCTGCCCGCTCCTGCTCCGTACCGTCGTGTCCGCCCCGTACGGCGGGGACGTCCAGCGGCGAGGGCAGGTAGGCCACGACGGCGTCGAGCAGGGGCTCGATGCCGCGGTTGCGGTAGGCGGAGCCGCAGAGCACCACCACGCCGTCGCCGCTGCGGGTCAGGTCGCGCAGGGCGGCGGACAGGGTGCCGGCGGACAGCTCGTCGCGGCCCACGAACTCCTCCAGCGCCGCCGGGTGCAGTTCGGCGACGGCCTCCTCCAGCAGCCTGCGGCGCCGCCGCGCCTCCTCGCGCAGGGCATCGGGCACCGGCACGTCCTCGGGCGAGTCGCTGCCCTCGGCCCAGACCAGCGCCCGCATGCGCAGCAGGTCGACGACACCGGTGAAGCGGTCCTCCGCGCCGATGGGCAACTGGACGACCAGCGGCGCCGGATGCAGGCGTTCCCGGATCGAGGCGACGGCCTCGTCGAGGTCGGCGCCCGCCCGGTCCAGCTTGTTGACGAACGCGATCCTCGGCACGCCGTGCCGGTCGGCCTGCCGCCACACCGACTCGCTCTGCGGCTCCACGCCCGCGACCGCGTCGAACACGGCGACGGCGCCGTCGAGGACCCTGAGCGAGCGTTCCACCTCGGCGGCGAAGTCGACGTGGCCCGGCGTGTCGATCAGGTTGATCCGGTGACCGTCCCAGGCGCAGCTGACGGCCGCCGCGAAGATGGTGATGCCACGGTCGCGCTCCTGCGGGTCGAAGTCGGTGACGGTGGTGCCCTCGTGGACCTCGCCGCGCCGGTGCGTGGTGCCGGTGGCGTACAGGATGCGTTCGGTGACGGTGGTCTTGCCGGCGTCGACGTGGGCGAGGATGCCGAGGTTGCGGACGAGGGTGAGCGTGTTGACGTTGGTGCGCACGGCCCAGGGCCTTTCGAGCGAGGTGAGCAGGGCAGCGCGATTCCCCGGACGACGACGGAGCGGGTGTGCTTCTCAGACGTGCGTCACGGGCATCCGGTACCGGCCGCGCAGCGGGCACCGGACGGCCGAGGACACCAGGATCACCTCGTACCGCGAGGAGGGGACGACGACGGCGGTGCGCTCACGCACGGCTCGGCCCCCCTCTTGATCGGTCTCGGTCGCTCTCACTGTAGGGAAACCGGGCGGGCCGGGCACCGCATTTTCCTCCCGGGCGGAGAGGGGGTTGCTCCTGCCCGCGAGGGTGTCCTTCGACCGGCATTCCGGCTTCAGCTCGCCAACATCCGGATGCCAGACGCCTCCCCGCACCAGGGCTCACCTTCATCGCGGCCGTCAACAGCCCCTGCGTGGGCGGCGGTTACGCCGTACGCCTCTCACCGCGCGGGCTCCCCGAGCGGTACGCCGGGTCCAGTCGGCCAGTTCCGCCCAGCGGCATCGCGCCGCCGGGCAGGACGTACTCGCCGAGGACGGTCATCAGCACGGACCGCGCACTCGTCTCCCCGGCCTCCCGGCGCCTTCACGGGCCGCCAACGGCGTCCGGGCCGGCCGACGCGAGGTCGGACGGCCCGGACGGGTGGGTCAGCTGATCGGCGGGGCGATCAGGCGATGTCGAAGCGGTCGGCGTTCATGACCTTGTTCCACGCGGCCACGAAGTCCTTCGCGAACTTCTCCTTGGCGTCGTCGCTGGCGTACACCTCGGCGACGGCGCGCAGTTCGGAGTTGGAGCCGAAGACCAGGTCGACCCGGCTGCCGGTCCACTTCAGCTCGCCCGTGGCGCGGTCGCGGCCCTCGAAGGTCTCCGCGTCCTCGGAGGTCGGCTTCCACTCCGTGCCCATGTCGAGCAGGTTGACGAAGAAGTCGTTCGTCAGGGCCTCGGGCGTCGAGGTGAGCACGCCGAGCTGGGACTTCTGGTAGTTCGCGCCGAGCACGCGCAGGCCGCCGACGAGGACGGTCATCTCGGGCGCGGACAGGTTCAGCAGGTTGGCGCGGTCGAGCAGGAGGTACTCCGACGGCAGCCGGTTGCCCTTGCCGCGGTAGTTGCGGAAGCCGTCCGCGGTCGGCTCCATCGCGGCGAAGGACTCGACGTCCGTCTGCTCCTGCGAGGCGTCCATCCGGCCCGGGGTGAACGGGACCTCGATCTGGACGCCGCCGTTCTTGGCGGCCTGCTCGATGCCCGCGGCACCGGCGAGCACGATCAGGTCGGCGAGGGAGATCCTCTTGCCGCCGCTCTGGGCGCTGTTGAAGGACTCCTGGACGCCCTCCAGGGTGCGCAGCACCGTGGCGAGCTCGTCGGGCTCGTTGACCTCCCAGCCGCGCTGCGGCTCCAGGCGGATGCGGGCGCCGTTGGCACCGCCGCGCTTGTCGCTGCCGCGGAACGTCGAGGCCGACGCCCACGCGGTGGTGACCAGCTGGGAGACGGTGAGCCCGGAGTCGAGGAGCTGCCGCTTGAGGGCGGCGACGTCCTCGGCGTCCACGAGCTCGTGGTCCACGGCCGGGATCGGGTCCTGCCAGATCAGCGTCTCCTGCGGCACCAGCGGGCCGAGGTAGCGCTGGATGGGGCCCATGTCGCGGTGGGTGAGCTTGAACCAGGCGCGGGCGAAGGCGTCCGCGAACTGGTCGGGGTTCTCCAGGAAGCGGCGGGAGATCTGCTCGTAGACCGGGTCGAAGCGCAGCGACAGGTCGGTGGTGAGCATGCGCGGCTCACGCTTCTTCGACGCGTCGTCCGCCTCCGGCACGGTGCCGGCGCCGGCACCGTCCTTCGGGCGCCACTGGTTGGCGCCGGCCGGGCTCTGGAAGAGCTCCCACTCGTACTTGAACAGCGTCTCGAAGAAGCTGTTGTCCCACTGGGTCGGGGTGGGCGTCCAGGTGACCTCCAGGCCGCTGGTGATCGCGTCGGCGCCCTTGCCGGAGGCGTAGGAGCTCTTCCAGCCCAGGCCCATCTCCTCCAGCGGGGCGGCCTCGGGCTCGGGGCCGACGAGCTCGGCCGGGCCGGCGCCGTGGGTCTTGCCGAAGGTGTGGCCGCCGGCGATCAGCGCGACGGTCTCCTCGTCGTTCATCGCCATGCGGCGGAAGGTCTCGCGGATGTCGCGGGCCGCGGCGAGCGGGTCCGGGTTGCCGTTGGGGCCCTCGGGGTTGACGTAGATGAGGCCCATCTGGACGGCCGCGAGGGGGCTTTCCAGCTCACGGTCGCCGGAGTAGCGCTCGTCGCCGAGCCAGGTGCGCTCGGGGCCCCAGTAGACGTCCTCGTCGGGCTCCCACACGTCGGCGCGGCCGCCGGCGAAGCCGAACGTCTTGAAGCCCATGGTCTCCAGGGCACGGTTGCCCGCGAAGATCATCAGGTCGGCCCAGGAGATCTTGCGGCCGTACTTCTTCTTCACCGGCCACAGCAGACGGCGCGCCTTGTCCAGGTTGCCGTTGTCCGGCCAGCTGTTGAGCGGGGCGAAGCGCTGCATGCCGGCGCCGGCGCCGCCGCGGCCGTCGTGGATGCGGTAGGTGCCCGCACTGTGCCAGGCCATACGGATCATGAGGGGGCCGTAGTTGCCGAAGTCGGCCGGCCACCACTCCTGCGAGTTCGTCAGCACCTCGTCGACGTCCCGCGCCAGGGCGTCGAGGTCCAGGGTCTGGAACTCGGCGGCGTAGTCGAAGTCGCCGTCCATGGGATCGGAGGCCGGCTGGTGTTTGCGGAGGATCGCCAGGTTGAGCTGGTTCGGCCACCAGTCACGGTTGCTGCCGCCCTCGGTCGGGTGGCTGAAGCGCCCCATGTGGACGGGGCAGCCGCCCGACTCTTCCTCGTTGATGTCGCCCACTACGGCGTCGTGGTCAGCCACGGGAATCCTCCCTGGTCAAAGGGTGTGCTCAGAAACTGGTGGGGGTGGAACAGCCGGGACACTGGCCCCAGTAGACGACCTCGGCCTCGTCGATCACGAAGCCCTGGTCGTCGGACACGGTCAGACAGGGCGCGGCACCGACGGCGCAGTCCACGTCGACGATGGCCCCGCACGAACGGCACACGAGATGGTGGTGGTTGTCCCCGACCCGCGCCTCGTAGCGCGCTGCGGAGCCGGGCGGTTCTATGCGCCGGAGCAGACCCGCCGCGGTCAGCACGCGCAGCACGTCGTAGACCGCCTGGTGGGAGACGCCACCGAGGTCTTCGCGCACGACGCCGATGATCGAGTCGGTGTCGGCGTGCGGATGACCGTGCACCGCGGAGAGCACCGCCATCCGAGGGCGCGTCACGCGCAGCGCGGCCTCGCGCAGCATGCGCTCGTAGTCCGTGGTTCCGGTCACACGCCGCAGTCTTGCTCCTTTTCTGGAACCAATCAAGTTCTGGAACGGATCGAGTGGAAGGGGCCGGATCTGTTCGACCACCGGAACCGGTGTGTACACCGGTCATTCGTCTGAGGGGCGCGATTACGCGAAGGGCCTCACCGGTCGGGCACAAGTTCGCCATAGTGGGTCCATGGGCACCACGACCGAGATAGTGCTGCGCGACCTGCGGGGCACCGTCGTCGGACACCTGCGCTTCCGCGCCTGCGAGGCATGCCGCACGGGCCGGATCATGGATGTGTGGATACGGGACTCACGGCAGCGCCAGGGTCTCGGCAGGGGGCTGGTCCACACGCTGCTCGGCCGCTATCCGGGCCATCGCTGGAGCACGACGCTGCAGACGGGCGCGGGGCGGTCCTTCTTCTCGGCGCTCACGGACGAGACGTCGGTGCCGTTCCCGCAGGGCGGCCCACTGTGCGAGCACCTGGCCGGCCGCCTCACCCGCGCGTGGCACCGCGCGATGGGTTGGCGAACCGTGTCCGGACACGCGAAAGACCCCTGCTGAACAGGGGTCTCCGACTGAACTGGTGTCCGAGGGGGGACTTGAACCCCCACGCCCGATAAAGGGCACTAGCACCTCAAGCTAGCGCGTCTGCCATTCCGCCACCCGGACGAGGTGTCCGCCGCCTTGCCGGGAGTGTTCCCCGCGGCGACACGGACAACAATACCAAGGTTTCGCAGTGCCTTTCACCTGCGTATCCGTCGGCCGGTCAGCGTGCCGGACCGTCCTCGGCGACGAGCACCCGCAGGGCCCTGACCAGGGCGGCGGCCGTCTCCTCGTCGAGCGGGGCGAGGAAGCGCCGCTCGACGAGGAGGCGTGCCTTTTCGGCCTGCCGCAGACACTCCTCGCCCTCGGGGGTCAGCTCGACGATGTTCCTGCGCCGGTCCCGCGGGCTGCGCCGGCGCCGCACCAGGCCGTGGTCCTCCAGGCCGTCGATCAGCGCCACCATCGTGGTCCGGTCGACGCCGAGCCGCGTGGCCACCTCCACCTGCGACAGCGGCTCCTCCCCCGAGAGCACCACCAGGACGGCCAGCTCGTGGCCGTCCACTCCGTACGGGGCGAGGGCCTCGGCCGACTTCCGGGCCAGCTTGGCCTGCGCGTGCTTGAGGAGGTAGCCGAGCCGGTTCTCCAGCGGCACGGGTCTCACGTCTGCTGCCATGTTCCGAACTGTAGCCGCGACTGATCGTCAGCTTGGCTGATGATTTAGTACGCTGACGGCCATGACGACTGGGAAACCCGTGCCGCCGGTGCGCTTCGGCATCAAGACCACCCCCATGCACGTGCCGTACGAGGACATCCGCCGCGTCTGGCGGGAGGCGGACGCCGTGCCGGAGATCGAGGACGCCTGGCTGTGGGACCACCTGCTGCCGGTCGCCGGGCCCGCCGACGGCGCGGTCCACGAGGGCTGGACCCTGCTCAGCGCGCTCGCCGCGCAGACCGAACGGCTGCGCCTGGGGCTGCTGGTGACGAGCAACCGGATCCGCCCGCCGGCCCTGCTGGGCAAGATGGCGTCCACCGTGGACGTGATCTCCGGCGGGCGGCTGGTGATGGGGCTCGGGGTCGGGGGCACGCACCAGCCGCCGGGCGCGGGCGGGATCGCGGGACCGAATCCGGCGATCGCGGAGTACGAGGCGTACGGGCTGACGCTGGTGCCCCCGGCCGAGGGGATCGCGCGGCTGGCGGAGACGGTCGAGATCCTGAAGCTGATGTGGACGCGGGACGTCTTCGACTACGAGGGCCGCCACCACCGGCTCAGGGGCACACTCAACGAGCCCAAGCCGGTCCAGCGTCCCGGCCCGCCGCTGCTCGTCGGCGGCTGGGGCACCCGGCTGCTGCGGCTGGTCGCCGAGCACGCCGACATCTGGAACGTGCCCGGGCCGCCGCACAACAGCGTGGAGTTCGTCGCCGAGCGCGGCCGGGTGCTGGACGCGCACTGCGCCGAACTCGGGCGCGATCCGCGGGAGATCACCCGGTCGGTGCAGGTGCTGGTGGCGTACGACGACCCGGCGGCGACGCGGGCGACGGTGCGGGCCCTCGTCGACGCCGGGGTGAACCACGTCGTGCTGAGTCTGCCGCGGCCCTATCCGGTGGGCGTGGCGGCATGGCTGGCCGAGGAGGTGATCGCCGGGTGGCGTACGGCGGATGCGGGCGCCGCCCGGCCCCCCGTCACGGCATGAGGTGGTAGTCGGGGAAGTTGCCGGGCAGCCGCTCCCCCGCCGGGCCCTGGGTCACCGCGCGCACCAGCAGCTCGCCGCCGACGAACGCGCCCCGCCAGGACGCGCCGAACCCGCCGAACAGCTCGTCGCGGTCGCCGCGGGAGCGCGGCGTGCCGTGGCCGACCTTGAAGGCGCGGATCTGCGGGGCCAGCCGCTCGAAGGTGGCCCGGTCGTCGGTGGACAGGGTGGCCACCAGCGCGCCGTTGGAGGCGTTCATCGCGGCCAGCAGCTCCGCCTCCGTGTCGACCAGGACGATCGTGTCGACCGGGCCGAACGGCTCCGCGTGGTGCAGCGGGGAGGACGGCGGCGGGCCCAGGAGCGTGACCGGCTGGACGTAGGCCGAGGTGTCCTGGCCGGGCAGGAACCGGGCCTCGTCCTCGCTGCCGCGGTGCAGCGGGACGGCGCCGCGGTCGACGGCCTCGGCGACCTGGTCGCCGAGCTCCTTCGCCTTGGCCGCGTTGATGACGGGCCCGAAGTCCAGCTCGGGGCAGGGGTCGTCGGGGTGCTCCACGGCCAGCGGATGGCCGACCCTGAGCGTGCGCACCGCCGGGAGGTACGCCGCCAGGAACCGGTCGAACAGCTGGCGCTGGACGACGAAGCGCGGGTACGCCGTGCAGCGCTGCTTGCCGTAGTCGAAGAGCTTGGGGATCACCGCCGAGAGCGCGTCCCAGTCGGAGTGGTTCCAGATGCCCCAGGTGTTGAGTCCCTCCTGTTCAAGGATGTGCCGCTTGCCGAGGTCGGCGACGGCCGTGGCCACCGCGGCGCCGGTGTCGCGGCCGCCGACGAAGGAGACGCAGCCGATCTCGGGCGCCCGCACCAGCGCCCTCGACAGCTCGCCCCCGCTGCCGCTGACGAGGGTGACAGGGAGCCCCTCGCGAGCGGCCAGCGCGCAGGCCAGGGTCAGACAGGCGACGCCGCCGTCGGTCGGGGTCTTGGCGATGACCGCGTTGCCCGCCAGCACCTGTACCAGCATGGCGTGAACGAGCACGCTCATCGGATAGTTCCAGCTGGCAATGTTGGACACCGGGCCGTCCAGCGGGACCCGGCCCGCGGTCATCTCGTCGATGCCGTCGACGTACCAGCGCACGCCGTCGATGGCCCGGTCGACGTCCGCCTGCGCCAGGCGCCAGGGCTTGCCGATCTCCCACACCAGCAGCAGGGCGAGCAGGGTGCGGTGTTCGGTGAGGGCGTCGAGGGTGGCCGCGACCCGGGCGCGGCGCTCTTCGAGGGGCACGTGCCGCCAGGCGCGGTGCTGGTCGAGCGAGGCGCGCACGGCCTGGTGGGCGGTGGCCGAGTCCAGGCGCGGCGGGCCGGCGACGGGGCTGCCGTCGACGGGGCTGGTGGCGGGCAGCGCCCGGCCGTCGGCCCGCCAGGCGGAGTCCCACAGGTTGAGGACGCGGTCGTCGCGGAAGGCCTCGGGGGCCACGGCCAGGCAGCGCTGCCAGGCGTCGGTCCAGGACGTGCCGGATTTGAGGGTGAGGGTGGATGCCATTCGGATGCTCCGCTTCCGGTGCACGGTCGGGGGCGGGGTGGGCATGGCTCACGTCAACTATGAGTGACCGGCGGCTGCTCCGCGAGACGGGCGAGTACGAGTCGCGCCGTCTCGGTCGGTGTGCTTCCCACGCGCACCCCCACCGCCTCCAGCGCCTCTTTCTTCGCCCGCGCGGTGCCCGAGGAGCCGGACACGATGGCGCCGGCGTGCCCCATGGTGCGGCCCTCGGGCGCGGTGAACCCGGCGATGTAGCCGACGACGGGCTTGGTGACGTGCTGGCTGATGTACGCGGCCGCGCGTTCCTCCGCGTCGCCGCCGATCTCGCCGATGAGGACGATCAGTTCGGTGTCGGGGTCGTCCTGGAAGGCGGCGAGGCAGTCGATGTGGCTGGTGCCCACCACCGGGTCGCCGCCGATGCCGACGCAGGTGGAGAAGCCGATGTCGCGCAGTTCGTACATGAGCTGGTAGGTGAGGGTGCCCGACTTGGAGACGAGTCCGATACGGCCGGGCTTGGCGATGTCGGCGGGGATGATGCCCGCGTTGGACTGACCCGGGGTGATCAGCCCCGGGCAGTTGGGGCCGATGACGCGGGTGTCCCTGCCCTTGGCGTACGCGGTGAAGGCGACGGTGTCGTGGACCGGGATGCCCTCGGTGATGACGACCGCGAGCGCGATGCCGGCGTCGGCGGCCTCGGTGACGGCCGCCCGGGCGAAGGCGGGCGGCACGAAGACGACGGTGACGTCGGCGCCGGTGGCGTCGACGCCCTCGGCGACCGAGCCGAAGACGGGCACGGCCCGGTCGTCGAAGTCGACGGTGCGGCCGGCCTTGCGCGGATTGACGCCGCCGACGACGTTCGTGCCGGCGGCGAGCATGCGCCGGGTGTGCTTCATGCCCTCGCCGCCGGTCATGCCCTGGACGAGGACCTTGCTCTCCTTGGTGAGGTACACGGCCATGTCGGGCTCCTTCAGCCGGCGGTGGTGGCGAGTTCGGCGGCGCGGCGGGCGGCGCCGTCCATGGTGGTGGCCTGCTCGACCAGGGGGTGGGCGCGCCCGTCGAGGATGGCCCGGCCGCGGGCGGCGTTGTTGCCGTCCAGCCGCACCACCAGCGGCTTGGTCAGCCGCACGCTCTCCAGGGCCTGCACGATGCCGTCGGCGACCGCGTCGCAGGCGGTGATCCCGCCGAAGACGTTGACGAAGACCGACTTCACGGCCGGGTCGGAGAGGATGACGGACAGCCCGTCCGCCATGATCCGGGCGGAGGCGCCGCCGCCGATGTCGAGGAAGTTGGCGGGCCGCGCGCCGCAGCCGGCGACCACGTCGAGGGTCGACATGACGAGGCCGGCGCCGTTGCCGATGACGCCGACCTCGCCGTCCAGCTTCACGTAGTTGAGGCCCTTGGCCGCGGCGGCCGCCTCCAGCGTGTCCCCGTGCTCCACCTCGTCGGCGCCCCAACGGGCCTGCCGGAAGCGGGCGTTGTCGTCGAGGGTGACCTTGCCGTCGAGGGCGAGGATCCGGCCCTGCCGGGTGCGCACCAGGGGGTTCACCTCGACGAGCAGCGCGTCCTCGCGCACGAGCACCTGCCACAGCCGCATGAGGACGTCGGCCGTCCGCGCCGGCAGCCCCGCCGCCTCGGCGATCTCGCCCGCCTTCGCCGAGGTCACTCCCTCGGCGGGGTCGACGGGGACGCGGGCGACGGCCTCGGGCCGGCCGGCTGCGACCTCCTCGATCTCCATGCCGCCCTCGGCGGAGGCGATGGCGAGGAAGGTGCCCGCCGCGCGGTCGAGGACGTAGGAGACGTAGAACTCGCTGTCGACGTCGACGGGTTGGGCCAGCATCACCTTGCCGACCCGGTGTCCCTTGATGTCCATGCCGAGGATCTGGCGTGCCGTGAGCTCCGCGGCGGCCGGGTCGGCGGCGAACTTCACCCCGCCCGCCTTGCCGCGTCCACCGGTCTTCACCTGTGCCTTGACGACGACCCGGCCGCCGAGCCGGCGGGCGATCTCGCGGGCTTCCTTGGGCGAGTCGGTGACCTCGGCCCTTGGCACCTCGATGCCGTGTTCCTCGAAGAGTTCCCTTGCCTGGTGTTCGTACAGGTCCATTCCGGCTCCTGTCTCGAAAGTGCCGCACGCCCCCTGGACACCACCCACCGGATGCGGGATAACAAGCTTCATACAGTATTCGTCGACTGTATGCAATGTACCGCGAGAGCGTTCCCACCCCCTACGAAGGGACAGGACTTCGCCATGCCCGACGACACCCAGGACGTGATTTCCGGCGGTCACCTCGTCGCCAAGGCTCTGAAGGCCGAAGGGGTCGACCGCATCTACACGTTGTGCGGCGGCCACATCATCGACATCTACGACGGCTGCGTCGACGAGGGCATCGAGGTCGTCGACGTACGACACGAACAGGTCGCCGCCCACGCCGCCGACGGCTACGCGCGCATCACCGGCAGGCCCGGCTGCGCCGTCGTCACCGCCGGCCCGGGCACGACCGACGCCGTCACCGGTGTCGCCAACGCCTTCCGCGCGGAGTCCCCGATGCTGCTGATCGGCGGCCAGGGAGCGCTGACCCAACACAAGATGGGGTCCCTGCAGGACCTGCCGCACGTCGACATGATGGCCCCGATCACCAAGTTCGCGGCCACCGTGCCCGACACGGCACGCGCGGCGGACATGGTCTCCATGGCCTTCCGCGAGTGCTACCACGGTGCGCCCGGGCCCTCCTTCCTGGAGATCCCGCGCGACGTGCTCGACGCGAAGGTCCCGGCCGCCACGGCGCGCGTGCCCGCGCCCGGCGCCTACCGCGCCTCCACCCGGTCCGCCGGCGACCCGGAAGCCGTCGAGAAGCTCGCCGACCTGCTCGTGCACGCCGAGAAGCCGGCCATCCTGCTCGGCAGCCAGGTGTGGACGACCCGCGGCACCGCCTCCGCCATCGAGCTGGTGCGCACCCTCAACATCCCGGCGTACATGAACGGCGCCGGCCGCGGCACCCTCCCGCCGGGCGACCCGCACCACTTCCAGCTCTCACGCCGGTACGCCTTCTCCCACGCCGACGTCATCGTCATCGTCGGCACGCCCTTCGACTTCCGCATGGGCTACGGCAAGCGGCTCTCCCCGGCCGCCACCGTCGTGCAGATCGACCTCGACTACCGCACCGTCGGCAAGAACCGCGACATCGACCTCGGGATCGTCGGCGACGCCGGGCTGGTCCTGAAGTCGGTGGCCGAGGCGGCCTCGGGACGCCTCAACGGCGGCGCCGCCAAGCGCAAGGAGTGGCTCGACGAGCTGCGCGCCGCCGAGCAGACCGCGATCGAGAAGCGGCTGCCGAGCCTGAGGTCGGACGCCTCGCCGATCCACCCCTACCGCCTGGTCAGCGAGATCAACGACTTCCTCACCGAGGACTCGATCTACATCGGCGACGGCGGCGACATCGTCACCTTCTCCGGGCAGGTCGTCCAGCCCAAGGCGCCCGGGCACTGGATGGACCCGGGCCCGCTCGGCACCCTCGGCGTCGGCGTCCCCTTCGTGCTCGCCGCCAAGCAGGCTCGGCCGGACAAGGAGGTCGTGGCCCTCTTCGGCGACGGCGCCTTCTCCCTCACCGGCTGGGACTTCGAGACCCTCGTGCGCTACGACCTCCCCTTCGTCGGCATCGTCGGCAACAACTCCTCCATGAACCAGATCCGCTACGGCCAGAAGGCCAAGTACGGCGTGGAGCGCGAGCGCGTCGGCAACACCCTCGGCGACGTCCACTACGACAAGTTCGCCCAGATGCTGGGCGGTTACGGCGAGGAGGTCCGCGACCCCGCCGACATCGGCCCCGCCCTGCGCCGCGCCCGCGAGTCGGGCAAGCCGTCGCTGATCAACGTCTGGGTCGACCCGGACGCGTACGCCCCCGGAACCATGAACCAGACCATGTACAAGTGAGGTGAACGCCCGTGACCGCCAAGGCACTTGAGGGCATCCGCGTCCTCGACATGACCCACGTCCAGTCCGGGCCCTCCGCCACCCAGCTGCTGGCCTGGCTCGGGGCGGACGTCGTCAAGCTGGAGGCGCCGACCGGTGACATCACGCGCAGGCAGCTGCGCGACCTGCCGGACGTCGACTCCCTGTACTTCACGATGCTCAACTGCAACAAGCGCAGCATCACCCTCAACACCAAGACCGAACGCGGCAAGGAACTGCTCACCGAGCTGATCCGGCGCTCCGACGTCATGGTCGAGAACTTCGGTCCGGGCGCGGTGGACCGGATGGGCTTCACCTGGGACCGCATCAAGGAGATCAATCCGCGGATCGTCTATGCCTCCATCAAGGGGTTCGGGGACGGCCCGTACACCAACTTCAAGGCGTACGAGGTCGTCGCGCAGGCCATGGGCGGGTCGATGTCGACCACCGGCTTCGAGGACGGACCGCCGCTGGCGACGGGAGCCCAGATCGGGGACTCCGGAACGGGTGTGCACGCCGTGGCGGGGATTCTCGCCGCGCTCCTGCAGCGCGAGAAAACCGGGCGTGGGCAGCGGGTCAACGTGGCCATGCAGCACGCTGTACTCAACCTGTGCCGGGTGAAGCTGAGGGACCAGCAACGCCTGGCACACGGGCCGCTCGCTGAATATCCCAACGACGACTTCGGCACGGAGGTTCCCCGGTCCGGGAACGCCTCCGGCGGCGGCCAGCCCGGCTGGGCGGTCAAGTGCGCGCCGGGCGGCCCGAACGACTACGTGTACGTCATCGTGCAGCCCGTCGGCTGGCAGCCGATCAGCCGGCTCATCGGCCGGCCGGAACTGGCCGAGGACCCCGAGTGGGCGACGCCGGAGGCCCGGCTGCCCAAGCTCAACAAGATGTTCCAGCTGATCGAGGAGTGGTCCTCGACCCTGCCCAAGTGGGAGGTGCTGGAGCGGCTCAACGCGCACAACATCCCGTGCGGGCCGATCCTGTCCACCAAGGAGATCATCGAGGACGCCTCGCTGGTCGCCAACGAGATGGTCGTCACCGTCCCGCACCCCGAGCGCGGCGAGTTCACCACGGTCGGCAGCCCGCTGAAGCTGTCCGACTCCCCCGTCGAGGTGACCAGTTCACCGCTGCTGGGCGAGCACAACGAAGAGGTCTACATCGGCGAGCTCGGCCTCGGCGACGAGGAGCTGCGCCTGCTCAAGTCGAACGGAGTGATCTGACGTGATGGCCGAAGACCGCGTCCTGCGGGTGCGCGCGCTGCTCGACGCCGTGCGGGCGGAGGGGCGGACCGCGCTGACCGCGCCCGAGGGCAAGGTGATCGCCGACGCGTACGGGATCGCCGTACCGGGCGAGGAACTGGCGAGGGACGTCGAGGAGGCCGTCGCCTGCGCGGCGCGCTTCGGCGGCCCGGTCGTGATGAAGATCGTCTCCCCCGACATCCTGCACAAGACCGACGCCGGCGGGGTGGTCGTCGGCGTCGAGGGCGCCACGGACGTACGGGCCGCGTTCCACAGGATCGTCGAGAACGCGCGGGCGTACGACGCCGACGCGCGCATCGAGGGGGTGCAGGTCCAGGAACTGCTGCCCCAGGGGCAGGAGGTGATCGTCGGGGCCGTCACCGACCCGACCTTCGGGAAGGTCGTCGCCTTCGGGCTCGGCGGGGTGCTGGTGGAGGTCCTCAAGGACGTCACCTTCCGGCTGGCGCCGGTGAGCGCCGACGAGGCGCTGTCCATGCTGGACTCGATCCGCTCGGCGGAGATCCTGCGCGGGGTGCGCGGGCAGGCGGCCGTGGACCGGTGGGCGATCGCCGAGCAGATCCGGCGGGTGTCCCAACTGGTCGCCGACTTCCCCGAGATCGCGGAGGTCGACCTCAACCCGGTCATCGCCACCCCGCAGGGCGCCGTCGCCGCCGACATCCGCGTCATCCTCGCCGAGCGGCAGCCGCCGCCGCGCCGGAGGTACACGCGCGAGGAGATCCTCGCCTCGATGCGCCGGCTGATGCAGCCCTCCTCGGTCGCCGTGATCGGCGCCTCCAACGAGCCGGGAAAGATCGGCAACTCGGTGATGCGCAACCTCGTCGACGGGGGCTTCGCCGGGGAGATCCACCCGGTGAACCCCAAGGCCGATGACATTCTGGGCCGCAAGGCGTACAAGAGTGTCACGGACGTTCCCGGTGAGGTGGATGTGGCGGTCTTCGCGATCCCCGCCCGGTTCGTGGCCTCGGCGCTGGAGGAGGTGGGACGCAAGAAGATCCCCAACGCCGTGCTGATCCCCTCCGGGTTCGCGGAGACCGGCGAGCACGAGCTCCAGGCGGAGATCGTCGCGATCGCCGAGCGGCACGGCGTCCGTCTGCTCGGCCCCAACATCTACGGCTACTACTCGACCTGGCACGACCTGTGCGCCACGTTCTGCACGCCGTACGACGTCAAGGGCCCGGTGGCGCTGACCTCGCAGTCGGGCGGCATCGGGATGGCCATCCTGGGCTTCGCCCGCACCACCAGGACGGGCGTGTCGGCGATCGTGGGCCTGGGCAACAAGTCCGACCTGGACGAGGACGACCTGCTGACCTGGTTCGGCGAGGACCCGCACACCGAGTGCATCGCGATGCACCTGGAGGACCTCAAGGACGGGCGCGCCTTCGTGGAGGCCGCTCGGGCGACCGTACCGAGGAAGCCGGTGGTGGTGCTGAAGGCGGGCCGTACGGCGGCGGGCGCGAAGGCGGCCGGCTCGCACACCGGGGCGCTCGCGGGCGACGACGCCGTGTACGACGACATCCTCAGGCAGGCCGGGGTCATCCGGGCGCCCGGGCTGAACGAGATGCTGGAGTACGCGCGCGCGTTGCCGGTGCTGCCCACCCCCCAGGGCGACAACGTGGTGATCATCACCGGCGCCGGCGGCAGCGGGGTGCTGCTGTCGGACGCGGTGACCGACAACGGGCTGTCCCTGATGGAGATCCCGCCGGACCTGGACGAGGCGTTCCGCCGGTTCATCCCGCCCTTCGGGGCCGCGGGCAACCCGGTCGACATCACCGGCGGCGAGCCGCCCTCGACGTACGAGGCGACCATCCGGCTGGG
Source organism: Streptomyces sp. 7R007 (assembly GCF_054850255.1). Lineage (NCBI taxonomy): Bacteria > Bacillati > Actinomycetota > Actinomycetes > Kitasatosporales > Streptomycetaceae > Streptomyces > Streptomyces sp. 7R007. The sequence goes on along the minus strand of NZ_JBTWMV010000005.1, from coordinate 252,577 downwards.
GCTTGAGGACCCGCGCATCCACGCGCTCGTGCTCGGCTACTGGCACACCATCGTCACTCCCCCGATGGTCTTCGCGGAGCTCACCGCGCGCGTGGTGGCCGAGTTCCGCGAGCGCGGGATCGTCAAGCCCGTGGTGGCCTCGCTCGCGGGCGACGTCGAGGTGGAGGAGGCCTGCCAGTACCTGTACGAGCGCGGGGTGGTGGCGTACCCGTACACCACCGAGAAGCCGGTCGCGGTGCTCGGCGCGAAGTACCGCTGGGCCCGCGCGGCGGGTCTGTTGGGGGGCGGTTCATGACGTGACCCGGATGCGGGGCCGGCCGGCAGTGCGGCCGGCCGGCCCCGGGACCCGTGCGCACACGAAAGGCATTGGACAGGGGGCGCTGGCCAGAACTTTCGACGCAAGGGGCACTGAACGATGGCAACAACCGACTATTCGGCCTCCGTCCCCTACAGGGAGGTGACGGACCGCAACGGCCGCGTGTACCGGATCGGCGAGACGGATGTCGATCTGATGGGCCGCACCCGCAAGTGGATGGTCGTCCTGCCCTGGGTGGGCATGATGGGCATCAGCTCCGCCGAGTACGCGTTCACGTCGGCGGAGGACACGCTGCACGAGGCACATCTGTGGAGCAGCGGACACATCTTCTGGCTGATGGGCGTCTGGGTCTTCTTCCAGGCGGCCGTGGCCTTCCCCGCCGGTCAGCTGCGCGAGAGCGGCAGGCTTCCCGCGCGGACGGCGATGATGATCGGCGCGGTCGGCACCCTGCTCGGCTATCTGTCGCTGGCGTTCGCGCCGAACGTGGCCGTCGCCTATCTCGGCTTCGGCATGTGCAGCGGCATCGGCGCCGGCCTGGTCTACGCGACCTGCGTGAACATGGTCGGCAAGTGGTATCCGGAGCGCAAGGGCGGCAAGACGGGCTTCGTCAACGGCGGTTTCGCCTACGGGTCCGTGCCGTTCGTCTTCCTGTTCACCTCGTATCTGGACCTGGGCAACTACCGGACCGTGCTCGCCACGGTGGGCGTCGGCCTGTGCCTGGTGGTCGCCTGCGCCGGCTGGTTCTTCAAGGACCCGCCGAAGAACTGGTGGCCGGCCCACGTCGACCCGCTGAAGGTCACCCAGGACCCGAAGATCCGCCGGGCGCTGGAGAAGAACCCGCCGGCGGTGAAGCAGTACACCCCGAAGGAGGCCGCCCGCACACCCGTCCTGTGGATGATGTGGTTCTGTCTGCTGTGCACGGCCGGCATCAACATCTTCGGCATCGCCTTCCAGGTGCCGTTCGGCAAGGACATGGGGTTCGCGGGCGGGATCGTGGCCACGGCGATGTCCCTGAAGGCGATCGTCAACGGCACCGGGCGCGGGGTCATCGGCTGGATCTCCGACCGTTACGGGCGCCGCCACACGCTGATCATCGTGTGCATCGTCCTCGGCACCGCCCAGTTCGGGGTGCTGGTCTCCGGCCAGATGGGCAGCATGCCCTTCTTCCTGTTCTGTTCCATGGTCTCCGGCTTCGGCGGCGGGGCGATCTTCCCGCTGTTCGCGGCCATGACGGCCGACTACTTCGGCGAGAACAACAACGCCACCAACTACGGAATGGTCTACAGCTCGAAGCTGATCTCCGGGCTCGTCGGCTCCGGCCTCGGCGCGGTCGTGGTCGGCGAATGGGACTACCACGGCGCGTTCGTGCTCGCCGGTTCCATCGGCCTGGCCTCCGCGGTTCTGGCGCTCTTCCTCAAGGCCCCGGGCCGGCCCAAGGTCCGGCACATCGTTCCCAACCCGCACCCGCTCGGCGAGGAGATGGCATAAGCATGACAGCAGATCCGCTCTCGGCCGACCCGGCAGCCGCAACCCGTCCCTACCGCGAGGTCACCGACTCCCACGGCCGCGTCTACCGCGTCGGCGAGACCGACCGGGACATCCTCGGGCACTCCCGCAAGCTCATGGTGTATCTCCCGTGGATCGCCATGATGGCCATCAGCGTCTTCGAGTACGCGTACGGCTCCGCGGAGGACACGCTGTCCCACGCGCACGGCTGGACGCAGTCCAACACCTTCTGGATCCTCAGCGTCTGGGTGTTCTTCCAGGCCGGCATCGCCTTCCCGGCGGGCTGGCTGCGCGAGAAGGGCATCCTGACCGCCCGCCGGGCCATGTACATCGGCTCCGGCATGTGCCTGATCGGTTTCCTCGCCCTGTCGCACCTGAGCAACGTCCTGCTGGCGATCCTGGGCTTCGGGGTGATCGGCGGCATCGGCGCCGGCCTGATCTACGCGACCTGCATCAACATGGTCGGCAAGTGGTTCCCCGAACGCCGGGGCGCACGCACCGGCTTCGTCAACGGCGGCTTCGCGTACGGCTCGCTGCCGTTCATCTTCATCTTCAACTACGCCTTCGACACGGGCAACTACCACCGGGTGCTCGACCTGATCGGCTGCTACATCATGATCGTGGTCTTCGGGTGCGCGATGTTCTTCAAGGACCCGCCGAAGAACTGGTGGCCCGCCGACATCGACCCGCTCACCTTCTCCGGCAACCCGAAGAACGCCGGCAGCCTCGCCAAGAACCCGCCCGCGGTACGGCAGTTCACACCCAAGGAGGCCATCAGGACCGGCATGCTGCCCCTGATGTGGATCTCCATCGTGATGACCGCCGGCGTGTCCATCTTCGGGATCTCCTTCCAGGTCGACTACGCCAAGGACGTCGGCTTCGGCCCGCTGGTGGCGGCGTCCTCGATGGGCGTGATGGCGGTCATCAACGGCGTCGGCCGGGGTGTGGTGGGCTGGCTGTCGGACAAGTGGGGCCGCAAGTCGACCCTGGTGTTCGTCATCGTCGTGCTGGGGCTCGCCCAGTTCGGCGTGATCCTGGCGGGCGAGATGAAGAGCGAGTGGCTGTTCCTGTTCTTCGCCTTCCTCTCCGGGTTCGGCGGCGGCGCGTTCTACCCGATGTTCGCGGCGCTGACGCCGGACTACTTCGGGGAGAACTACAACGCCACCAACTACGGCCTGGTCTACAGCGGCAAGCTCATCAGCGGCCTGTTCGGCGGCGGCCTCGGCTCCATGGTGGTCGCGGCCTGGGGCTACAACGGGGCGTACGCCCTGGCCGGCGGCGTCTCGATGGTCGCCGCGGCGATCGCCCTGCTGCTGCGGCAGCCGGGCCGTGACCGGGGTGCCGTGAGCGCCGCCCCACGGGCGGCGACGGCGAGCTGACGGCACGGACACCGGGCGCTCCCGCCCCGCCCGGCGGGGCCGCCCGGTGTCGGTGCTCCCCCTTACCATCGGCACATCGGTCCACGGTGGGCTGATCGGCTTGGGGGGGACCGTCCATGGACACCGCACCGGTGCGGGAACAGCAGCAGGCGGGGCGCAGGGTCACCACGCTGGAGCTCTTCTTCGACCTCGTCTTCGTCTTCACGCTCACCCAGCTCACGGTGCTGCTCACCGCCGACCTGTCGTTCGCGACGGCGGGCCGGGTCGCGCTGATCTTCGTGGTGCTGTTCTGGATGTACGGCGCCTACGCGTACCTGACCAACCAGGTGCCGCCCGACCGCCCCGCACGCCGGGTGCTGCTGATGCTGGGCATGGGCGCCTTCCTGGTGTGCGCGCTGGCCCTGCCGCGCGTCTTCGACGACACCGGTGTGGTGTTCGGCCTCGGCTTCCTCGCGGTCGTCGTCGTGCACACCGCGCTCTACACCCGCAGCCACGGCCGCGACGCGATCTGGTACGGCGTCCCGAACGGACTGGCGGCGCTGTCGGTGACGGCGGCGGGCTGCTTCGACGGGCTCGCGGCGGACGGGCTGTGGGTGCTGGCGCTGGTGCTGCAGTTCGTGACGCCGTTCCTCGCCGAGCACGGGCCGCGCCGGGCCGACGGGCGCAGCGCCGCCGCGATGCGGGTGCAGCTGGGCAGCCTGGACCCGGCGCACTTCGTGGAGCGGCACGGTCTGCTGCTGATCGTCGCCTTCGGCGAGTCGGTCGTCGCGATCGGCACCGGGATCGGCCGACTGCCGCTCACGCCGGGCCTGTTCGGCGGGGCCTTTCTCTCCCTCGCGCTCGCCGTCGCGCTGTGGTGGACGTACTTCGTGCGGGACGAGGAGCTCGCCGAGGCCGCCTTCCGTGCCACACCGCCGCCCGGACGCTGGCGCCTGGCGATGAACGCGTACTACTACTCCTTCCTGCCCATGCTGCTCGGCATCGCCTACCTGGCCGCGGGCGTGAAGAAGACCCTCGGCCACCTCACCGAACACCCGCCCGCCGGCCCCGCGTTGGCCCTCGCGGGCGGCGTGGCCCTCTTCCTCGCCGGAGACGTCGCCTTCCGCGCGGTCCTGCGGCTGTACCCCCTGCGCTTCCGCGCGAGCGCCGCCCCCGTCGCCCTGGCCACCGCCCTGCTCGGCGTCCGGGTCTCGGCCGCCGCCGAACTCCTCGCCCTGGTGGCCGTGCTGGTCGGCATGCTGACCGTCGAGGCGCGCTGGTGCGCCGCGGCGGCCGGGCGTCAGGACGTCGTGCGCGCGTGATACGAGCGCCGCGTGTGCTCCGTGTGTTCGCGCATCAGGGCCGTGGCGCGCTCCTCGTCCCGCTCGGAGATGGCCGCGATCAGCTCGCGGTGCTCGATCCAGGACTGCTGTCCGCGCTGCCGGGCGATCGGGGTGTAGTACCAGCGCACCCGGCGGTCGACCTGGGCGGCGAGTTCGGCGAGGACCGCGTTGCCGGCCAGTTCCATGACCTTGGCGTGGAAGCGGGCGTTCATGGCGACCGCGCCGTCCACGTCGTCGGCGGCGACGGCCTTCTCGCCCTCGGCGCACAGCTCGGTGAGCACCTTGATGCCGGCGCTGCCCGCGTTCGCGGCGGCGAGCCGGGCGGCCTCGGCCTCCAGCAGCGTGCGCACCGTCAGGAGCTGGTCGGCCTCCTCCTCCGTCGGCTCGTGCACGAAGGCGCCCTGCGCGGGCCGCAGATCGACCCAGCCCTCGGTGTTCAGCCGCTGCAGCGCCTCCCGCACCGGCTGCCGGGACACCCCGAGGTGACCGGCGAGTTCGCTCTCGACCAGATGCTGGCCGGGCTGCAGGGCCCGGGTGGTGATGAGTTCGAGCAGCGCCTCGTAGACGCGGTCGCGCAGCGGGCCGGGCCGTTCGAGCTTGGGCACCGCACCCTGCGGCAGTCCTGTCGACAACATCGGTCGGTCCCCCTCCTGGGCAGCGCGGGGCAACTGCAGACGGAAAGCCAGTATCGATTGTCTTTCGTCTACAGTCTACGGCGCACAACCGCCGGGCAGGCGGCCCATCGGCGGGAAGTCGCCGTCGTCACACGGCCGCTCAGGGACAGCGCACCACCTGCCCGGCGTACGACAGGTTCCCGCCGAAACCGAAGAGCAGGACGGGGTCGCCGGTGGAGATCGCGCCCTGCTCGACCAGCTTGGAGAAGGCGAGCGGGATGCTGGCCGCCGAGGTGTTGCCGGAGTCGGTGACGTCGCGGGCGACGACGGCGTTGACCGCGCCGAGCTTCTCCGCGAGCGGCTCGATGATGCGCAGGTTGGCCTGGTGCAGCACGACGGCGGCGAGGTCGGCGGGGGCGAGCCCGGCACGCTCGCAGGCCTGGCGGGCGATCGGCGGCAACTGGGTGGTGGCCCAGCGGTAGACGCTCTGGCCCTCCTGCGCGAACCGCGCCGGCTGCCCCTCGATGCGTACGGCGTGCCCCATCTCGGGCACCGAACCCCACAGCACGGGCCCGACGCCGGCCTCGTCGGCCGACTCCACCACCGCGGCGCCCGCCCCGTCCCCGACGAGGACGCAGGTCGTGCGGTCGCTCCAGTCGGTCACGTCGGACATCTTGTCCGCGCCGATGACCAGCGCGCGCGTCGAGGCGCCGGCCCGCACGGCGTGGTCGGCGGTGGCGAGGGCGTGGGTGAAGCCGGCGCACACGACGTTGACGTCCATCGCGGCGGGCGAGGGGATGCCGAGGCGGGCGGCGACCCGGGCGGCCATGTTGGGCGAGCGGTCCACCGCGGTGGACGTGGCGACCAGGACCAGGTCGATGTCGCCGGGCGCGAGGCCCGCCGCGGCGAGCGCCTTCGCGGCGGCGTGCGCGGCGAGTTCGTCGACGGGTTCGTCGGGACCGGCGATGTGGCGGGTGCGGATGCCCACCCGGGACGTGATCCACTCGTCGCTGGTGTCGACCATGCCCGCCAGGTCCTCGTTGGTCAGCACCCTGGCGGGCTGGTAGTGGCCGACGGCGGCGATGCGCGAGCCGTTCATCAGGTGGTCCCCCTGGTTCGCTCGGGTAGCGGGATCCACCAGTCTGATCAGTGACTCGCGGGTACGGCGGCAGGTGATGCCACAGGAATCGGGCGCCCGGGTTGTCGGCTTCCGTCAGACTCTCGGACGCCCGAACATTCACCCGGTGAACAGTTGCTTCGCCTTGAGCACCAGTTCGTACAGCCCGTACGCCAGGGGTGCGCACACCCACAGCCAGGCGAAGCCGATCAGGGCACGCCTGTCAGGCGGGCTCTGACTGCTGTCGTTCGGCATCGACGGCCTCCCTCGGTGCGGGGATGTGGTGACGGGCGTGGACGGGCCGGACGAACTCGTTGGCGACGAAGCCGACGACGAGCAGCCCGATCATGATGACGAAGGAGAGGCCGTACAGGGAGGACCCGTGCTTGCCCGCGTCCTTCTGGTGGTCGGCGATCCAGTTCACGATCAGCGGTCCGAGCACGCCGGCGGTGGACCAGGCGGTGAGCAGCCGCCCGTGGATCGCGCCGACCTGGTGGGTGCCGAAGAGGTCCTTCAGATAGGCGGGGATGGTCGCGAACCCGCCGCCGTAGAAGGAGAGGATCACCATCGCGCACAGGATGAACAGCGGCTTGGAGGAGTCGCCGAACAGGGCGATCAGCGCGTACATGACGGCGCCGACGCCGAGGTAGACGCGGTAGATGTTCTTGCGGCCGATCAGGTCGGAGGTGGACGACCAGCCGATGCGGCCCGCCATGTTGGCGGCGGACAGCAGCGCCACGAAGCCCGCGGCGGCGGTCGCGGAGACGGCGTCGGAGGTGCCCGAGAAGAAGTCCGTGATCATCGGGGCGGCCTTCTCCAGGATGCCGATGCCGGCGGTCACGTTCATGCAGAGCACCAGCCACAGGCACCAGAACTGCGGGGTGCGGATGGCGCTGTGGGCGGTGACCTGCACGCCGTCGAGGGCGCTGGGCGCGCTCCGCACCGGCCGGTCCGTGCGCGGCACCCGCACCAGCAGCACGCCGAGCGACATGAAGACGGCGTACGACAGTCCGAGCACGAGGAAGGTCTGGGCGATCCCCGAGGAGTCGGTGCCGAAGGACTCCAGCATCTGCGCCGACCAGGGCGAGGCGATCAGCGCGCCGCCGCCGAAGCCCATGATGGCGATGCCGGTGGCCATGCCCGGCCGGTCGGGGAACCACTTGATCAGGGTGGAGACGGGCGAGATGTAGCCGATGCCGAGGCCGATGCCGCCGACGACGCCGTAGCCGAGCACGATCAGCCAGAACTGCTCGCTCCAGGCGCCCAGCGCGGACAGCAGCAGGCCGCTGGAGAAGCAGACCAGCGCCACGGTCATCGCCCAGCGCGGGCCCCTGCGCTCCACCAGCGTGCCGCCGAACGCGGCCGACAGGCCGAGCATCACGATGGCGAACTGGAAGGGCAGCGCGCTCTCGGTGCCGTCGAGGTCCAGCGCGGACTCGAGCGGCGGCTTGAAGACACTCCAGGCGTAGGCCTGGCCGATGGAGAGGTGGACGGCGAGAGCGGCGGGGGGAACCAGCCAGCGGCTCCAGCCGGGCGGTGCGACGGGGGGACTCATGATCCCGAACGGTAGGTAAGGACAAGGCGGTTGAGAAGCCGCCGCGTCGACCGTATGCGATGAGCGGTACGCCATGCGCGCCGAACGGTTGCTGCCGGGAGCCTTGTCGAGCCTTCTTCCATACTGTAGACAATATTCAGTCGACACCTCGCCCGGTTCGGCCATCTCCGCGGTATCCCTCGAACCGAACGGAGCTCCCTCGCATGAAAGTCGCAGTCCTCGGCGCCGGTGCCATCGGCGCCTACGTCGGCGCCGCGCTCCACCGTGCCGGCGCCGACGTCCATCTCGTCGCCCGTGGACCGCATCTGGCGGCCATGAGGCAGCACGGAGTACGCGTCGTCTCCCCGCGCGGCGACTTCACCGCGCGCGCCCACGCCACCGACGACCCGGCCGAGATCGGCCCGGTGGACTACGTCTTCCTCGGTCTGAAGGCCAACTCGTACGCGGCGTGCGGGCCGCTGATCGAGCCCCTTCTGCACGACGCCACCGCCGTGGTCGCCGCCCAGAACGGCATCCCGTGGTGGTACTTCCACCGGCACGGCGGCCCCTACGACGGCCACCGTGTCGAGAGCGTGGACCCGGGCGGCGCGGTCAGTGCGGTGCTCGCGCCCGAACGGGCCGTCGGCTGCGTGGTCTACGCGGCCACCGAACTCGAAGGCCCGGGAGTCGTACGCCACCTCGAAGGCACCCGGTTCTCCGTCGGCGAGCCCGACCGCAGCGTCTCCCGGCGCTGTCTGGCCTTCAGCGAGGCCATGGTCGCCGGCGGCCTGAAGTGCCCGGTGGAGCCGGAACTGCGCAACGACATCTGGCTCAAGCTGCTCGGCAACATCTCCTTCAACCCGATCAGCGCGCTGGCCCGCGCCACCATGCGGCAGATGTGCCGGCACGGCGGCACCCGCAAGGTCATCGAGACCATGATGGCCGAGACGCTCGCCGTCGCCGAGGCCCTCGGCTGCGAGGTCGGCGTCTCCATCGAACGCCGTCTCGCCGGCGCCGAACGCGTCGGCGACCACCGCACCTCCACGCTCCAGGACCTGGAGCGCGGCAAACCGCTCGAACTCGACGTCCTGCTGGCCGCGGTCGTCGAGCTGGCGGAGATCACCGGCGTGGAGGTGCCCACCCTGCGCACCGTGCACGCCATCTCGGACCTGCTCGCGCTGAGGAGCGCCGCATGAGGAAGCGTGAACCGAAGACCTACACCCGCCTGACCCACCCCCTGGTGCGGGACTCCCGCGACGAGCCCTTCCGGCGGGCGAGCTGGGAGGAGGCCCTGGACCGCGCGGCCCGCGGCCTCGGCCGCAACCGCGGCGCGTTCGGCATGTTCTCCTGCGCCCGCGCGACCAACGAGATGAACTACGTGGCACAGAAGTTCGCGCGGGTCGTGATGGGCACCAACAACGTCGACTCCTGCAACCGCACCTGTCACGCCCCGAGCGTGGCCGGGCTGTCCGCCGCCTTCGGATCCGGCGGCGGCACCTCCTCCTACGAGGAGATCGAGCACACGGACGTGATCGTGATGTGGGGCTCCAACGCCCGCTTCGCGCACCCGATCTTCTTCCAGCACGTCCTGAAGGGGATCAGGAACGGCGCCCGGATGTACGCGGTCGACCCGCGCCGTACCTCCACCGCCGAGTGGGCGGAGAGCTGGCTCGGCATCAACGTCGGCACCGACATCCCGATGGCGCACGCGATCGGGCGCGAGATCATCCACGCGGGCCTGGCCAACGAGGCGTTCATCGAGCGCGCGACCACCGGGTTCGAGGAGTACAGGAAGCTCGTCGAGCCGTGGACGCTCTCCCTCGCCGAGAAGGTGACCGGCGTACCGGCGCGCGCCATACGGGAGTTGGCCCACGCCTACGCCCGCGCCGAGCGCGCCCAGCTGTGCTGGACCCTCGGTATCACCGAGCACCACAACGGCACGGACAACGTCCGCGCGCTGATCAACCTCTCCCTGCTGACCGGCCATGTGGGCCGCTACGGCAGCGGGTTGCAGCCCCTGCGCGGGCAGAACAACGTCCAGGGCGGCGGCGACATGGGCGCCATCCCCAACCGGCTGCCCGGCTTCCAGGACATCCTCGACCCGGACACCCGGCTGAAGTTCGAGTCGGCCTGGGACACCGTCATCCAGCCGCACTACGGGCTGAACCTGACGGAGATGTTCGAGGCGATGGAGGAGGGCACGCTGCGGGCCGTCTACTGCATCGGCGAGAATCCGGCGCAGTCGGAGGCGGACAGCGAGCAGGCCGTACGGCGCATGGAGCAGCTGGACTTCCTCGTCGTCCAGGACATCTTCCTGACGAGGACGGCCGAGCTGGCGGACGTCGTCCTGCCCGCGACGGCCGGCTGGGCGGAGACCGACGGCACCACCACCAACAGCGAACGGCGGGTCCAGCGCGTGCGCCGGGCGGTCACCCCGCCGGGCGAGGCACGCGAGGACATCGACATCATCTGCGAACTGGCGGCCCGCCTCGGCCACGACTGGAAGTACGCCGACGCCGAGGCGGTCTGGAACGAGCTGCGCTCGGTCTCCCCGGACCACTACGGCATGACGTACGCGCGCCTGGAGGAGCACCAGGGCATCCAGTGGCCGTGCCCGAGCACCGACGCTCTCGAACCGACCTACCTGCACGGCCGGTTGTGGGAGACGGACCCGGCCAGGCGCGGGCTGCCGGCGCCCTTCGGGATCGTCCGGCACGACCCGCCCGTCGACCTCACCGACGAGGAGTACCCGATCCGGCTGACCACCGGACGGCGACTGGACTCCTACAACACCGGTGTGCAGAGCGGCGGTTTCGCCTCCCCGCTGCGGCGCGGCGAGTACATCGAGCTGTGCCCGGAGGACGCCGAGCGCTACGGGGTGGTCGTCGGCGAGCAGGTGCAGGTGTCCTCGCGGCGCGGGTCGGTCGTGGCGCCGGTGTGGATCGACACGGCCCTGCGGCCCGGGCTCGCCTTCATGACCATGCACTTCCCCGACGAGGTGGACACCAACCAGCTGACGATCGAGGCCAACTGCCCGATCGCGGGCACGGCGGAGTTCAAGGCGTCGGCGATCCGGATCGAGAAGCTCCCCGTCGCGACCATCGTGAGGTGACGCAGTGGACCTGCACTTCGGCGACAGCAAACCGACGGACGAGGAACGGGCCGCGGTGGACGCCCTGCTGGGCCCTCCCGAGTCCTCCTGGGAGGGCGCCGACCGCTCCGACGCCGACCTGCGCTGGGCGCGCGGCGGGCGGGCGGCCCGCGACCGGCGCGAACTGCTGTTGCCGGGGCTGCACGCGATCAACGACCGGGTCGGCTGGATCAGCGACGGCGCCCTGGACTACCTGTGCCGCCGGCTGACCGTGCCGCCGGCGGAGGCGTACGGGGTGGCCACCTTCTACTCCATGTTCTCCGTCAGACCGCGCCCGGCGACCGTGCTGCACGTGTGCACGGACCTCGCCTGCACCGCGGCGGGCGCCTCCGAGGTGTGCGCCGGCATCGAGGCACGGCTCGGTCCCGGCGTCTCGGTGGAGCGCAGCCCCTGCCTGGGCCTGTGCGAGCGGGCTCCGGCCGCGCTCGCCATCAAGGCGGGCGATCCGGTGCGTACGGCGGTGTCGGCACCGGCGACGGCCGAGGCGGCCGTCCTCGCCGCGAGCGCGCCCGACTCCGCGCCCGAGGAGCCGCCGGCGGCGCTGGCGATCCCCCAGGCCGGCGACCCCGCCCTCGTCCTGCTGCGCCGCGTGGGCGTGGTCGACCCCGCGAGCCTCGACGACTACCGCGCCCACGGCGGCTACAGCGCCCTGCGCCGGGCCTTCGCGCTCGGCCCCGCCGGCGTCATCCGCGAGGTCACCGACTCCGGCCTGGTCGGGCGCGGCGGCGCCGCCTTCCCCACCGGCCGCAAGTGGCAGGCCACGGCGTCGCAGCCCGACCACCCGCACTACCTGGTGTGCAACGCCGACGAGTCCGAGCCGGGCACCTTCAAGGACCGCGTGCTGCTGGAAGGCGACCCGTACGCGCTGGTCGAGGCGATGACGATCGCGGCGTACGCGACCGGCGCGCACCGGGGATACGTCTACCTGCGCGGCGAGTACCCGCGGGCCCTGCGCCGCCTGGAGCACGCGATCACGCAGGCACGCGCGCGTGGCTTCCTCGGCGACGACGTCCTCGGCCAGGGCTACGCCTTCGACATCGAGATCCGGCGCGGTGCGGGCGCCTACATCTGCGGCGAGGAGACGGCCCTGTTCAACTCCATCGAGGGCTACCGGGGCGAGCCGCGCTCCAAGCCGCCGTTCCCGGTGGAGAAGGGCCTGTTCGGCAAGCCGACGGTCGAGAACAACGTCGAGACGCTGGTCAACGTCCTGCCGATCCTGACCATGGGAGCACCGGCGTACGCGGCGATCGGCACCGGGACGTCCACCGGCCCCAAGCTGTTCTGCGTCTCGGGCAGCGTGGACAGGCCCGGCGTCTACGAGCTGCCGTTCGGGGCGACGCTGGGCGAGGTGCTGGAGCTGGCCGGGGTCCGCCCGGGCCTGCGGGCGGTCCTCCTCGGCGGAGCCGCCGGCGGCTTCGTACGGCCCGACGAACTCGGCATCCCGCTCACCTTCGAAGGCACTCGCGCGGCCGGGACGACGCTCGGTTCGGGTGTCGTGATGGCCTTCGACGACACCGTGCCGCTCCCCCGGCTGCTGCTGCGCATCGCGGAGTTCTTCCGCGACGAGTCCTGCGGGCAGTGCGTGCCGTGCCGGGTCGGGACCGTGCGCCAGGAGGAGGCGCTGCGCCGGATCGCCGAGCGCACCGGCGCGGCGGCCGCCGACGACGTCGCACTGCTCAGGGAGGTCGGCCGCGCGATGCGGGACGCCTCGATCTGCGGTCTGGGACAGACCGCCTGGAACGCCGTGGAATCCGCCATCGACCGTCTGGGGGCGTACACATGACCGTGACACCGCTGGGGATCCCGCGCCGGCTGCTGGAGTTCACCCTCGACGGCCAGGAGGTCAGGGTTCCGGAGGGCGCGACGATCCTCGACGCCTGCCGGGCGGCCGGAAAGGACGTGCCCACCCTGTGCCAGGGGGACACCCTCCGGCCCAAGAACGCCTGCCGGGTCTGCGTCGTCGAGGTCGAGGGCTCCCGTACGCTCGTGCCGGCCTGTTCGCGCAGGGCCGAGCCCGGCATGGTCGTCCGCACCGACAGCGAACGCGCCCGGCACAGCCGCAGAATCGTCCTGGAGCTGCTCGCCTCCTCGGTCGACTTGTCGACGACTCCACAAGTCGCCGAATGGATCAAGGAGTACGAGGCGAAGCCGGACCGTTTCGGCCCGGACGCGGCCCGGCTGAACGAGGAGCCGAAGGTCGACAACGACCTGTACGTGCGCGACTACGACAAGTGCATCCTGTGCTACAAGTGCGTCGACGCCTGCGGGGACCAGTGGCAGAACACCTTCGCGATCTCCGTCGCCGGACGCGGCTTCGACGCGCGGATCGCCGTCGAGCACGACGGCCCGCTGACCGAGTCGGCGTGCGTCTACTGCGGCAACTGCATCGAGGTGTGCCCCACGGGAGCGCTGTCGTTCAAGTCGGAGTTCGACATGCGGGCGGCGGGTACCTGGGACGAGTCCAGGCAGACGGAGACGACCACGGTGTGCGCGTACTGCGGAGTGGGCTGCAACCTGACGCTCCACGTGCAGGACAATGAGATCGTCAAGGTCACCTCCCCGCACGACAACCCGGTGACCCACGGCAACCTCTGCATCAAGGGCCGCTTCGGCTACCAGCACGTACAGAACCGGGACTGAGGCACACATGGGACGAGTCACGGAACGACGCAAGGTGATCCGCATCCGGGACGGCGCGGTCTCGTCCCGCCCGGACACGCTGGTCGCCGAGGAACCGCTGGAGATCCGGCTGAACGGCAAGCCGCTCGCGATCACCATGCGCACCCCGGGCGACGACTTCGCGCTGGCGGCCGGCTTCCTGGTCAGCGAGGGCGTGCTGGCCGAGCAGGGCGACCTGCGGAACATCGTGTACTGCGCGGGCGCCACGGTGGACGGCTCGAACACGTACAACGTGGTGGACGTGAAGACTGCGCCGGGTGTCACCGTCCCCGACATCACCCTCGAACGGAACGTCTACACGACGTCCTCCTGCGGCCTGTGCGGCAAGGCGAGCCTCGACGCGGTGCGCACGACGGCCCGCTGGCCGATCGCCGACACTCCCCCGGTCCGGGTCGAGCCCGGCCTGCTCGCGAGCCTCCCCGACCGGCTGCGCGCGGCCCAGCGGGTCTTCGACCGGACCGGGGGCCTGCACGCGGCGGCCCTGTTCGGCGAGGACGGCGAGCTGCTGGACGTCCGGGAGGACGTGGGCCGGCACAACGCGGTCGACAAGCTGGTCGGCCGCGCCCTGCAGAACGGCGACCTGCCGCTGTCCCGAACGATCCTGCTGGTCTCCGGCCGGGCCTCCTTCGAGCTGGCGCAGAAGGCGGTGATGGCCGGCATCCCGGTCCTGGCGGCCGTCTCGGCGCCCTCCTCGCTGGCCGTGGACCTGGCCGCGGAGACCGGGCTGACCCTCGTGGGCTTCCTGCGGGGCGCCTCCATGAACGTGTACGCGGGCGAGGACCGCATCGCCCTGCGGACCGCGGCCGCCCAGGGGTGACCGCCTCCCCGCGGCACGGCGGCGGGGCCCCGACCGGCGGGGAGCGCCCCCTGCGCCGAGGGGCCCCGTCTCAGGTCCGGAACGCCGACACGAACGCCTCGACCAGCGGGGAGTGGCGGCCGGCGGCCCGGGCGAGGAGCACCTGGGCGGGTTCCGCGTCCGTCACGGGCACATAGGCGATGTCCGGGCGGGTGTACTGCGCGGCGACCGACTCGGGGACCAGGACGACGCCGTGTCCGGCGGCCACGCGCGCCAGCTGCTCCTCGACGGTGCGGATCGGGACGTCCTCCGCCGCCGCGTGGGCGTAGCGGGGCCGCGGTTCGCCGTGCAGGTCCGCCAGGGCGAGCTCGTCCTTGCCGGCGAGCCGGTGATCGGCGGGCAGCATCGCGAGCCGGCGCTCGGCGAACAGCGGCAGCAGGTCCAGGCCCGCCTCCCGCACCGGCGCGCGGACGAAGGCGACGTCGACGGTGCCGTCGAGGACCAGCTCCTCCTGGTCGTCCCACTCCACGCGGCGGGTCTCGATGTCGGCGCCGGGACGGACGGCGCAGAAGGCCCGCAGACCGCGGGAGAGCATGATCCCGGCCCGGAAGCCGACGACCAGCAGACCGGGCCGGTCGGCGGCCCGGCGCGCCCGGTGGCGGGCGGCGCCGGCGCTCGCCAGCAAGGGCCGCGCGTCGTCGAGGAACTGGCGTCCCGCCGCCGTGAGCGCCACGCCGTGACTGTCCCGTGCGAAGAGGGTGACCCCCAGGTCCTTCTCCAGGGCCCGGATCTGACGGCTCAGCACCGGCTGCGCGATGTGCAGCCGCTCGGCCGCGCGGCCGAAGTGCAGCAGTTCGGCGACCGCGAGGAAATAGCGCACCTTCCGCAGGTCGAGGTCCATGGACGGGTGTCCCTTCCGGTCGGCCTGCGGCGATGCCTTCAGGGTATCGCCGCCGCCGGAAGAGGTCTTGGACGGCCGTGCGGGGAGGGCCGCAGGCTGGGGGCGCAACGGCACTCCGGGGAAGGGAGCGGCACATGGGCCTGGCAGGGCAGCGGGTCGTCGTCATCGGCGGTACGACGGGCATCGGGCTGGGGGTCGCGGAGGCGGCCGCCCGGGAGGGGGCTGAGGTGGTGGTCGCCTCGCGCAGCAAGGAGAGCGTCGAGGGCGCCCTCGCACGACTGCCGCAGGGCGCGGAGGGACATCTCCTGGACGTGTCCGAGGAGACGCGGGTACGGGACTTCTTCGCACGGCTCGGCGCCTTCGACCACCTGGTGTTCACGGCCGGCGAGCCGCTGCGGCCGAAGCCGCTGCCGGAGGCGGACCTGGCGCAGGCACGGGGTTTCCTCGACACGCGGCTGTGGGGGACGTACGCGGCGGTGAAGTACGGGGCGCCGCTGATCCGGGAGGGGGGTTCGATCGTGCTGACGTCGGGCACGGTGGCGCGCAGGCCGCTGCCGGGGGCCAGCGCGGTGGCGGGCGTGGGCGGGGCGCTGGAGTCGCTGACCAGGGCGCTGGCCCTGGATCTCGCGCCGCTGAGGGTCAACGCGGTGGTGCCCGGAACGGTGCGCAGCGCACTGTTCCGGGACCTGCCCGAGGCGGAGCGCGAGGCCCTGTACGCCTCGGCGGCGCGCCGGCTGCCGGTGGGCCGGATCGCCGAGCCGGCCGATGTCGCCGAGGCGTACCTCTATCTGATGCGGTGCGGCTTCAGCACCGGCTCGGTCGTCCTCGTGGACGGCGGTGCCGTCCTGGTCTGAGGCCCGGACTCAGCCCCGTACGAACCGCACCTGCGCCGCCGTCACGACCGTCCCCAGCCGGGGGAAGTCCAGCCGTACCGACGCCTCGTGTTCGGCGGCGGTGAACGCGGCCATGGCGTCCTCGACGAAGACCAGGTCGTAGCCGAGGTCGCCGGCGGCGCGGGCGGTGGACTCGACGCCGAGGTTGGTGGCGATGCCGCCGAACACGACGGTGGTGACGCCGCGTTCGCGCAGGAGGCCGTCCAGGCCCGTGCCCTGGAAGCCGCCGATGGTGCGTTTGACGACCTCCAGGTCGCCGTCCCGGGCGAGGCCCGCCGCCAGTGCGCTGCCGGGCGGCTGCTCGGCGACGCCGGGCCGCTCGACCCGGACGAGGACGACGGTCGCGCCCGCCGAGCGGAACGCGGCCGCCAGCTCCTCGGCGGTGGACAGGACTTCGGTGCCCTTTCGGGGCTCCAGGGGCAGCGCGACGATCCGGTCCATCAGATCGACGAGCACGAGGGCGCTGCGCGCCGGGTCGAGGGCGAGGGGTGCGGTCATGACAGAACGTTATCGGTCGTCAGCCGTCCGTGCCGGAGATCCGGATCAACAGGCCCGTGAACTGGTCGCGTTCGGCCGGCGAGAGGGGCGCGAGGAGCTCGTCGTTGGCCGCGCGGGCGGCCTTCTCGCAGCGCGCGAGGAGCCGGGCGCCCTCCTCGGTGAGGGACACCGCGTTCTTGCGGCGGTCCTTGGGGTCCGGCGCGCGTACGACGAGGCCGGCGGCCTGGAGGTCGTTGAGGACGCCGACGAGGTCCTTGGGGTCGAGGTGGACGCCTCGGCCGAGGTCCGCCTGAGCGACGGGGGCGAGGTCACGGACGGCGGAGAGCACCACGTGGTGCCACATCTTCAGCCCCTCGGCGGCCAGCGCCCCGGCCACCAGGGCGCGTCCGCGGGCGGCCGCGCGGCCGAGCAGCCAGCTGGGCAGGGAGCGGATCGCGGCGAGCGGGGCTTCGGGCATGAGGGGAGTCTAGGCGAAAAGTCGTTGGTGTTCCCCATGAAAGGCGATACCGTTGGGACTCCCAACGAGTTCTGGAGGTGCGATGCGCCGCGTCCGCTACGACCGCACCGGTGGCCCCCTGTTCCTGGAGGAGACCCCCGTGCCCGCACCCGGCCCCGGCGAACTCCTCGTCCGCTGCGAGGCCGTCGGCGTCACGCTTCCCGTCGTCCGCAAGGTCACCGAGGCCGCCGAACCGATCCCGCTGGGCGGGGAGGTCGCCGGGGAGGTGGTGGCCGTCGGGCAGGGGGTCGCTCGTTTCCGCCCCGGCGAGCGGGTGACCGGGCTGGTCTTCGGACACGGATACGCCGACTTCGCCCTGCTGGGTGAGGCCATGGCCTCGCCGGTGCCGGATTCCGCGTCCGCCGTCGACGCCGTCGCCCTGGTCCGCAGCGGGCTGGTCGCCCTCGGCGCGCTGGAGGCGGCCCGCCCCGAGCGCGGCGAGGCGGCGCTCGTGACGGCCGCCGCCAGCGGGGTCGGGCATCTGGCGGTGCAGCTGGCGCGGACCCGGGGCGCCGGCCGCGTGGTGGGTGCCGTCTCCGCCCCGGAGAAGGCCGGATTCGTGCGCTCCCTCGGCGCCGACGATGTCGTCGTCTACGGCGACGAGAGCTGGGGCGAGCCGGTCGACTACGTCCTGGACGCGGTGGGCGGCGAGCTGCTCACCCCGGCCGTCGGCGCGCTCGCCCCGGGCGGGCGGCTGGTGGCGTACAGCTCGGGCGGCGGGACCGTCCGGGCGTACGACCTTCTCGTGGGCGCGAAGTCGGTGACCGGCTTCCAGCTGGCGCGGATCGCGCGCGGACGGCCGGAGGTGTACGAGCGCTGGCGCCGTGAACTGTGGCGGCTGTTCGCGGACGGCGCGCTGAGGCCCGCCGTGCACGGGGAGTTCAAGCTGGAGGAGGCGGCGAGGGCGCATGCGGCGGTGGAGTCCCGGAGCAATCTCGGCAAGGTCGTACTCCGTCCGTGAAACCGACACGTGCACGGTCCTTGTGAGGGTTGTGGGACTGAAATACCGTCAGCTGAGCGTACCCAGGACGTGGGATGTCCGGATGTTCAGACACCTGAAGGGCGGGTCCCCCCACCATGCCGTCGACGCTTGGCGCACGTCTGAGATCCCCCCTGACCGCGGTGCTCACCGCCGCCACCCTCCTCGCCCTGCCGGGCACCGCGCACGCGGGAGCGACCGCGCACAGCGCCGAGTTCGAGCAGCAGGTGCTGTTCAAGGCCGGCCAGGACCCGGGGTACGCCTGCTTCCGCATTCCGGCGGTCGTGCGGAGCGCGCACGGCACGCTGCTGGCGTTCGCGGAGGGGCGGGTGCTCAACTGCGGGGACGCCGCCGACATCGACATCGTGCTCAAACGCTCCGAGGACGGGGGCCGGACATGGGGTCCGCTCCAGGTCGTGAACGACGGCGGCGGTGACACGCACGGCAACCCGGCGCCGGTCGTGGACCGGGAGACCGGCCGGGTGCTGCTGGCCGAGACGTACAACACGGGCCGTACGGACAGCGGCAGTTGCACGGTGCCGTGCGATCGCACCCCGCATCTGCAGTACAGCGACGACGACGGGCTGACCTGGTCGAAGCCGCGTGACCTGAGCGCCGAGATCCTGCCCGCCAACTGGAACTCCTGGTACGCCACCGGCCCCGTGCACGGCATCCAGCTCACCCGCGGCGCGCACGCCGGGCGGCTGCTGTTCGGCGTCAACACCGAGACGTGGGACGGCACCCGGGTGACCGCCAACCACGCGGCGCTGATCGTGAGCGACGACGGCGGCGACCACTGGCGCGCGGGCGCCACGGACTCGTGGCCGATCGCCGCCGACGGCACCTTCCGGCAGAAGCCGTCCGAGGTCACGCTCGCCGAACGCGCCGACGGCTCCGTCCTGGTCAGCGGCCGGGAGCAGGACGGCACCGACCTCGGCCACCGCACCCAGGCCGTCAGCGCGGACGGCGGCGACACCTTCGCCGCCCCCTTCCGGGACCTGCCCGACCTCTACGCGCCCCAGGTGCAGGGCGCGCTGCTGTCGCTCGGCGACCGCCTGCTGCTGTCCTGCCCCGGCGACCCGGACCGCCGGCGCACCATGATGATCCGCTCCTCCTACGACGGCGGGACCACCTGGGACAGCGTGGACCGCGGCACGGTCGTGACGACGGACTGGTCCGGCTACTCCGACCTGGTGGCCGTCGACGACGACACGGTGGGGCTGCTGTACGAGGGCGGCGCCGTCGACGCGCGCGACGAGATCCGCTTCGCCCGCTTCACCGAGGACTGGCTCCGGCCGCGCCGCGGCCCCGACCCGACGACCGCCGACCTCGCCCCCGGCGCCCCGCCCGTGGCCGTCCTCGGCGGCGCCCAGGCGACGGACGGGGCGCTCTCCTTCGACGGCGTGGACGACGCCGTACGCCTGCCCTACCGGGACCAGCTCCCGCTGGGGACGAAGGACTTCACGGTGTCGCTGCGGTTCAGGTACACGGCCGCCGGCGGGGAGCAGCCGCTGCTGTGGATGGGCGGGACCGGCACCAGTCAGCCCCAGGTGTGGCTGCGCGGCGAGCCCGCGAACAACCGCCTCCAGGGCCTGATCACCGTGCGCGACGGGGTGGCGGCACCGCAGTCGGCGTACGTGCGCACCACGGGCGCCTACAACGACGGCCAGTGGCACCACGTCGTGCTGCGGCGCGGCGGCGGCCTGCTCACCCTCGTCGTCGACGGCACGGCGCTCAGCACGCCCGACGTGCCCGGCTCGGTCAGCCGCAACTCGCCCTTCGGCGTGCACATCGGCCAGCGCATGGACAGCAGGGCCTACTTCACCGGTGCGATCGACGACGTGCACGTCTGGGACCGGGCGCTCGGCGACGCCGAACTCGCGAGCCCGGACACGGCGGTGGCCAACACCGTCCTGTGGCTGCCCATGGACCAGGTGAGCGCCGCCCAGTAACGTCCCCAAGCGTGCCCGACGACGCCCGAGCACGACAGCGCACGGGAACCGGCCTCGGTCTGCTGCTGACGCTGGTTCTCGGGGCGGTGCTGCTCACCGGCCTGCCCCGGCACGGTGCGGGGCCGGGCGGCTGCGCTGCCCACGCGGTGGTCTCCGCCACGCCGGACACCTCCCTCACCGCCGAGTTCGCCCGCTACGGCGACGACGCCGGCCGCACCGACGACTGGACCGGCGGCGACGGCACCCACTCGGTGCGGCTGCCGGACGGGCGGGTGCTGTGGCTGTTCTCGGACACCTATCTCGGGCAGGTGCACGCGCCGCCCAACCCGGTCGGCGAGTCGTACGCCTGGCGGGACACCAGCGCGCCGCTGGTGCGCAACTCGGCGGTGGTGATGGACCGTTCGGGACGGCTGCGCAGCACCCTGCCCGCGCCGCTGTTCCCCGATCCGGCGCCGGACCAGTGGCGCTGGCCGGTCGCGGCCCGCGTGGAGCCGCGCGCTCCGGGGTCACCGGAGAAGGTCGTCCGGGTGCTGTTGTGGGTGCGTACCGCGGGGCAGTCGCCGTGGATCTACGGGGTGCCCACGGCCACCGAGGTGGCCACCCTGTCGCTGCCCGACCTGCGGGTGGAGTCGATCGTGAAGGTTCTCGACCAGCAGCTCGTCGGCGACCCCTCGCGGCGCGTGCTGTTCGGGACGACGCTGGTGCAGGAGGGCGGCTGGACGTATGTGTTCGGCGGGGACGACCGGCAGGCGGCGTCCCGGCCGGCCTCCTCGGCGTATGTGGCGCGGGTGCCGGAGGGGCGGCTCGGCCGGCCGTCCGCCTGGCGGTACTGGGACGGCACGGGGTGGAGTCTGCGGCCGCGGCCGCTCGGCGGGGCCCGGGTGGGCAGCGCGTACTCGGTGGTGCGCACCGGGGAGACGTACATGCTGTTCACCATGGCGGCGGGCGCGCGGGGGCTGACCACCGTGACCTCGTACTGGGCCTGCTCCCCTGCCGGGCCGTGGCACGGCCCGGCGAAGGGCTTCACGGCCTCGCTGCCGCGGTCCGGGGTGGCCGCGTACAACCCTCAGGCGCAGCCCGCCGTGTCCCGGGGCGCCGGCGACGGCGGGCGGCTGGTGCTCAGTTACGACGTCAACTGGCTGGAGACGACCGGGGCCTCGGCCGGCATCAACGCGAACGTGGCCCTGTACCGACCGCGGTTCGTGACGCTGCGGGTGGCCCGGACGGGGTGAGTTGCCCGGGGGCGTCGTGCGCGCGGCGCCTGGCGATCACCGCGCAGACCATCAGCTGCATCTGGTGGAAGAGCATCAGCGGCAGCACGGCCAGCGAGGCGTGCGCGCCGAACAGCACGCCGGCCATGGGCAGTCCGGAGGCGAGGGACTTCTTGGAGCCGGCGAACTGGATGGCGATGCGGTCCTCCCGGCCGAAGCGCAGCGCCTTGGCGCCGTACCAGGTCAGGGCCAGCATCACGGCCAGCAGCACGGCCTCCACGACGAGCAGGCCGCCGAGCCGGGCCGGGCTCACCTGGTGCCAGATGCCCTGCACCATGCCCTCGCTGAACGCGGTGTAGACGACGAGCAGGATCGAGCCGCGGTCGACGAGCCCGAGCACCTTCTTGTGCCGCGCCACGAAACCGCCGATCCAGCGGCGCAGCACCTGCCCGGCGAGGAAGGGCAGCAGCAGCTGCAGGACGATCTTGACCAGGGAGTCGGCGCTGAAGCCGCCGCCGCTGTTGCCGAGCAGGGCGGCCGCCAGCAGCGGGGTGACGACGATGCCGACCAGGGAGGAGAAGGAGCCGGCGCAGATCGCGGCGGGCACGTTGCCGCGGGCGATGGAGGTGAAGGCGATCGACGACTGGATGGTCGACGGCACCAGGGTGAGGAAGAGCAGGCCCTGGTAGAGGGGGTGGGTCAGGAAGACCGGGACGAGTCCGCGGGCGGCCAGACCCAGCAGCGGGAAGACGACGAACGTGCAGGCGAGGACGGTGACGTGCAGCCGCCAGTGGCGAAGCCCGTCCAGCGCCTCGCGTGTGGACAGCCGGGCGCCGTAGAGGAAGAAGAGGAAGGCGATGGCGGCGGTGGAGGCACCGGAGGCGACGTCGGCCGCCGTCCCGCGGGCCGGGAAGAGGGCCGCGAGCCCCACCGTCCCGAGCAGCAGCAGGATGTAGGGGTCGACCGGCATCCAGCTCGGCCATCGCAGGCGTTTCACGGTGCTCCACTTGCTTGTCGCGGTCGGCGGTACGGGGACGGGGTACCCCCTCTCCATCGTCCTCCTCCCACGGCTGATCGGGAATCCGTCATACCACTCTCACTGTCATCACCGTTCGCGATAACCGGCTAGGGTGTTCCCCGTGTACGACCCCGCTCACCTGCGCACTTTCCTGACCGTGGCCCAGACCCTGAGCTTCACGCAGGCCGCCCGGCGGCTCGGGCTGCGCCAGTCGACGGTCAGCCAGCACGTGCGGCGCCTGGAGGACGCGACGGGACGCACCCTTTTCTCCCGGGACACGCACTCCGTGGAGCTGACGGAGGACGGCGAGGCCATGCTCGGCTTCGCCCGCCGGATCCTGGAGGTGCACGAGCAGGCGACCGCGTTCTTCACCGGCACCCGGCTGCGCGGCCGGCTGCGGTTCGGCGCCTCGGAGGACTTCGTGCTGACCCGGCTGCCGGAGATCCTGGAGGGTTTCCGGCACGAGCACCCGGAGGTCGACCTGGAGCTGACGGTCGAGCTGTCGGGCACGCTGCACGAGCGGCTGGCGGCCGGCAAGCTCGACCTGGTGCTGGCCAAGCGGCGCCCGGAGGACCCGCGGGGCGAGCTGGTCTGGCACGACGAACTGGTGTGGATCGGCGCGGAGCGGCTGCGGCTGGACCCGGACCGCCCGGTGCCGCTGATCGTGTTCCCGCCGCCGGGCATCACCCGCGCCCTGGCCCTGGAGGCCCTGGAGCGGCAGGGCCGGGCGTGGCGCATCGCCTGCACCAGCGGCAGCCTCAGCGCCCTGATCGCCGCCGCGCACGCGGGCCTGGGCGTGATGGCCCACTCCCGCGGCGTGATCCCGCCGGGCCTGGTCCGCGTCCCCGACCGCTTCGGCCTGCCGGAACTGGGCCGCGTCGACTTCGTCCTGGTGCACGGCCGCCGCCGTACGGCGGCCCAGGGCGCGGCGGACGCGCTGGCGACGTCGATCCTCGCGGCCGGCGCCCGCTTGCAGCGCAGGCGGCCCGCCTAGGACGCCGCCGCGAGGCGTGGCCCTTCGAGCGGACGACGGGACGTTCGCCACGGGCCCTAGCGGGGTGCCTGCCGGTACGTCAGTTGTTTGATGCGGCGCAGGTACGGTGCCGCCTCCACGTGCTGCACGCCCTGGAGGCCGCCGAGCGGGCCGCTGAGGTAGGCGTACAGGCCGGCGGTGTCCTGGAACACGGCGGTCGCCATGAGGTTGGAGGCACCCGCGGTCGCGGTGACGAAGGCGATCTCGTCGTGGGCGGCCATGGCCTCGCCGACGGCGTGCAGGGCGGAGGGGGCGGTGGTGATCCACAGCGCGGCGGAGAGCGGGCGGCCGAGGAGCTCGGGGTCGTACTCGACGTCGAGGTAGATCGCCCCGGACGACACCAGCGCGGCCAGCCGGCGTTTGACGGCGGACTCGGAGCGGCCGGTGGCGCGCTGGAGTTCGGGGTAGGTGGCGCGGCCGTCCCGTTCCAGGGCGGCGACCAGGGGCTCGTCCTCGGGGGCGATGCGGGGCGGGCCGGTGACCGGCACCGGTTCGGCGCGCAGCGCGGCGATCTCGTCGGGAGCCAGCGCCCGGAACTTCTGCAGCCAGCCCGAGGGGCCGCCGAAGAAGCGGTACAGCAGTTGGTGGGCCCGGATCTCCATGACGCTCGGGGTGCGCGGCAGCTTGGCCAGCAGCAGGTCGTCCCGCTCGCCGGGGGTGCGCGGCCGGGTGCCGCAGATCAGCTCGGTGCCGCCGGAGGCGAGCGCGATCCAGTTGGTGTCCGGGCGTTTGGCGAGCGCGTCGGCGATGGCCAGCGCGGTGTCCGGCACGCACCGCAGCCGCAGCATCCACTGGTCCAGGCCCAGCGGTTCGGGATCGCGGACGGCCACCACCCGCAGCCCGCCCTCGGCGCACAGCCGCCGGTAGCGGCGTGCCACGGTCTGGTCGGAGACGCCGAGCACCTCCCCGATCCGGGCGAAGGACGCGCGCGCGTTCACCTCCAGCGCCGCCAGCAGCCGCAGGTCCAGCCGGTCGAGGGTGTGGCATTCCAGGGCCATGCGGTGCTCTCCTGTCGGATTCCGGCGACGACCCGGCCGTTTCTCCTGCGATCGGCCGCGTGCCGTCCATCGTACGGAGGCATACGCGTCCGACGGACACGGAGCCCACGGACACAGAGCACAGGGAGTTGAGGACATGCGTACATGGGGGCCGCTGACGGCGGTGTGCCTGGGCACGTTCATGTTGTTGCTGGACGTGACGATCGTGGTGGTGGCGCTGCCGGACATGGCGCGCTCGCTGCACGCGTCGCTGAGCGATCTGCAGTGGGTGGTCGACGGCTACGCGCTCGCGCTGGCCGCGCTGCTGCTGGGGGCGGGGGCCGCCGCCGACATCCTGGGGCGGCGCCGGGTGCACGTCGCGGGCGTGGCGCTGTTCGCGGCGGCCTCGCTGTTGTGCGGGCTGGCCCCGGGGCCGGGGACGCTGGTCGCTGCCCGGGCCGTGCAGGGGGTGGGCGCGGCGGCGATGTTCGCGACCACGCTGCCGCTGCTCGGCTCGGTCTACCAGGGGCGGCGGCGGTCGGCGGCGCTCGGGGTGTGGGGCGCGGTCAGCGGCGGGGCCGCGGCGGTCGGGCCGGTGCTCGGCGGGCTGCTGACGGAGGGGCCCGGCTGGCGGTGGATCTTCTTCGTCAACCTGCCGGTGAGCCTGCTGGCGGTCTGGCTGACGCTGCGCGTGGTGCCGGAGTCGCGCGGGCCGCGGGGCATGCGGGTGGACTGGCTGGGGATGGTGACGTTCGCGGGCTTCGCGGGCGGGACGACGTACGCCGTGGTGCGGGCCGGCGAGGACGGCTGGGGCTCGTCGGTGACGCTCGCCTCCTTCGCGCTGGCCGCGCTCATGCTGGTGGGCTTCGTGCTGGTGGAGCGGCGGGCCGCCCATCCGCTGCTGGACCTCGCGCTGCTGCGCAAGCCGGCCTTCGTGGGCGTGATGGTGGGCGCGCTCGCCTTCAACGGCGTGGCGTTCGGCGTCATCCCGTACACCTCCATCTGGCTGCAGACGCTGCTGGGCATGAGCCCGGTGCGCGGCGGGCTGACGCTGCTGCCGATGACGGTCGCCGCGATGGTGGTCGCGGTGCTGGTCGGCAGGCTGCTGCACGGGGTGCCGGCCCGGATCACCGTGGGCGGCGGACTGCTGCTGATCGGTTCGGGGTGTGTGTGCCAGGCCGTCCTCGGCGCGGGCTCGGACTGGACGGCGCTGCTGCCGGGGCTGGTGCTGGTCGGCGTGGGCACCGGGTTCGTGTCGCCGACGGTCGCCGGCGCGGCGCTGGCGGCGGTGCCGGCCGAGCGGTCGGGCATGGCGGGCGGTGCGGTGAACACGGTCCGGCAGCTGGGGTACGCGCTCGGCGTGGCGGTGTCCGGGACGGTGCTGACCTCGCGGATGGGCGACACGCTCCCCCGGGACGCGGCGCACGCGCTGGCCGGCGGCGGCGCGGCGGGCCTGCGCGGCGCCTTCTCCGAGCACGCCCTGCGTTCGGCGTTCGCCTCGGGGCTGGACACGGCCTTCCTGGTGGCGGGGCTGGCGGGCATGGTGGCCGCCGCGCTGGTCATCGTGCTGGTCAGGGCTCCGCACGGGCACCGGGCCCCAGTGACGGAATCGGGCTCCGCGACGCTGACCAAGGAGACGGCCGCACCTCGCCGCTGAGGAGACCCGGGCCGTGCTCGGGTCGTACAGATTCAGTGGAGATTACGGGCCCGAAACTTACTCAAGCGTCAGTTTTCTGTCCGACCCTTCCCGATGTGAGCGCATTTTCCAGCCCATGACCTGGCTGTAAGTGAGCTTTGCTCGGCTTCGGCCCCTCTCCCGTCCGCTCTCCCGGTGGGGTAGCTTTCACGGCGCTGACGGGAGTCTCGAACACGGCGCTGAGGGAGCGGGGAGTGGGGTTGCGCGAATTCACCAGCCCTCCGCCGGCGTTGGCCCCGCCGGTGGGCGGCCTGGCCGACGTCGTCTTCCAGCGTGCGCAGGAGGACCCGCTGCACATCGCCCTCGGCCGCAAGGACGAGCACGGCCAGTGGCGGGACGTCACCTCGGCCGAGTTCCGGGACGAGGTGCTGGCCCTGGCCAAGGGGCTGCTCGCCCGGGGCATCCGGTTCGGCGACCGGGTCGCGATCATGTCCCGTACCCGCTACGAGTGGACGCTGTTCGACTTCGCGCTGTGGACGATCGGCGTCCAGGTGGTGCCGGTCTACCCGACCTCCTCGGCCGAGCAGTGCTTCTGGATGCTCTACGACGCCGAGTGTTCGGCGGCGATCGTGGAGCACGAGGACCACGCGATGACGATCGCCACCGTCATCGACCGGCTGCCGCAGCTGCGCCAGCTGTGGCAGCTGGACGCCGGAGCCGTGCAGGAGCTGTACGACGCCGGCGCCCACATCGACGACGACGTGGTGCACCGGCACCGGCAGGCGGTCACCCCCGACTCGACCGCGACGATCATCTACACCTCGGGCACCACGGGCCGCCCGAAGGGCTGTGTCATCAGCCACGGCAACTTCATGTACGAGGCCGACACGGTCGCCGAGCGCTGGGAGCCGGTCTTCCACTCCAAGAAGGGCGACGAGGCGGCGACCCTGCTGTTCCTGCCGCTCGCGCACGTCTTCGGGCGGATGGTGGAGGTCGCCGCGATCCGCAGCGGGGTCCGCTTCGGCCACCAGCCGCAGCTCAACGCGGCGGCCCTGCTGCCGGACCTGGCCGCGTTCAAGCCGACGTTCATCCTCGGAGTGCCGTACATCTTCGAGAAGGTGTTCAACGCAGCTCGCCGCAAGGCCGAGAAGGAGGGCAAGGCCGGGCCCTTCGAGAAGGCCGTCGAGATCGCGGTGAAGTACGCCGACGCGGTGGAGGCGAAGGCCTGGGGCACCGGGCCGGGCCCCTCGGCGGGGCTGCGCGTGCAGCACCAGCTGTTCGACAAGCTGGTCTACTCGAAGGTGCGGGCCGCGATGGGCGGCCGCATCCGCAACGCCATGACGGGCGGTTCGGCGATGGACCGCAGGCTGGGCCTGTTCTTCGCGGGCGCGGGCGTGCAGATCTACGAGGGCTACGGCCTGACGGAGTCGACGGCGGCGGCGACCGCCAACCCGCCCGAGCGCACCCGCTACGGCACGGTCGGGCAGCCGATCCCCGGGGTCACCGTGCACATCGCGGACGACGGCGAGATCTGGCTGCACGGCCCCAACGTCTTCCAGGGCTACCTCAACAACCAGAAGGCCACCGACGGGACCCTGCACGACGGCTGGCTCGCCACCGGCGACCTCGGCTCCCTGGACGACGACGGCTACCTCACCATCACCGGGCGCAAGAAGGAGATCCTGGTGACCTCCGGCGGCAAGAGCGTCTCGCCGGGCGTGCTGGAGGAGCGGGTGCGCGACCATCCGCTGGTCAACCAGTGCATCGTGGTCGGCAACGACCGTCCCTACGTCGCCGCGCTCGTCACCCTCGACCAGGAGGCCGTCGAGCACTGGCTGACGATGCGCGGCAAACCGCAGATGTCGCCGGCCCAGCTGGTGCGCGACCCGGACCTGGAGACCGAGGTGCGGCGGGCGGTGGTCGCCGCCAACACCCTGGTCTCGCAGGCCGAGTCGATCCGTACGTTCCGTATCCTGGCGCAGCCGTTCACCGAGGAACACGGCCTTCTCACCCCGTCGTTGAAGCTGAAGCGCAAGGCGATCGAGAACGCCTACGCCAACGAGGTCGAGGCCCTGTACCGGGCGTGACTAGCTGATGTTCACCCGGAAGATCTTGTCCGATCCGTCGGGCTGGTCGCCGTTGTTGTCGCAGTTGGTGGTCGACAGCCACAGCTGGTCGGCGCCCGGCACCTTGGTGACGGTGCGCAGCCGGCCGTAGGTTCCCACGTAGTACGCGGTCGGTGTGCCGACGCTCTCGTTGTCGCCGTTGATGGGGATGCGCCACAGCCGTTCGCCGCGCAGGGACGCCATGTAGACGACGTTGCGGACGATGGCGATCCCGCTCGGGGAGGCCTCGGAGACGTTCCAGGTGGCCTTGGGGTTGGTCATCCCGGAGACGCTGCAGGTGCCCTCGCAGGTCGGCCAGCCGTAGTCGGCGCCCGGCTTGATCAGGTTCAGCTCGTCCTTGGAGCTGTTGCCGAACTCCGCCTCCCACAGCCGGCCGTTGCGGTCGAAGGCGAGGCCCTGCGGGTTGCGGTGGCCGTAACTGTAGACGTAGTTGCCGAACGGGTTGCCGGGTGCGGGCTTGCCGTCCGTGGTCATGCGCAGGATCTTGCCGTTGAGGGAGTTCCTGTCCTGCGCCAGGTCGGGCGTCTGGGCCTCCCCGGTGGAGACGTACAGGTAGCCGTCGGGCCCGAAGGCGAGGCGGCCGCCGTTGTGGTAGCGGTTCTTCTTGATGCCCTGGAGCAGGACTTCGTAGTCGCTGAGCCTGGTGCCGTCGTACGTCATGCGCACCACGCGGTTGCCCTCGGAGGCGGTGTGCATGAAGTAGACGTATTGGTCGCTGTCCCACTTGGGGTCGACGGCGACGCCGAGCAGCCCGCCCTCGCCGTTGGTGGTGACGGCGTTGGGGACGGTGCCGACCTGCGTCCGCGTGCCGTCCTTGGTGACCTTCCAGACGCGGAAGTCGTCCCGCTCGGTGACCAGGGCGGTCTTGCCGTCGGGCATCCAGTAGGTGCCCCAGGGGATGGTCCAGCCGGTGGAGAGCG
Organism: Streptomyces sp. 7R007; assembly: GCF_054850255.1. Classification (NCBI taxonomy): domain Bacteria; kingdom Bacillati; phylum Actinomycetota; class Actinomycetes; order Kitasatosporales; family Streptomycetaceae; genus Streptomyces; species Streptomyces sp. 7R007. The sequence goes on along the minus strand of NZ_JBTWMV010000005.1, from coordinate 223,523 downwards.
TCGCGATCGAGGAGGGGACGCCGCCGTCGGTCGCGCACGCCTTGGTGGTGAAGGTGACGGTGTTGCTCGGCTCCGAGACGTTGCCGGCCGCGTCCCGGGCGACGACGTTCAGGCTGTACGGGCTGTTGCAGGCGAGCCCGGTGAGCGTGGTCGACGTGCCACCGGTGACCGTCTTGTACACGGTCGTGTCGCTGCGCACGTCGTAGGCGACGACCCCCTTGTCGTCGGTCGAGGCGCCCCAGCTCAGATCGGCGCTGTTGGCGGTCACGCCCGAGGCGGACAGGGTGCCCGGCCTGCTCGGCGCGGTGGTGTCGGAGCTGGGCTTGGTGGTGCAGTCGACGACCGGGCTGGCCGCGGAGGTGTTGCCGGCCGCGTCCCGGGCGATCACGGTGAGGTTGTAGGTGGTGTTCGGCGTCAGCCCGGTCAGCGCCTTCGAGGTCGAACTCCCCGGCGCCTCGCCGATCTTGTTGCCGTGTTCGTAGATGTCGTACGCCGTCACGCCCACGTTGTCGGTGGACGCGCCCCAGGCCAGGGTGAGCCCGCTCTCGCCGATGTCGGAGCAGGCGGGCTGTCCGGGGCGGGTCGGGGCCTGGGTGTCGGCCGCCGCGTCGACGCTGACGCGGTCGAGGTTGGGGCCGCCGTTGGCGGTGGTCGCGGTCGCGCGGACCTTGTTGGAGCCCGCGCTCAGCGGGACGGTGACGGTCTTCGTCGCCCAGGTGTTCCAGTCGGCGGTGGCCGGGAAGGACACTCCGGAGGCGACGACCGTGCCGCCGACGGAGATGTCCATCGGCCGGTCGGTGGAGGTGCCGTTGGCGTACCGGAGGGTGACGGCGGAGGTGCCGGCGGCGGCCGCGCTCACCGTGAACTCCACGTAGGAGCCCTTGACGTTGGTGTAGTCGACGAATCCGATGCCGGTGTACCCGGTGTGGTTGCTGGCCACGGTGCCCTGCGAGATGGTCGCGTCCTCGGCCTGGTAGTCGGTGGCGGCGAGCGCGCTGCCCTGGCCCAGACCGGCGAGCGGCAGCGCCAGGGCCGCGGCGACGCCGTACGGCAGAACTCTTCTGATGGTCACGGTTGTTCCCCTCGGCCCGGGTACTGGGTGAAGACCTTGAGGTGGTCGTACGACTGCTGCGACACGCCGTTGCAGGCATCGCCGTCGGTGCCCGAGCCGGAGGCCCGGTCACGGTTGACGGCCCAGTGGGTGAGCCGTCCGATGTGGTGCTGCCGGGCGTAGGCGGGCATGGAGTCGCACGGCATGACGCACCGGGCGTCGTTCGCCGGAGCGGAGTTCGCGGCCCGCTTGATCCCGTCGACGCCGGTGGAGCCGTCCCTCTTGGGGTTGCGGCTGACGGGCTTGACGCGGATGAGCCTGGTCTCGCCCGGACGCAGGGTCGCGCTGTAGGAGTCGGCGATCACGCCCTTGTGGGAGCCGGACCAGAGGTCGGTCACGTCACCCGAGCCGCTGAAGCCGACCTGCGACCAGTTCACGCTCACCGTCGCGTTGCCCGAGGTCCCGGTGTTGAACAGGGCCACGACGTACTGCCCGTCGCTCTCCTTCTTGCTCCAGACCTGTGTGACGCCGCTGCTCACGATCCGCTTCGCGGCGACCCCGTCCTGGTCGACGCCGATCAGCCGGTCGTTGGTCAGCATCGCCTTGTCGACGGAGTCCAGGTGCGTGAGGTCGGTGCCGAGCAGCAGCGGCGAGGCGGCCATCGCCCACAGGGTGAAGTGGGAGCGCCGCTGGTCGGCGGTGAGGCCCACCTGGTCGCCGTTGCCGACCTCCAGCGAGTCCAGGTCGTTCCAGCCGCCGGGTCCGGCGTACGGCTGCCAGGAGGCGGCCGAGTCGAAGCGCTTGGAGACGTGGGACCAGTCGGTGAGGGGATAGCCGCTGCCGTTGCTCCCCGGCCCGCAGTAGCACTCGACGTCGCCCTGGGTGCGCCAACTGTTGGCCAGTTTCCGCCAGGTGGCGGCGTCGGCGATCGGCAGGTTGTTGGAGAGCGCGAAGTTGACGGGCCGTCGGCTCGCCCGCAGCGCCTTGTCCCAGGCCTGGACGTCGGGGACGTCCGCGCTGCCCACGCCGTCGATCTTCAGGTAGTCGACTCCCCACGAAGCGAACTGCCTGGCCCAGGAGTTCACGAACTCCTGGGCGCCCGGCCTGGAGTAGTCGATGTAGTACATGTTCTTGCAGTTGTAGTTCTTCTCGGTCCTGGACGTGTCCGCGATGTCCTTCGCGTGGTAGGAGGTCCCCTCGATCGGCGTGTTCTTGGTGACGGCGTTCTTCGCGATGCCGGGGGTGACGTAGAAGCCGAACTTCAGCCCCTTGGAGTGGACGTAGTCCGCCAGCCCCTTGATGCCGTCCGGGAACTTGGAGGTGTCGACGGCCCAGCGGCCGTAGCCGTCGACGACGAAGCCGTTGCTGTCGCACTTCTGCCAGAAGTCGTCGAGGTTGACGTAGACGAAGCCGTGGTCCTTCAGACCGCTGGAGACCAGCGCGTCGGCCTGCGCCTCGATCTTCGCCTCGGTGGGCCAGCGGCGCACGAAGCTCCAGCTGGACCAGCCCATCGCGGGCCGGACCGACTGGCCGTTGTCGGAGGCGGTGGCCGGGTGGGCGGTGACACCCGCCAGCGGCACGGCGGCCGCCACGAGCAGCCCGGCCGCCGCGGCCGTGAGCGATCCGACCCGGATCATGACCGTCCCCCGTTCGCGGGCGCCGCGTACGCCGTGCCGATCCACGCCTCGTCGACGCGCAGTCGCTTGTAGCGGGTGGTGTCGCTGGAGGCGGCCCAGGTGGTGTCGACCTCGAGCCGGACGTAGCGGGCGGTGGTGGCGGTGAGGTCGATGCCCTGGATGCCCCGACGGCTGGGCAGCCGACCGGACTTGACGGCGCTGCCCCAGGTCGAGCCGTCGTTGCCGAGGAACACCTTGTAGTCCTTGATCCGCGCCGACTGCTCGGTGCCCGAACGGGCGTAGGCCACGGAGTCCTCGCGCTGGTTGAGCCCGATGTACTGCACCTTCTTCGCCGAGCCGAGGTCGAAGGTGAGGTTCACGGGCAGGGTCTTGTCGTCGTCCCAGTAGGTGAGGTAGTCGCCGTCACCGGCCGCCGACGCGGCGTGGCCGCTCGCGGAGGCGCTCGCGCTCACCTTGACGCCGGTGAGGATGCCCTGGCGGCCGGCGGTGGTCACCTTGAAGACGGTGTCGTACGGGTCCCAGTCGCCGAGTCCCGTCAGGGACAGCACACCGCCCGACTGGGACCAGGAAACCGCCCTGCCGGTACGGAGGTTGGTGACGGAAGCGATGCGGTAGCCGTTGTCCCGCACGCGCAGCGTGCTGGTGCTGGGCGGGGTCAGGACGTGGATGTACTGCCGGTTCGCGTCGTCCTTGGCGATGGTCGTCACCCCGTACGCGCCGTCGTTCCAGGCGCCGGGCTTGAGGCCGCCGTACATGTAGCCGCCGCCCTCGGTGCCGTGCAGGGACTCCCAGATGGGGTCGAGATAGGAGTCCGCGAAGGTGTTGAAGGAGGCCTGGTTGGCCGGGAACTTGCCGTTGACCTGGGCCGTCTCGGCCATGAGTGCCTTGACCGACGAGCCGGCGTTGGTGATGAGGCGGCCGAGGGTGAGCGCGCGGTCGACGGAGGGGTTCGAGCCGTCGTACCACCACGCGCCGGTCGAGGGCAGTTTGAAGTCGGCCTCGGTCAGGCGGGGTTGGGCGGTGTAGACGGCCTGCGGGTAGTCGTAGGCGGGGGTCATGCCCGTCTTCTGCTCATTGCTGATCATGTCCATGATCGGCGTGTCTTCGTTGTTGTTGCTGAGCGTGTAGTTCGGGCGCTTGTCGTAGATCTGCTGGTAGAGGTTGTGGCTCTCCCAGTAGGAGTTGTCGTTGTCGATCCAGAAGCCGCCGAGGTCGGGATAGCGGTCCATGACCTCGAAGAAGTTGTCGTAACTGAACTGCCCGAAGCCGTCGTTGGTGGTCAGGTCGACGTTCCTGCCCTTGTAGGCGGAGTAGGCGGCCGAGTCCAGCCACTCGTGGCCGCCCTCGTCGTGCCACTGCGGGTCGTTGGTCATGTAGAGGATGACCTTCATGCCCCTGGCCTTGGCGGCGGTGATCAGCTCGCCGAGGAAGTTCCGCTTGGTGGCGCAGGATCCGGGGATCTTCGACGGCCAGGGGCGGGCGTAGCCGAGGCGGCTGTGGAAGGTGGCGAGAACCAGGTACTGGGTGTGCAGCTTCTGTGCCTCGTTCACCCAGTAGTCCGGGCTCCAGCCGCCGCTCGTGACGTCGTTCTCCCAGGCGGTGCAGCTGGTGTGGGCCGGTGCGGTGCGCAGGCCCCAGTGCAGGAACAGGCCGCCGACGGAGGCGCGGAGGAAGTCCTGGCGGGGGTTTTGCAGGTCGAGCGGCTTGACCGCCGTGCCGCTGCCGCAGTTCTGGCTTCCCGAGACGCGCAGGGCACCGCCGGAGGTGTTGTGGCTGTCCGTCAGGCAGCCGCCGGTGACGTCCTGGAAGCCCACGTCGAAGGGCGAGTTGCCGCCCTTCTGCGCGGTGAACCGGGTGAGCCGGATGCCGCTGGCCGCGTTGGCGATGAAGGCGGGCCGGCCGTCGTTCGAGGCGAACTTCACCGAGCTGTCGGTGAACTGCACGTTGTCGGCGTTGTGCAGGTACCAGCCGTAGGCGGGCCGGGTGCCGATGCTCTTGGGGTTGTAGTCGGTGGAGTCGTTGCTGGGCACGCCCGTGGACATGGTGCCGTTGCCGCCGGGGACCGTGATGTCGACGTTGGTGAAGGTCACGCCGTTGATGCGGTGCCCGGACTCGCCCCACAGGGTCGGGCTGAAGGAGGGGCTGTTGCCGGTCGCGGTGATGTCGTCGTACGTGACGTTGCCGATCGAGCCGATGCCGGGACTGTTGCCACACCGCTTCCGGGTGCCGATCTTCTCCATGATCGGCGAGTGGACGTTCGTCATGGTGATGTTCCGGTAGTGGACGTCGGAGATCTTCGCGCCGTCCATCGAGACCATGCCGAGGCCGGACTTGTCGGCGCCGTCGATGCGGATGTTCTCGAACTGGTAGTCCGAGAAGTCGCCGCAGGTCTCGGAGCCGAACATCAGGGCGTTGCAGCACTTGGCGCCGAGGGTCGAACCGCTCACCCGCACATGCCCGTTGGGCAGCTTCGCACCGAGCGCGTAGTCGCTCTTGAACACCAGAGCGTCGTCGTTGGCGTGGATGGTGGCGTTGGTGATCGTCGCGTTGGTGGTGGAGATGACGTTCCAGCCGTCGCGGTCGCTCGCGGTGTCGATGGTCAGGTGGTCGGAGGTGACGTTGGTGCAGCCGTTGACGAGGGCCGCGAAGTGGCCGCCCCGGCGCAGCGTGAGACCGTCGCCGATCCTGAGCCCGTCGCAGCGGGTCAGCGAGATGATCTTGTCGGCCTCGCCGGTCTTCGGGTTGCCCGTGATCAGGTTGCCCGCGCCGTCGATGACGCCCTGGCCGACGAAGCCGATGTCGGTCAGCTTGTCGCCGTAGATCATCGCGTCGTGGAAGTGGCTGTGGCCGTAGTCCTGGTAGGAGTCGTACGGATTGGACTCGGCCTTGTCGTAGGTGTCCGCGCTGGAGCCCTGGAGGGTGGCGCCCTTGTCGAGCCGGAGCGTCACGTGGCTCTTCATGTGGATGGTGTTCTTGGACTTGTAGGTGCCGGAGGGGAACCGGACGGTGCCGCCCCCGGCCGCGTTCGCGGCCGTGATGGCCTTGTCGATGGCCGGGCTGTCGTTGCTGGAGCCGTCGCCCTTGGCGCCGTAGTCGCGCACGTTGTACTCGGCTGCGGCGCGGGGGGCGCCGACCGGGGACGCGAGGGCCGCGGGGTGGGTGAGGCCGAGGACCACGGCCACCACGAACAGGATGACGGCCGCCGCTCGGCGGCCCGGACCGGTGGGGGGTTTCATGTGACGGCTCCTCACACGAGTTGGTAGCCGCGGAGGTTGGTGAGCAGGAGGTAGGTGTCCTGCAGGGACCCGGAGGTGTCGCCGAGGGAGCGGTAGATGCCCCACTTCGGCCGCACCCGGTCGGCGAGGAACGTGTCGACGCCCGTCTTCGACGCGTCGACGACCGTCGAGCCGCCGGACTTCAGGATCCAGCGCACGGAACCCGCAGAGCCGTTGCCGACCTTGATCTGGAAGTCGACGTCGGTCCATTGGTCGTGCAGCGGGTCGAGGTCCGTGCGGCCGATGAGGGTGCCGGAGATGGGCAGGGTCAGCTCGATGGTCTGCTTGCCGCTCACCCGCCGCAGCGACTGCGTGACGATCGGGGAGGAACCGGCACCGGGCTGCTTCATCTGCATGATGTGGGTGAAGGTGGTGGTCGCCCTCAGCGAGCTCGGGATGTACATCGAGTAGGTGACCCGCCAGGTCTGGCCCGAGGTCCACTTCAGGTAACTGCTGCCGCTCGTGCGCAGACCGGTGACCTCCTGGCGCTGGCGGTCGGTCGAGGTGTCCCGGTCGACCATGTGCATGTTGAAGCGCCAGTTGTTGCCGGTGGCGAAGATGTGCGGATGCCCGGCGGGATGCGAGTCGGCGCGGTCGTCCTCGACCGTCTCGAAGGCACCGAGTCCGTCACCGCTCGCCGAGGGGGACCACTTCAGCTGCCAGGACGCGGCGTGCGCGGCGGTCGCGGGCAGACCGACGGCGGCACCGGCCGCACCGGCGAGCGCGGCTCCGAGAACCGCCCTTCTGGATGTTGTGCTCATGACACTGAATCACCTCGCAGTTGCTCGTTCATGATCAGGAAGGCCCCGAGCCCGTGGAGGTCGTTCGTGGCCCGGGTGCGGGCGACGTAGTACGCGTAGTCGCCGACGTTGGTGCCGACGGAGATGTCGGCGAGGTTCGTGCGGCCGTCCGCGCCGACCGTGAGCTCGGCGAGCACGCCCTGGTAGGCCCGGCGGGCGACGTCGGCGTAGTGCGGGTCGAGGTAGTGCTGCCGGGCGCCGCGCGCGAGGGCGTAGGCGAACATGCTGGAGCAGGACGTCTCGGTCCAGTTGTCGCTGCGTCCGCCCTTGTCGATCACCTGGAACCAGCGGCCCGTCGCGGGGTCCTGGTACTTCTCCAGGCCGGCCGCCAGCTTCTGGAAGATCGTCAGCAGCCGGCCGCGGCGCGGGTGGTCCGCGGGGATGGCGTCGAGCACGTTGACGAGCGCCATCGCGTACCAGCCGACGGCCCGGCACCAGTGCTCGGGCGCCAGCCCGGTCTGCGGGTCCGCCCAGCTCGCGCTCCTGGACTCGTCGTAGGCGTGCCTGAGCAGCCCGTTCGCGACCTGCAGATGACTGCCGTAGACGTACAGCTGCCTGGCCGCCTCGTCGTTCGTGTACGCGCTGTCGCCGAACTCCTTGCCGTACTCGACGAGGAACGGGTTCACCATGTAGACGCCGTCCGCCCACAGCTGGTGGGCGCGGCTGGAGTTGTCGGCGTGCCAGAAGCCGCCGTCGCCGGTGCGCGGGTAGGTGTCCAGGCGGTCGCGGATCTTCCGGGCGGCCTTGCGGTAGCGGTCCTGGCCCGTCTCGTGGTGCAGGATCACCAGGAGGCGGCCGGCCTGCATGCTGTCCAGGTTGTTGAAGGACTGGTCGATCGAGCCGTCGCTCTTCACGAACCGGTCGACGTAGTCCTTGATGTACGTCAGATAGCGGGCGTTGTGCGTGCGCCGGTAGGTGAGGTACTGGCCGTAGAGGTAGAGGCCGACCGGGTAGGACCAGCCGCCGATGGTGCTCGGCGTGTAGCGGGCCGTGGTGGAGTCGACGACCGCGACGGACCAGTCGGCCGCCGCGGCCGGGCGGCGGGCGGCGGGGGTGGTCGAGGCAGTCGGCGCGGGTGCGGCGGCGGACAGGGTGAGCAGGGAGGCGGTGGCCAGGGCCACGGTCGCCAGGACCGTGCGCAGGCGTCGTCGTCTCATGTGGCTGCCTCTCGGTAGGCGTACGCGAACGCGCCGCGCGGTCCCTGCACGAGGTCGCGTACGAGGTGGTGGGTGCGGCGGGGGCCACGCATCCAGGACGCGCCCCCGGCAGGCGACCGCGCGACCGGGACTCTGTCAGACCTTTTCATCGGATGTCTCTTGCGTCTCCGGGTGGGACGCTTCCATCTGGAGGGCGTGAGCGAGCCTCGCGTTCATGCGGCTGTACCTGCTTCCCTGCGGGGTGGGGGGTCTCAGATGCCCGAACAGGCGCTGGGTGTTCACATTCATGCACCGAGTTCACCGACTCGTTCGATGGCGCGATCCAGAGTTGCGGCACGACGGCCGACGGTCAATGGTCCGGACCGAAGACATCGGATGCGTTTTTGGCCAAACTTCGACCCCGCGGGCCGACCAGCCGATCGGTTCCGGCAGATTCCGCGGTCAGGAATGCAGTACGGCCCGTGATCGTTGACGATAGGAGTACGACCTGACCGGCAACCGTAAGGATCAAGAGCTCGTGAGCAGCAAGGTCCCCCCGATCATCCTGAACAACGGCGTCGAGATGCCCCAGCTGGGCTTCGGCGTGTGGCAGGTGCCGGACGACGAGGCGGAGCGAGCCGTCGCCACCGCGCTGGAGGCCGGGTACCGCAGCATCGACACAGCGGCGATCTACGGCAACGAAGAGGGCACCGGCAGGGCGATCGCCGCCTCCGGCGTCCCGCGCGAGGACGTCTTCGTCACCACCAAGCTCTGGAACGGCGACCACGGGTACGACAGCACGCTGCGCGCCTTCGACGCGTCCCTGGCCAAGCTCGGTCTGGACTACGTCGACCTGTACCTGATCCACTGGCCGACGCCGTCCCGCGACAAGTACGTGGACACGTACAAGGCGTTCGAGAAGCTGCACGCCGACGGCCGGGTCCGCGCCATCGGCGTCTCCAACTTCGAGCCGGAGCACCTGCGCCGGCTCATCGACGAGACCTCGGTCATCCCGGCCGTCGACCAGATCGAGCTGCACCCGCACCTGCAGCAGCACGCGGCCCGGGAGTTCCACGCCGAGCAGGGCATCGCCACCGAGGCCTGGTCGCCGCTCGGCTCCGGCAAGGGCCTGCTGGAGGTCCCGGCGATCGTCGCCATCGCCCAGAAGCACGGCCGCACCCCGGCCCAGGTCGTGCTGCGCTGGCACCTCCAGCTCGGCAACATCGTGATCCCGAAGTCCGTGACGCCGTCCCGGATCAAGGAGAACATCGAGGTGTTCGACTTCAGCCTGGACACCGAGGACCTGGCGGCGATCAGCGCGCTGAACGAGGACCGGCGCCTGGGTCCGGACCCGTCGACGTTCAACGTGGCCTGACAGTCGCCCCGTCACCGCATGCGTCGGCCCCCGCCACCCGGCGGGGGCCGACGCGTGAGGCGCCCCCGGCCGGCTCAGTCGGCGCGCACCTCGGTGTGGACGATCTCGAACTCCTCCAGACCGGTCACCGTGACGTGCGCCTTGGCCGCGCCCTCGTGCCGGGCCGCCGCCTGGGCGCCGCGGGAGGCGGCGAGGGAGTGCCGGCCGGTGAACAGCGCGCCGACCAGCCCGCGTCCGCGCTCCCGGTCGACGAGCAGCGAGGTCCGCGCGAAGCCGGGCAGGGTCTCCAGCCGGGGGACGACCGAGGCGCGGAAGGTCTCGGCGAGCAGTTCCGCGTCCGCCGGGTCGAACTCCAGCCTGGTGACCCGTAGTCCGCCGCCCGCCTGCGGGTTCCCGACCTGGTGGAAGACCAGGGCCTCGTAGTTGTCGACCGCGGTCGTCGCCGCGAAGGGCTCCAGCAGCGGCCCGCGCCGCTCCCGCATGACCTCGTCGCTGTTGCGGCGGGTCTCCTCGGACTCCCACCAGCTCACCGCCAGCAGCGTGCCGATCTCCCGGTTCACGAAGATGCCCGCCCCGCGGTAGCCGGGACGCTCGGAGAGCAGCTCCCGCCCCTGGGCGTTGAGCGCCCTGACGGCGGTGTCGATTTTCGCGGGATCGCCCGTCGCGTACACCGTGCGCACGAACATGACGCCTCGCCTCCCAAAGTCGGGCGATTTTCCGGAATGTCCGCTATCCCCAGTCTTCTCCCGGGGGTAAACAGCCGCAATAAGGGCGGCACACAGGCGTCCGGCTCGCAGGCCATGCCGAAGTTCGCGCCAAAGTCCAGACCAAGACTCTTGACGCGGCCACGCAAAGAGCGCCACCTTGTACGGCACCCGGTAAGGAAACTTTCCTAACAGAAGGGTCCCCCACAGTGCGCATACGAACACTGACCCTCGCCGCGGCCTCCGGCGCCGCCCTGCTCGCCGCCGGAGTGCTCCCCGCACACGCCACCGCCACCGCGGGCCCGGCCTCCGCCCAGGAGGGCTCGGTCAGCGCGGCCGACCTGCTCGCCAAGGTGACGTCCTGCAGCCAGATCTCCAACGGCAAGTACAAGACCGACGACGAGACGTCGGCCACGATCCCCGTGTGCGGCAAGAACGGCGCGGTGTTCTGGAAGGCCGACATGGACATCGACTGCGACGGACAGCGCACCTCCAAGTGCAACGAGGACACCGACCCCTGGTACCAGGACGACACCGCGTTCCACCAGTCCAACGGCAAGCCGCTGAAGGCGGACTCACTGCCGTACGTGGTCGTGCCCAGCTCCAGCAGCATCTGGAACTACTCCAGCGCCGGCATCAAGGGCGGCGGCGTGGTCGCCGTGATCTACAACAACAAGGTCGAGTACGCGGTCGTCGGCGACACCGGCCCGACGAAGATCATCGGTGAGGCGTCGTACGCCACCGCCCAGGCGCTCGGCATCGACCCGGATCCGGAGAACGGCGGCACGGACTCCGGGGTCACCTACATCCTGTTCAAGAACTCCCAGGTGTCCCCCATCGAGAGCCACAGCGCGGCGGTCACCCTGGGCGACAAGCTGGCGAAGCAGTTCCTGGCGAACAACTAGCCGGGGGGAGGGGTCGGTTGGGCTGCCCGATCGGCCGTACGACGACGGTGTCGGCGCCGACGCCGTCGGACCGACGGACAGCCCACACGACCGAGTCGGCGACCTGGTCGGCCCCACTCGGTGCCGATGCCGCTGCCTGTCGCCAGTGATGAGCGCGACCGGAGAGTCGGTCGTGGTGGTTCCCCTGTGACCACGTCGGGCGCGCTCGAAGTCGAGGCCGGCAGGGCGGCGGGCGTCTGTCCGCTCAGCCGGTGCGCACGGCCGTGTGGACGGTGTGGGCCGCCAGTACGAAGACGTCCGGCCGGTGGTGCACGCTCCCCTTGTCGTCCGGGTCGAGCAGGCGGTCGAGGGCGGCGCGGTCGTCGGCGTCCAGGGCCTCGCCGAACGTCTCGCGCATCCTGCCCAGGGTCTCGGCGACGTAGGCGCGGGCCCGGTCGGAGGCGGGGGCGGGCAGGTCGAGCAGGAAGCTGCGGGTGCGGCCGTGGGTCAGGCCCGCGCCGCCGAGCAGGGCCGGCCAGTCCTCGACCTCGCCGACGGAGCCGGGCAGGTCGGCCCGCATCCGGGCGAACCACTCCGCCTCCAGGGCGTCCAGGCGTGCCGCGAGGCCGGGGCGGCCGAAGCCGAGGTCGCGGGGGAGGAAGCGGGGCGGCAGCCCGCCCTCCATGATCGCCAGGGTGCCGCCGGGCGCGAGCCGTTCGGCGAAGGCCGTGAGGGCGGCGCGCTGGTCGCCGAGGTGGTGCAGACTGCGGCCCGCCCACAGCAGGTCGGCCGGGTAGTCCAACTCGTCGAGGATTCCGGGCAGTTCACCGGCGAGAGTGTCGAACCGGTCGCCGTGTCCAAGCCGCCCGGCCCGCTCCCGGGCCCGGTCGAGCAGCGGTCGGGAGCCGTCGACGGCCAGCACGCGGGCGCCGGTGAACACCTCGGCGAACAGACACGAGACGACCCCGGGTCCGCTGCCCAGGTCGACGATCAGCCCGGGCTCGGTCACCTCCTTGCCGAGCCAGGACAGGGCCCGCTCGTACAGGGGCATGAAGAGTTCGGCCTGGGCTTCGAGATGGGGGGCCATCTCGGCCCAGTCGATGTCCGTGCCGTGGCCGTGGCGATGATGGTGGTGGCCGTGCCCGCCGTGCTGCTCGTGCTGGTCGTGGTCCTGGTGCGCCATGGTCGTCAGCCTCTCCTCCGGGATGCCGTCAGCGTGCTCCGACGCACCGGGCGGGGGCCACTTCTGTTGCCGGTGCGGCAAAAAACAGGATGTGGACGGCAAGGCGGTGAGGGCACGATGACCGGGTGGACGAAGAACTCGTGGAGCGCTTCCTGACCGACGGCTTCGTGAAGATCGAGGGCGCGTTCCCGCGCCGGGTCGCCGAGGACGGCGCACGGCTGCTGTGGCGGGAGACCGGGTACGACCCGGAAGATCCCGGAACGTGGAAGGACCCGGTGGTCTGGGTGGGCGACATGGCCCAGGGGCCGTTCGCCGCCGCCGCCAACTCCCCCGTGTTGCACCGGGCGTTCGACCTGCTGGTCGGCGAGGGCCGCTGGGTGCCGCGCTACTCGCTGGGCAGCTTCCCGCTGCGGTTCCCGCACGAGGAGGAACCGGACGACGCGGGCTGGCACATCGAAGGCAGCTACCTTCCCGAGGGTGTCGAGTCCCGTTGGTACCACACCAACCTGCGCTCGCGCGATCGCGCCCTGCTGACGCTGTTCCTGTTCTCCGAGGTGACCGGGCAGGACGCGCCCACCCGCATCCGGGTCGGCTCCCACCTCGACGTCCCGCCCGTGCTGGAACCGTACGGCGAGGAGGGCGTCTCCATGCTGACGATCGCCGCGGAGATCGTCGCGGCCTCGGCGCACCGCCCGCTCGCCCTCGCCACGGGCCGCCCCGGCGACGTCTACCTCTGCCATCCGTTCCTGGTGCACGCGGCCCAGCCGCACCACGGCACCCGTCCCCGCTTCATGGCCCAGCCGCCCCTGACGCCGGCCGCCCCCTGCGAACTTGAGCGGCCGGACGGCGCCTACTCGCCGGTGGAGCGCGCGATCCGCCGGGGCCTGTCCCTGGCGGACTGACCCCGGCGGATCACCGTAACCGCACTACGGCAGCGGCGGGTACGCGTTCTGCATCAGCTGCTGGAACTGCGCCGAGAACCAGTGCCCCGACAGCGGAGCGTCCGGCAGGGCGCCCGACATGTTGTTGCCGTTACGGGCGTTGCCCGTGTACGTCGGGTCGCACATCCGGTCGAATCCCTTGCCCTCGTCGTTCGGGATGGCGGTGCTGGAGCCGTCGGACTCCCCCGGCGGCTTCATCCACACGTAGGCGTCGATCCCGGTCGCCGGGTTGGCCTGCGGACGCTCGCCGAGGCCGGCGCCGGCCTGGTTGCACCAGTTGCCGATGTGGATGCGGCGGTCGTAGCGGCCGCCGTCGACGTAGGCGTCCACGCTGGTCGTCGGGCCGGGACCGGCGGGCCGGGCGGTGCCGCCCCAGCCGTTCCTGGAGGTGTCGATCAGCATGCCGATGCCGGAGTTGAAGCCGACGGAGACCAGCTCGTTGCGGAAGGCCTGCGCGAAGGACAGCTCGTCGACGTAGCGGTTCCAGTCGACCCACTTCGACTGGCGTACGGAGGTGCCGTTGACCGTGTCGTTGATGGTGAAGTTGTTCTCCTTCAGGGCGCTGTAGTTGGCCGTGTTGGTGATGAAGCCCTGCACGTCGTCGACGGTCGCGCCCTCACTGGTGGCCGCCTGCTTGAACACGTTGGCGGCCGGTGCGAAGTTGTCGTCCCAGCCGAGCCAGCCGTGGTGGCCGGCGTCGAGGTAGTTGTAGACGTTGGGGATCGCGCCGAGCTTGGCGAGCGCGTAGCCGACGCCCTTCACGTAGTTGCCGTTGGCGAGCATGGTGTCGCAGTTGGCGGTGGCGGTGGCCCGGCTGCCGGTGTTGGTGACCAGGTTGGGCAGCGAGTCGATCTCGATCGTCGTCACGATCCGCAGCGAGGCGTACTTGGAGTCGGCGAGGATCGCCGCGATCGGGTCGATGAACTGCGTCTTGTACTTGTCGATCTCCGTCGGGCCGAGTTCGCCGTTGGAGGCGAGGGCCGCGCAGTCGCGTCCGGGCAGGTCGTAGATGACCAGCTGGACGACTTCCTCGCCGCTGCCCTTCTGGGCGAGGGCCGCGTCCAGGTGGTCGCGCAGTCCCATGCCGCCGTTGACGCCGTTGATCGCGGCGATCCGGTCGAGCCACACACCGGTGGGCTGGTTGGAGACCCGGCTGCCACCCGGCTCCGCGGCGGCCTTCGCCGACCACTCGGGGTTCACGTACACCTTGGCGCCGGTGTACGGGTTGTCGACCCGGCCGCTCGGGTCGGTGGTGCCGCCGCCCCCGCCGGTACCGCCCCCGCTGTCGACGTTGCAGGTCACGCCGTCGAGGGTGAACGTGGCCGGCACCGCGTTGGTGCCGCTGTAGGAGGCGTTGAAGCCGAAGCTGACCGAGGAGCCGGTGGCCAGCGTGCCGTTGTAGGTCTCGTTGCTCGCGGTGACGTCGGCCCCGCTCTGACTGATCTTGGAGTTCCAGAAGCTGGTGACCTTCTGGTTGCCGGCGTACGACCACTTCACCGCCCAACTGCTCTTTGCGGAGCTGTTGTTGGTGACCGTGACGGCGGCGGTGAAGCCGGTGTCCCACTGGTTCTGCACCTTGTAGTCGACGGTGCAGGGGACGGCGGCCGCGGCCGCCTCCGCCGGGACGACGGTCGCCGCCGTCCCGGTGGCCCCGGCGACGAGCGCCAGGGCGGCGAGTATCGCTGTTCTGGTACGGCTCATGAGTGCGGGTTTCCTTCTTCCGAAGCGGACGTTACGGGTTGAGGGCGCGCAGGTGGTCGCGCAGCCCGGTGCCGTACGACGTGGGGGTCCCGTCGTAGTCGGAGATCAGGGACGGACCGGAGGAGCAGTCCCAGGTGTTCCAGGTCCAGCCGAGGTAGGACAGGCCCCGGTCGTCGAACCACTTCATGACCTGGTCGACGAACGAGTGCGCGCAGGTGTTCTCGCCGATCTCCCCGGCGACCAGCGGCACCTGGGCCGCGACCGGGGCGAGCGTGGAGTTCCAGCAGCTCTCGGTGGAACAGGAGTTGAAGTTGTACACGTGGTACGCGGCGACGAGATTGCCCGTCGGATCGACGGGCTTGTACGTCAGCCACTGGCTCAGGTCGTTCGCGTACGCGAGTCCGCCGGCCATGACGACGTTCTTCGCGCCCGTGCCGCGCACGGCGTCGACCAGGTCCTGCATGCCCGCGACCTCGTAGCCGATGCCGGGGCAGGTGCCGCCGTCGCGCCAGCACTGCCACGCCTGGGCGGTCGTGGAGGTCGCGCGGTCCGGATACGGCTCGTTGAACAGGTCGAAGACCACGGCCTGATCGCCTTTGAAGGTGTCCGCCACCGACGTCCAGAACGACGGCGTGTACTGCATGTCCGGCATCGGCTTCTGGCAGGTGGCGTACACGTCGGAGCAGCCCGCCGAGTTGCCGGTGTACTGGCCGTGGGTCCAGTGCAGTTCGACGATCGGCGTCATGCCGTGCGCCTCGACGCGGGCCACCAGGTCCTTGACGGCGTTGACGTAGTTGGCGCCGCCGTACTCGGACTTGATGTGGGAAAGTCCCAGCCAGCACTCCTCGTTGAGGGGGATGCGGACCGTGTTGGCCTTCCAGTCGGCGATCGCCTGGATCGCCGCGTCGTCGACCGGACCGTCCCAGATGCCGTACCCCTGGACGCACATGAACTCGCCGCCGGACCGGTTCACGCCGAGCAGCCGCCGGGTGGCGCCCGCGGCGTCCACGAGCTTGTTGCCGGAGACGTGCAGGGCGGGCGCCGTGCCACCGGCCGGCGGCTCGGTCGGCGTCGGTGACGGCTCCGTGTCGACGTTGCACGTCGTCCCGTTGAGCCGGAACGACGTCGGTACGGCGTTGCTCCCCGACCACGACGCGATGAACCCGGCGCTGACACTCGCGCCGGTCGCGAGCTGCCCGTTGTAGCTCTCGTTGACCGCGGTCACCGTCGTACCGGACTGGGACCACTTGGCGTTCCAGCCCTGGGTGACCTCCTGGCCGCCGGCGAAGTCGAAGCTCAGGCTCCAACTGCTCACGGTCGCCGTGTTGTTGGTGATCTTCACGGCACCCTGAAAGCCGCCGTCCCACTGGCTGGTGACGGAGTACTCCACTGAGCAGGCGGGCGTGGCTCCCTGTGCCGTGACCTCCGGGATGGTCATGCCCCCGACAAGGGCAGCCGCTGCTGCAGCGGCTAAAAGTACTGAACGCGGGGGGTGTCGCATGAGCGACTCCTTGCAGATCGGGCGCGTCGTGACGGACGCGTCGACTGATGGAATCGCTCCCACTGGTGTCCATGAAGCTAGCGCCAAGTCAGAGCGAAGGACAGGGGGGTCGCCGACTTTCTGAGTTTCCCTCAGTTCACGGCGGTCGAACTTTTTTCGACTCTTCAAGCGTCTTGACCGCCCCCACCCCCATCCCCACTATGGGAGCGCTCCCACTGGTTCAAGGCTTGTTGCTCCTCCCCTCCCCACAGTTTCGAGCCGCAAGGAGGAACCAGCACATGCACCCCAGAAGGAGACGCCTGCGACGGCAGCTGTGGACCGCCGTCGTGGCGGCCCTCGCGCTCCCGCTCACCATGCTCGGCACCGGAACAACGCCCGCCCACGCGGCGGCACTTCAGTGCAGCGTCGACTACAAGACCAACGACTGGGGCTCCGGCTTCACCGCGGATCTGACGATCACCAACCGCGGCACGGACGCCATCAACGGCTGGACGCTGACCTACGCCTACTCCGGCAACCAGAAGCTGACCAACGGCTGGAACGGCACCTGGTCCCAGTCCGGCACGGCGATCACGGTCAAGAACGCCGGCTACAACGGCACGATCGCCGCCGGCGCCGCCGTCTCCACCGGCGCCCAGTTCACCTACAGCGGCACCAACACCGCTCCGACCAGTTTCGCGATCAACGGCACCACCTGCGCCGGCGCCCACCAGCCGCCGGTCACCGTGCTGACCAGCCCCACGGCCGGCGCGGTCTACACGCAGGGCGACGCGGTCCCGCTCGCGGCGACCGCGGCGGCGGCCGACAACGCCACCATCAGCAAGGTCGAGTTCTACGACGACACGACCCTGCTGGGCACCGACACCAGCTCGCCGTACACCTTCTCGGCCTCCGGCTTGACCGTGGGCAGTCATTCCCTGGTGGCGAAGGCCTACGACAGCCTCGGCGCCTCCGCGGAGTCCACGCCGGTCGGCATCACGGTCGCCTCGGGTCCCGCCGTGGTGGCCTCGCCGACCCAACTGGGCGTCCAGCAGGGGAAGACGGGCACGTACGCGGTGAAGCTGTCCACGCAGCCGAGCGCCAACGTGACCGTGACCACGACCCGCGCGAGCGGCAACTCCGGCCTGTCGGTGACCGGCGGCGGGACGCTCACGTTCACGCCCTCCAACTGGAACACCGCGCAGAACGTGACCATCACCGCGGACTCCTCCGGCACCGGCTCGGCGTCCTTCGAGTCGACGGCGACGGGGTACACCAAGGCCGCGGTCACGGTGACCGAGCTCGCCGCGTCGAAGGCGTACGACGCCCGGTTCCTCGACCTCTACGGGAAGATCACCAACCCGGCGAACGGCTACTTCTCGCCCGATGGCATCCCCTACCACTCGGTGGAGACGCTGATCGTGGAGGCCCCGGACCAGGGCCACGAGACCACGTCGGAGGCCTACAGCTACCTGCTGTGGCTGCAGGCGATGTACGGCAAGGTCACCGGTGACTGGTCGAAGTTCAACGGCGCGTGGTCGCTCATGGAGAAGTACATGATCCCCACCCACGCCGACCAGCCCACCAACTCCTTCTACAACGCCTCGAAGCCCGCGACCTACGCGCCCGAGCTGGACACGCCGAACGAGTACCCGGCGAAGCTCGACACGTCGGTCCCGGTCGGCTCCGACCCGATCGCGGGCGAGCTGAAGAGCGCCTACGGCACGGACGACGTCTACGGCATGCACTGGCTGCAGGACGTCGACAACGTCTACGGCTACGGCGACACCCCGGGCGGCACCTGCGAGGGCGGGCCGAGCGCGAAGGGGCCGTCGTACATCAACACCTTCCAGCGCGGCGCGCAGGAGTCGGTGTGGGAGACGGTGCCGCAGCCGACCTGTGACGCCTTCAAGTACGGCGGCACGAACGGCTATCTGGACCTGTTCACCGGCGACTCGTCGTATGCCAAGCAGTGGAAGTACACGGACGCCCCGGACGCCGACGCGCGTGCGGTGCAGGCCGCGTACTGGGCGGACGTGTGGGCCAAGCAGCAGGGCAAGGGCGCGGACGTCTCCGCGACCGTGGGCAAGGCCGCGAAGATGGGCGACTACCTGCGGTACGCCATGTACGACAAGTACTTCAAGAAGATCGGCAACTGCGTCGGACCGTCGACCTGCGCGGCCGGCACCGGCAAGGACGCCTCGCACTACCTGCTGTCCTGGTACTACGCGTGGGGCGGCGCCACCGACACCTCGGCGGGCTGGGCCTGGCGCATCGGCTCCAGCCATGTGCACGGCGGCTACCAGAACCCGCTGGCCGCCTACGCGCTGAGCTCGTACGCCGACCTCAAGCCCAAGTCGGCCACGGGCGCCTCCGACTGGAGCACCTCGCTCACCCGGCAGCTGGAGTTCTACCGCTGGCTGCAGTCCAACGAGGGCGCCATCGCCGGCGGCGCGACGAACAGCTGGGCGGGCCGGTACGCCACTCCGCCGTCCGGGACGTCGACGTTCTACGGCATGTACTACGACCAGCAGCCCGTCTACCACGACCCGCCGTCCAACCAGTGGTTCGGCTTTCAGGCGTGGTCGATGGAGCGGGTCGCCGAGTACTACCAGCAGACGGGGAACGCCACCGCGAAGGCGATCCTCGACAAGTGGGTCGACTGGGCGCTGTCCAAGACCACGATCAACCCGGACGGCACCTATCTGATCCCCTCGACGCTGCAGTGGTCGGGCCAGCCCGACACCTGG
Source organism: Streptomyces sp. 7R007 (assembly GCF_054850255.1). Lineage (NCBI taxonomy): Bacteria > Bacillati > Actinomycetota > Actinomycetes > Kitasatosporales > Streptomycetaceae > Streptomyces > Streptomyces sp. 7R007. The sequence continues at coordinate 204,606 of NZ_JBTWMV010000005.1, read as the reverse complement.
AACGCGTCGAACCCCGGTTCCAACAGCAACCTGCACGTCACCGTCGCCGACTACACCAACGACGTGGGTGTGGCGGCCGCGTTCGCCAAGACGCTGACGTACTACGGCGCCAAGTCCGGTGACACGGAGGCGAAGACGACGGCGAAGGCGCTGCTGGACGGCATGTGGAACAACTACCAGGACAGCCTGGGCATCGCCGTCCCGGAGACCCGCACCGACTACAACCGCTTCGACGACAGCGTGTACGTGCCGAGCGGGTTCAGCGGCAAGATGCCGAACGGCGACGCGATCAACTCCTCTTCGACGTTCACCTCGCTGCGGTCCTTCTACAAGAACGACCCGGCCTGGTCGAAGATCGAGAGCTATCTGGCGGGTGGAGCGGCGCCCGTCTTCACCTATCACCGGTTCTGGGCCCAGGCGGACATCGCCCTGGCCATGGGCTCGTACGCGGAGCTGCTCGAATAGCCCCCGCTGACGCTCCGCGTACAGGCTCCGGCACCTGACGCCGGGGCCGACCAGCCGGGCGACCCCCACCCGCACTGGGGGTCGCCCGGCACCTCTCGCCCCCGCTAGAAAGCGCTTACCAACCCTCCGTTCGTCTACCCGTCCCCCTCCCGGAAAGGACCCCCCGTGCGAAGAACCCGCATCCTCACGGCCGTCCTCGCCCTCGCCGCCGGCCTCCTGGCCGGCACCCCGCCCGCACTGGCCGCCGGCCGCACCGCCCCCGCGGCGGTCGCGGCGGACACGTACACCTGGAAGAACGCCCGGATCGACGGCGGCGGCTTCGTCCCCGGCATCGTCTTCAACCGCAGCGAGAAGAACCTCGCCTACGCCCGCACCGACATCGGCGGCGCCTACCGCTGGCAGGAGTCGACGAAGACCTGGACACCGCTGCTGGACTCGGTCGGCTGGGACGAGTGGGGGCACACCGGCGTGGTCAGCCTGGCCTCGGACGCGGTGGACCCCAACAAGGTGTACGCGGCCGTGGGCACGTACACCAACAGCTGGGACCCGACCAACGGGGCCGTGCTCAGGTCCTCCGACCGGGGCGCCAGCTGGCAGAAGACCGACCTCCCGTTCAAGCTCGGTGGCAACATGCCGGGCCGGGGCATGGGCGAGCGGCTGGCGATCGACCCGAACAAGGACAGCGTGCTGTACCTGGGCGCGCCCAGCGGCAAGGGGCTGTGGCGGTCGACGGACTCGGGCGTGACCTGGTCGCAGGTGACGAACTTCCCCAACGTGGGTGACTACGTGCAGGATCCGACCGACACCAGCGGCTATGCCAGCGACAACCAGGGCATCGTCTGGGTCACCTTCGACGAGTCGACGGGCACGGCCGGCAGCGCCACGAAGACGATCTACGTCGGGGTCGCCGACACCGACAACGCGGTGTACCGCTCCACGGACGCGGGCGCCACCTGGACGCGTCTCGCCGGGCAACCGACCGGATATCTCGCCCACAAGGGCGTGCTGGACGCCAGGAACGGCTACCTCTACCTCGCCTACAGCGACAAGGGCGGGCCGTACGACGGCGGGAAGGGCCGGCTGTGGCGGTACGCGACGGCGACCGGCACCTGGACCGACATCAGCCCGGTCGCGGAGGCCGACACGTACTACGGCTTCAGCGGGCTGACCGTCGACCGTCAGCACCCGGGCACGGTGATGGCGACGGCGTACAGCTCCTGGTGGCCGGACACGCAGATCTTCCGCTCCACGGACAGCGGGGCGACCTGGACGAAGGCATGGGACTACACGTCGTACCCCAACCGCTCCAACCGCTACACGATCGACGTGTCGTCGTCGCCGTGGCTGACCTTCGGCGCGAACCCCTCGCCGCCCGAACAGACGCCGAAACTGGGGTGGATGACCGAGTCGCTGGAGATCGACCCGTTCAACTCCGACCGGATGATGTACGGGACGGGGGCGACGCTCTACGGCACGGAGAACCTCACGCAGTGGGACAGCGGGGGCCAGTTCACCGTGAAGCCGATGGTGCAGGGGCTGGAGGAGACGGCGGTCAACGACCTCGCCGCGCCTGGGTCGGGCAGCGCCGTGCTGTTCAGCGCGCTGGGTGACATCGGCGGCTTCCGGCACACGGACCTGACCAAGGTGCCGTCGATGATGTACACCTCCCCCACCTTCACCTCGACCACGAGCCTGGACTTCGCCGAGACCAACCCCAACACGGTCGTGCGCGTCGGCAACCTCGACTCCGGTCCGCACATCGCGTTCTCGACCGACAACGGCGCCAACTGGTTCGCCGGGACGGACCCTTCGGGCGTGAGCGGCGGCGGCACGGTCGCGGCGGCCGCGGACGGCAGCCGGTTCGTGTGGAGCCCGGCGGGCACGGGGGTGCAGTACACGACCGGCTTCGGCTCGTCGTGGCAGGCGTCGGCGGGCATTCCCTCGGGCGCGATCGTCGAGGCCGACCGCGTGGACCCCAAGACCTTCTACGGCTTCAAGTCGGGGAAGTTCTACGTCAGTTCGGACGGCGGGGCGACGTTCACGGCGTCCTCGGCGACGGGGCTGCCGGCCGGTGACAGCGTCCGCTTCCAGGCGCTGCCCGGCACGAAGGGGGACGTCTGGCTGGCGGGTGGCGCCGGCGACGGCGCGTACGGCCTGTGGCACTCGACCGACGCGGGCGCGACCTTCACCAAGCTCTCCGGCGTCGAGCAGGCCGACACGATCGGCTTCGGCAAGGCGGCGCCGGGCGCCTCGTACCAGACCCTCTACACCAGCGCGAAGATCGGCGGCGTACGCGGCATCTTCCGCTCGACGGACAAGGGCGCCACCTGGACGCGCATCAACGACGACGCCCACCAGTGGGGCTGGACCGGCGCCGCGATCACCGGCGACCCGCGCGTGTACGGCCGGGTGTACATCTCCACCAACGGCCGGGGCGTCGTCTACGGCGACACCTCCGACACCGGCGGCGGTGACGGCGGCGGTACCGACCCGACGCCACCGGCCACGGGTGCCTGCACGGTGACGTACAAGATCACCAACCAGTGGACGGGCGGCTTCCAGGCCGACGTACGGCTGACCAACACCGGTTCCACGTCCTGGAACGGCTGGTCACTGGCCTGGACCTTCGCCGACGGCCAGAAGATCACCCAACTCTGGAACGCCGACTACACCCAGTCGGGCGCGACGGTCACGGCACAGAACGTGACCTGGAACGGCACGGTCGCACCCGGCTCATCCGCGTCCTTCGGCTTCACGGGCAGCTGGTCGGGGTCGAACACGAAACCGGCGTCGTTCGCGCTCGGCGACCACAGCTGCACGGTCGCCTGAACAAGCGGTGGGTGCACGCCTGTTGAGGCGCGCACCCACCGTCGTGTCACGGCGTGTACACCGTCGGGCGTGGGGCCGTCGGCATTGCGTCGCCGATGTAGAAGCTGGGGTGTGGGGGCTGGTTGTAGGCGGTGTTCTGCCAGGCGAGGGCCGTGCGGTACTGGGTGTCGTGGAGGAGGGTGGTGATCTTCGTCGTCGTCTCGTAGGGGGTCGAGTAGATGCGCAGGGCCGTGTTGTCGCTGGTCGGCCAGACGGCCTCCTCGCGCCAGTCGCCGAGGATGTCACCGGACAGGGACGGGGTCGCCTTGGTGCCGTTGTCGGAGTGGACGCCGGAGGCGGTCAGCAGGCGGGTGTCGGCGGTGGTGCCGTACTTGTCGATGTGGGTGTCGTCGAGGAGTTCGCGCACCGGGTCGCCGTCCCACCAGGACAGGAAGTTGGTGCTGGAGGGCTTGCGGCCGGCGACGACCGTGCCCTTGGGGTTGCGTACGCCGTCGGCGTGCGAGGACCAGGACTCGGCGCCCGCGCTGCCCGCCCAGATGTCCCCGGACACGCCACGCCCGTTGTCGCCGTTGGGGTCGGTGGACCAGATGATCTGCCCCGTCCGGGCGTCCGCCATCCACGACGAGGGCTTGGTGCCGTCCTCGTCCACCTTGAACTCCTCCAGACCGGGACGGGAGGGGTCGAGGTCGCCGACGTGCATCGCGTCGCCGTGGCCGTTCTTCGTCGTCCACAGGCCGCTGCCGTTGTCGTCCACGGCCATCGAGCCGTACACGATCTCGTCCTTGCCGTCCCCGTCGACGTCGGCCACGGACAGCTGGTGGTTGCCCTGACCGTCGTACCCCTTGCCGGAGTTGGTGGAGGAGTTGGTGTCGAAGGTCCAGCGGCGGGTGAACGAGCCGCCTCGCCAGTCCCAGGCGGCGATCACCGTACGCGTGTAGTAGCCGCGGGCCGTGATCAGCGAGGGGCGGGAGCCGTCCAGGTAGGCGGTGCCCGCGAGGAAACGGTCGACGCGGTTTCCGTACGAGTCGCCCCACGACGACACCGTGCCGCGCGCCGGGACGTAGTCGACGCTCTGCATCGCCTTCCCGGTCCGGCCGTTGAACATGGTCAGGTACTCGGGGCCGGACAGCACGTAGCCGGAGGAGTTGCGGTAGTCGGCCGAGGAGCTGCCGATGACCGCCCCGGTGCCGTCGACCGTGCCGTCCGCCGTCTTCATGGCGACCTCGGCCTTGCCGTCGCCGTCGTAGTCGTACACCTGGAACTGCGTGTAGTGCGCGCCGGAGCGGATGTTGCGGCCCAGGTCGATGCGCCACAACCGGGTGCCGTCGAGCTTGACGCCGTCGATGACGGTGTCGCCGGTGTAGCCGGACTGGGAGTTGTCCTTGGCGTTGGTCGGCTGCCACTTGAGCACGAAGTCGAGTCGGCCGTCGCCGTCGAGGTCGCCGACCGAGGCGTCGTTCGCCTCGTACGTGTAGGACACGCCGTCGGGGGTCGTGCCGCCGGCCGGCGGGCTGATCGGCACGTCCTTGTAGCCGCCGCGGAACTGGATCGCGTGCTCGGAGTCGCCCTGCTCGACGCCGTTCACGATCGCGCGGACCGTGTAGTCGGCCGAGTCGGGCGCGCCCGCGTGGAAGTAGTTCGTGGAGCCGGTGACGGGGGTGGAGTTGACCTTGGTGCCGGCCCGGTAGACGTTGAAGGAGACGTCGTTCGGATCGGTGCCCAGCCAGCGCCAGCTGATCAGGTTGCCGCTGCTGGTGTGCACGCTGACCAGGCCCCGGTCGAGTTTTTCGACCTGCCGGGCCGTGGCGGCCTCGGCCGCGGTGGGGGTGAGTGCGGTGAGGCCGGCGGCCACGAGGGCGGCTGCCGCGGTCACCGCGGCGAGGAAGGTCCGGCGTCTGCGGTGCCGGCCGGGACGAGGGTGCGGGTGGGAGTGCGGGTGCGGGTGCGGGTGCTTCACGGTCGAACCTCCTGAGGAGACGGGCGGGTTCGCCCCTCAGTCGCCGCCGTCGCGCCTGACGTTGCCGTATCTTCCGGCCAGTTCGGCGATCGTTCGCGCCAACCGGGCGCGCAGTTCCGGCGGTTCGAGCACCTCGACGTCCGCGCCGAGGCGCAGGAACTCGCCGTGCGCGTGCTCGACGGACTCGATGGGGACGCGGGCGAGGGTCCAACCGCTCGCGTCCGTACGGACGTCGGCCGCCGCCCTGGGCAGCCGCGCCCCCGGTGCCAGCCGGACCAGCGCCTCGCCGCGGTGCAGCCGGTCGTGGAAGTCACGCTGGTACGCCGTCCAGTACGCGGCCAGGTCGAAGCCGTCGGGGCGGGTGAACTCCTCCTCGGACACGTCGAGCCGGAGGATCTGGTCGACGCGGAAGGTGCGCGGGCCGGGTCCGGCGACCACGTACCAGCGGCCCGCCTTCAGCACCAGCCCGTACGGCTCCAGCCGGCGCTCCACGTCCGTCGGCTCGGCCCAGCGCCGGTACAGCACGTGCAGCACCCGGCTGTGCCAGACCGCGTCGGCCACCGCCGGCAGGTACGGCGTCTCCTCCTGGTCCGCGTACCAGCCGGGCGCGTCCAGGTGGAAGCGGCCGCTGATCCGGTCGGCGTGGGCGCGCAGTCCGGTCGGCAGCGCGGCGCGGACCTTGAGCTGGGCGGCGGCCAGCACGGAGCCGAGGCCGAGCTCGGCGGCGGGGCCGGGGACGCCCGCCAGGAAGAGGGCCTCGGCCTCCGCCGCGGTGAGGCCGGTCAGGCGGGTGCGGTAGCCGTCGAGCAGCCGGTAGCCGCCGGCGTGACCCGCGTCGCCGTACAGCGGGACGCCCGCCGCGCTCAGCGCCTCGACGTCCCGGTAGACCGTGCGCACCGAGACCTCCAGCTCGGCGGCGAGCTGGGCGGCGGTCATCCGGCCCCGGGTCTGGAGCAGCAGCAGGAGGGAGACGAGTCGGCCGGCCTTCACTGACACAGGATGTCAGGGAAGCGGCCCTAGCGTCACCGCATGGCCTCTACCGCACGACCACGCTTCGAGGAGAAGCTGCTCACCGTCCCGCCGCCGATCGAGGTGGCCGGCCGGCACGTCAAGCGCTACCACGTCACCGCCGACCCGGCGGGCCTCGCGCCCGACGTCGAGAAGGCGGCGTACGCGATCCTGCCGGAGCTGCTGCCGGAGCCGGACGGCAGCACACCGCCGGCGGCCTTCGTCGTCGTTCACCGGGGAAACGACGACGGCGCGTACGTCAACGCCTACAGCTGGGTGTGGGACAACGTCCTGCACTACGGCAACGCGGCGGCCGGCCAGCCCGTGCTCGGCTGCCCGGACCGCGACCCCACCCACTTCATCCGGCCCGAACTGCCGTGGATCGGCTGCGTGTTCGAGCTGCCGCCGGTCGGGCACGAGCGGGACGCCTGGGTACGGCACATGCTCGTGCCCGACGTCCCGGACCTGGCCGGCTACCTGGCCGACTCCCTGCCCGAAGGAACCACTGGAGAGCGCTCATGAGCAGCCCGCACGACTTCGACTTCCTGCACGGCGACTGGGAGGTCGCCAACCGCCGCCGCACCGACTTCCTCGACCCGGCCGGCGACTGGGTGGACTTCCCCGCGACCAGCCGCTGCCGGCCGCTGTTCGACGGCGCGGCGAACGTCGACGAGATCGACATGCCGTATCTCGGCTCGAAGGGCCTGACCCTGCGGCTGTTCGACCCGGAGCGCGGGGAGTGGTCGCTCAACTGGGCCTCCAGCCGCACCGGGACGCTCTTCCCACCGGTCGTCGGCCGTTTCGACGGCGACCGCGGCGAGTTCCACGGCGACGACACGTACGACGGCAAGGACGTCCGGGTGCGGTTCGTGTGGGCGGACGTGTCCGCCGCCTCCGCGCACTGGGAGCAGGCGTTCTCCGTGGACGGCGGGGAGAGCTGGGTGACCAACTGGACGATGGACTTCAGCCGCCCTTCCGGAACGAGCGCAGGCTGAAGACGGGGTCCGGGCGGGGCCGGTCCTGGTCGGGCAGGCTCTCCAGGCGCGCGGCGAACCGCTCGGTGAGCGGGTCGCCGGGCGGCAGCGTCACGAACCAGCCGCGGCGCAGGTCGGCGATGGTGCGGCGGGGGCTGCGGCCCTGCCCGCGGCCCTGGAAACGGGCCTGCCCGGCCGGGAGCAGGCCCTGCGCCGCGGCGCACCGCGTGACCTGGTCGGCGGCGTCGTGGGCCTGGCTGCGCGGCCGGGAGGCGAGCACCGCGTCGATGTCGCTGCCGACGTTGTGGGCGGCGGCCTTGTCGACGGTGGTGACGTAGACGCCGCCGGGTCTGAGGACGCGGGCGCACTCGGCGACGACGGCGCGGACGTCCTGCGGTTGCAGCAGGTGCAGCAGCCACACGCTGGTGACCGCGTCGAAGGCGGCGTCCGGGAACGGCAGGGCGCGGCTGTCGGCCAGCACGACCGCGCCGGGCAGGCGGGCGGCGGCCATGCGGGCCATGCCGGGCGTCAGGTCGGCGCCGGTCACCCGGGTGGCGGGCAGCGCGGCGGCCAGCCGGCGGGTGACGATGCCGGTGCCGCAGGCGACGTCCAGCAGGCGGCCGGGGGCGGGGGGCAGCAGGCCGAGGACGGCGTCGGCGGCGGCCTGGGCTCTGGGCTCGCCGCCGCGCGAGGCGTCGTAGACGTCGGCTTCCTTGTCGTAGTCGAGCACCTGGCGTCACTGCGCTCCGTGCGCGGGGGCGAGCGCGTGCACCGTCCGCGCCAGCTCGAAGTCCTTCTCGGTGACGGCGCCACCGGCGCTGTGCGTGTTCACCGACAGGGAGACGGTGTTGTAGCCGAGGGTGAGGTCGGAGTGGTGGTCGAGCTCCTCCTGGACCTGGGCGATGTGGAGGACCATCGCGGTGGCCGCGAAGTGGGAGGCGAGCCGGTAGGAGCGGGTGAGCCGGTCACCGTCGACCGACCAGCCCGGCAGTTCGGCCAGCCGGTCCTCGATCTCCTTCTGCGACAACGGTTCGACGGGCATGACCGCGCTCCTTCCAGGGGGATCGGGTTCCACTTCAGCCTGCCACAGCGACGCCACCGGATGCCTGGTCGGAGCGTTCCCGGGAGGGGACCGGGGACACCTGCGGCCGGGGCGAACCGGGGGGTGCGCGGGGACTTGACCAGATCCGGCCGACCGGGCATCGGACGGTGATGACACGCAATCCCGGCAGACCGAGCACGACACGGGACCTACACCGATCCGGCCGCCCCAGCACGACACGAGGACCTACACCGATCCCGCCACCCCGGCACGACACGGGAACCTACGCCGACCCGGCCGCCCCAGCACGACACGAGGACCTACACCGATCCCGCCACCCCGGCACGACACGGGAACCGACACCGATCCCGCCACCCCGGCACGACACGGGAACCGACACCGATCCCGCCACCCCGGCACGACACGGGAACCTACGCCGGCCCGGCCGCCCCAGCACGACACGGGACCTACACCGATCCGGCCGCCCCGGCACGCTCAGGGACCTACACCGATCCCGGCACCCCGGCACCGAATGAGAACCCGCGCCCATGCGGCCGACCTGGCACCGCACGGGGACCCATGCCGGTCCCGCCGGCCCGGCACCGCGCGGGGACCCGCGTCGGGGCGGCCGGCGCGTACCACGCGGGGCGCCCCCCGATGCCCCCGCCCGTCCGACAGCCGTCAGTCCCTCGTGCGCCAGGCCGACGTCGTCGTGCAGGTGCCGAGGAGGTTGCCGCACAGGGTGATGGCGAGGGCCTGCTCGGCGACCCGGCCCTCGCCCAGCCACTCGTCCCTCTCCACGGTGAACAGCGTCATCTGGGTGTCGTAAGGACTCGACCGGAAAGCCGAGGGCGTCTTCGAGCGCCCCGTCCAGCAGGCGACCCCCGTACCCCGGAAGCGGTCCGCGCCCCGGTCAAGGCGGCCCCTCCTCTATTACGGTCGTACGCATGACCAGTGTCGCGACCGGAAAGACCGCCCCCTCGGCCACCCCCTCAGCCGCCGCCGACAAGGGCGTCGGCCCCCTGCTGCGGGCCTGGCGGGAGCGGCGGCGGGTCAGCCAGCTGGAGCTGGCGCTGCGTGCCGACTCCTCGGCGCGGCACATCAGCTTCATCGAGACGGGCCGCTCCCGGCCGAGCGAGGAGATGGTGCTGAAGCTCGCCGAGCACCTGGAGGTGCCGGTACGTGAGCGCAACTCCCTTCTCCTGGCGGCCGGTTACGCCCCGCACTACCCGGAGACCCCGCTGGACTCCCCCGCCCTGGACGCCCTCAGGGCGGGCATGGAGCGCCTCATCCAGGGCTACGAGCCCTATCCGGCGCTGGTGGTCGACGCGACGTACGACGTCGTCGCCGCCAACCGGGGCATCACCATGCTCCTCGACGGCGTGCCGGAGTCGCTCCTGCAACCCCCGCTCAACGCCATGCGGTTGACGCTGCACCCGCAGGGCCTCGCGCCCCGCATCCGCAACCTGCGCGAGTGGCGCGGGCATCTGCTCGCCCAGATGGAACGCCAGATCGCCCTGGACCGCTCGGCACGGCTGCGGGCGCTGTACGAGGAGGTGGCCGCCTACCCCGTCCCGGAGCCGGTACCGGAACCGGAGCGGGAGCAGGAGCAGGAGCACGAACCGGACGAGGACGTCCCCTACTTCGCCCTGCCCCTGCGGATCGAGCACGGGGGCCACCTGCTGTCCTTCGTCTCCTCCATCTCCACCTTCAACACCCCCATGGACGTCACGGTCGCCGAACTGGCCATCGAGACGTTCCTCCCCGCCGATCCCGCGACCGTCAAGTACCTGCGGTCGCTGCTGCCTTGACGTGCATCCGGTGATTGTCACGGCGGAACGTGGCACACTGCTCGCGCGTACTTCGACACGTAGGGGAGGCGTGGCGTGAGTGAGCGGCGGCCCGCACCCACCGTGGGTCAGGTGGTGCTGGGCAAGCGCCTGCAGGAGCTGAGGGAGGCGGCCGGCCTCAAACGCGAGGAGGCCGCACGCGTCCTGCGGGTGGCCCCGGCGACCGTGCGGCGGATGGAGATGGCCGAGGTCGCCCTGAAGATCCCCTACGTGCAGGTGCTGCTGGAGACGTACGGCGTGCCCGAGGACGAGGCGTCGGCGTTCGTCGCCCTGGCCGAGGAGGCGAACCAGCCGGGCTGGTGGCAGCGGTTCCACGACGTGCTGCCCGACTGGTTCAGCCTGTACGTCAGCCTGGAGGGCGCCGCCCGCATGATCCGCTCCTACGAGCCGCACTTCGTGCCCGGGCTGCTGCAGACCGAGGAGTACGCCCGTGCCGTCATGGAGGCGGGCACGATCGGGCAGGCCGGGCCGGACGCCATCGAGCGGCACGTGTCCCTGCGGATGGCCCGGCAGAAGCTCCTGGAGCAGGCGGATCCGCCCCATCTGTGGGTGATCATGGACGAGACGGTCCTCCGGCGCCCGGTCAGCATCCGCGGCGAGGTGATGCGCGAACAGCTGGACAAGCTGCTGGAGTTCGCCGAGCACGAACGGGTCACCATCCAGGTCGCCGAGTTCGCGGACGGCCCGCACCCGGGGACGTACGCGCCCTTCACGCTGTTCCGCTTCGGCGAGCCCGAGCTGCCCGACATGGTCTTCACCGAGTACCTGACCGGGGCCCTCTACCTGGACTCCCGCAGCGAGGTCTCCGCGCATCTGGAGGTCCTCGACCACATGACGGCGCGTGCCGCCTCGGCGCAGCGCACCAAGAAGATCCTGCGCGAGTACCGCGAGGACTTCTGAGCACCTGTCGACGCATCCGTTCGAGCATCGAGGGAGACGACACGGCATGACCGGATCCGACGCGGCACCGGCCGAACCCGTCCACATAGACACCAGCCGGCCGCATCCGGCCCGGGTCTACGACTGGTGGCTGGGCGGCAAGGACAACTACCCGGTGGACGAGGAACTGGCCCGCAGGATCCTGGCGGCGGACGGCACGGCGGTGCGCGGGGCGCGCGCCAACCGCCGGTTCATGCACCGGGCGGTGCGGGCCGCGGCCCAGGCGGGCGTGCGCCAGTTCCTGGACATCGGCACCGGCATCCCGACCGAGCCCAACCTGCACCAGGTGGCGCAGCAGGCCGCCGCGGACGCCAGGGTGGTGTACGCGGACAACGACCCGATCGTGCTCCGGCACGCGGAGGCGCTGCTGCAGAGCTCCGCCGAGGGCAGCACCGACTACATCCACGGCGACGTGCGCGAGCCGGAGACGCTCCTGCGCCTGGCCGGCGAGTCCCTGGACTTCGACCGCCCGGTAGCGCTGTCCCTGGTGGCGCTCACCCACTACCTGGGTGAGCAGGAGGACGACGTGTACGGCCTGGTCAGGCGGTACGTCGACCGGCTCGTGCCGGGCAGCTGGCTGATCCTGTCCCAGGTCACCCAGGACCTCAGCCCCGAGGGGGTGGCCACCGCCGCCAAGCTGTTCCAGCAGAGCGGCACCCCGTTCCACCCGCGCACGCTGCCCGAGTTCTACCGGTTCTTCGACGGTCTGGAGCTGCTGGGCCCGGGCGTGATCCCGGTGTACGGCTGGCGGCCGGAGCCGGAGGACGTCGAGGCCCAGGCGGAGGGTGTCGTCCCGGTCTACGGCGGGGTCGCCCGCAAGCCCTGACCGCGCCGCCCGCACCCGTTCGGGCGCCGTGAACGGGTGCGCCGCCGTGCTCGCCCCTAGCGTCGGGACACGGGGTGAGCACGCGGCCGGGGGAGACCGAGGCGGTGTACCGGCTGCCGGCGGTCGCCGTGTCCCCCGTGCCGCGCCGGCGGCCGGCCTCGGCCGATCCGCCGGCGCCGATGCGAAGGAGGCCCGATGCCCTCGGACGCCGTGCTGTACCAGGCGGCCGCGCTCTGCCTGACCTACCCCGACGACGACTTCCGGGCGCGGCTGCCGCTGCTGCGGGAAGCGGCCCCGCAGCTGCGGGAGTTCGCGGACCACGCGGCCCTCACGCCGCCCCGGGAGCTGGCGGCGCACTACGTCCGGGTCTTCGACGCCGGCGACCGCCGCAGCCTGTACCTGAGCCGGTGGCCACACGGCGGCACCCGGCGGCACGGCATGCCGCCGGCGCGCTTCGGGGAGGCCTACCGCGCGGCCGGTCTGGAGTTCACCGGCGAGGAGGTGCCGGACTTCCTGCCGGCGGTCCTGGAGTTCGCGGCCCGCACCGGCAGCACGGACCTGCTGACGGAGCACCGCGAGGGCCTGGAGCACCTCCGCGCCGGCCTCACCGACTTCGGCACACCGTACGCCTCCGTCCTGGACGCGGTGTGCGCGGCGCTGCCGACCCCGGGGGCGGGCCGGCGCCGGTGAGCTCCCGGAGCCCGCCGGGTCCGGTCAGGCGGCGCCGCCCTTGTGGTCCTTGTCCTCGTCCACGATCTCCGCGTCCACCACGCCCTCGTCGTCCTGCGGCGCGGTGTGCTCCCCGGCGGACTCCGTGGGGGGCTGCTGCTGGGCCTGGGCGTACATGGCCTGGCCCATCTTCTGGCTGACGGTGGCGAGTTTCTCCACGCCGGTGCGCAGGGCCGGGGTGTCGGCGTTCTCCTCCAGCAGGCGCTTGAGGTCGGCCACCGCGGCCTCCACCTCCGTCCTGGTCTCCGGCGGCACGCGGTCGCCGTTGTCGCGGATGAAGTTCTCGGTCTGGTAGACGAGTTGCTCGGCCTGGTTGCGCGTCTCGGCGGCCTCGCGGCGCTTGCGGTCCTCCTCCGCGTACTGCTCCGCCTCCCGCATCATGCGGTCGATGTCGTCCTTGGGCAGCGCGGACCCCCCGGTCACCGTCATCTTCTGCTCACGGCCGGTCGCGAGGTCCTTCGCCGAGACGTGCATGATGCCGTTGGCGTCGATGTCGAAGGCCACCTCGATCTGCGGCACCCCGCGCGGGGCCGGCGGCAGTCCGGTGAGGTCGAAGACGCCGAGCTTCTTGTTGTACGCGGCGATCTCCCGCTCGCCCTGGTAGACCTGGATGCCCACCGAGGGCTGGTTGTCGGTGGCCGTCGTGAAGATCTCCGAACGCCGGGTCGGGATCGTGGTGTTGCGCTCGATGAGCTTCGTCATGATGCCGCCCTTGGTCTCGATGCCGAGGGACAGCGGGGTGACGTCGAGCAGCAGCACGTCCTTGACGTCGCCGCGGATGACGCCCGCCTGCAGCGCGGCGCCGACGGCCACGACCTCGTCCGGGTTGACGCCCTTGTGCGGGTCCTTGCCGGTGAGTTCCTTCACCAGGTCGGTGACGGCCGGCATCCGGGTCGAACCGCCGACCAGGATGACGTGGTCGACCGCGGAGAGCTTGATCCCGGCGTCCTTGACCGCCTGGTGGAAGGGGGTCTTGCAGCGGTCGAGCAGATCGGCGGTCAGCTCCTGGAACTGCGCCCGGGTCATCCTCTCGTCGAGGTGCAGCGGGCCCTCGGCGGAGGCGGTGATGTAGGGCAGGTTGATGGTCGTCTCGGTCGAGCTGGACAGCTCGATCTTGGCCTTCTCGGCGCCCTCCCGCAGCCGTTGCAGCGCCATCTTGTCCTTGCCCAGGTCGATGCCGTACTGCCCCTGGAACTTCTTGACCAGGTGCTCCACGATCCGCTGGTCCCAGTCGTCGCCGCCGAGACGCGTGTCGCCGTTGGTGGCCTTGACCTCGATGACGCCGTCGCCGATCTCCAGCAGCGACACGTCGAAGGTGCCGCCGCCGAGGTCGAAGACCAGCACGGTCTGCTCCTCGCCCCGGTCCAGCCCGTAGGCCAGGGCGGCGGCGGTCGGCTCGTTGATGATCCGCAGCACCTTCAGGCCCGCGATCTCGCCGGCCTCCTTGGTCGCCTGCCGCTGGGAGTCGTCGAAGTACGCCGGTACGGTGATCACCGCGTCCGTGACGTCCTCGCCGAGGTAGGACTCGGCGTCCCGCTTCAGCTTCTGCAGCACCCGCGCGGACAGTTCCTGCGCCCGGTAGCGGGTGCCGTCGACCGACCCCTGTTCAGGGAAGCGCCAGTCGGCGTCGCCCATGTGCCGCTTCACGGAACGGGCGGTGCGCTCGACGTTCGTCACGGCCTGCCGCTTGGCGACCTCGCCGACCAGTACCTCCCCGTTCTTGGCGAAGGCCACGACCGACGGTGTGGTCCTGGCCCCCTCCGCGTTGGCGACGACCGTGGGTTCGCCGCCCTCCAGGACGGCCACCACCGAGTTCGTGGTCCCGAGATCGATCCCGACCGCACGTGCCATCTCCGTCCCCTTCCGCCAGGGCACCGCTCGAAGTCCAGCACAAAACTTGAGTGGGCTGTTGTCAATGCCGCGTAGGTCCCGGGTACCCCCGAAAAAGGCGGTGCCGCGCCTCTGCGCGAGGCGCGGCACCGGTGACGCGGGGGTTCAGGACAGCTTGGCGGACAGGGTGATCGTCGTACCGGCCAGGGCCTGGCTGACCGGGCAGTTCTTCTTCGCGTCCTCGGCGGCGGCCACGAAGGCGTCGTCGTCGATGCCGGGGACCGTGCCCTCGACGGTGAGGTGGATGCCGGTGATGCCCTCACCCGGCTGGAAGCTCACGTCGGCCGAGGTGACGAGCTTGGTGGGCGGGGTGCCGGCGCCGGCGAGGGCGTGCGAGAGCGCCATGGAGAAGCAGCTGGAGTGCGCGGCGGCGATCAGCTCCTCGGGGCTGGTCTTGCCGTTCGCGTCCTGGGACCGCGAGGCCCAGGTGACCGGCTGCGCCTCGATGGCACCGGAGGAGTCGAAATTGACGACACCGTTGCCCTCAAGCAGGTTGCCTTCCCAGACGGTGTGTGCGGAACGCGTGGTTGCCACGGTGCATCCTCTCGAAGCGTGCTGTTGCTTGGGATCCCATCCGATCACATTCCGGCTCACCGCACCCGGAAGACCGGCCCCCGCGCGGTGAACGGCAGGCGTGCGCCCTCGGGGATCAGGTAGGCGTGCTCGCGGCGGACGCGCAGGGTGTCGCACCAGCCGTCCGTGATGACCAGCACCGGCGCGGTCGGCGGGAAGTCGTCGGCGCGGTGGAGCAGGTCGATCCCGGGTTGCAGGACCGTGCCGCCGCGGCCGTGGACGCGGACGCGGCCGGCGATCTCGGTGACCGGGAGGTAGCCCGCGTCGTGCGGGGCGGCGTCGCAGAAGACGACCCGGGCGGCCGGTACGTCGCGGGCCTCGGCGTAGGAGGCGATCGCGCCCAGCGCCTTGCCGAGCAGGGTGCGGTCCATGGAGCCGGAGGTGTCCAGGACGACGCCGAAGGTGCAGCGGGCGATCTCCTCGGGCGGGAAGTACCGGCCCGCGCGCGGGATGTCGGGGGTGGCCGCCTGGCGGCGGGAGGGGCGGGCGTACGAGCGTACGGGCTGCGGGCTCGGCACGAACTCGTCGAACCAGCGGGCCAGTCGGGCGTCCCAGGGCAGCGGCGGGTGGCTGAGGGCGCGGATCTCCTCGACCAGGCCACCGGGCAGGAACCCGCGCTCCTGCCGCTGGTGCAGGTCCAGTCCCTGGCACAGGCCCCGGCGGTAGAACGCGTCCAGGTCGACGTGGTCGCCGGGCGGGCCGAGCGGGGCGCCCAGGACGTCGCCGAGGCCCTTGCCGCGCAGGGTGGCCAGCCGGCGCATCCGGCGCAGGTCGCCGGCGAGGCGGTCGTAGACCTCCTCCGCGGACAGGCCGGCCAGGGCGGGGTCGTACAGCAGGCCCTCGGGCATGGTGCCGACGCGCATCTCGCACAGCCAGCCGTTGACGACGTAGTCGCAGGCGACGTTGAACAGGTAGGGGTCGCGGGCGCCGCAGCGGTCACCGTGGCGCAGGGCGGCGTGCAGCATCTCGTGGGCGAGGATGAACCGCCACTCCTCGTCGTCGAAGGTGCGCAGCGGGTTGACGTAGATCTCGCCCGCCTCGGCGTTCACCGCGGCCACGGAGATGCCGTGCGCGCGGGCGAGTTCGGCGTCGGCGACCAGCGTGATGCCGGCCGCGATGCCGCCGAGCAGGGGGTAGGAGGAGACGAACCAGCCGAGCGCCCGCTGCCAGGGGCGCTGTACGGCCACCTCGCCGGTGAGGGAGTCGCGGCGGCCGCCGGCCATGTCCATCGCCGCGGACACCGTCCGGGTCAGCGCGGCGGCGAACGCGATCTGGTGGTCCGGGGGGTTCGTCCAGCGCGTCCAGCGCACGAGCAGCTGGTCGGGTTCGTCGCCCGCGGTGCCGCAGCGCTCGTACGCGGCCGGCAGACCGTCCCGCCGCCAGCGCGCGGCGAGTTGCTCCTCGTCGCCGTCGGGGTAGGCGGTGGGCAGGTCCTCGGGGGTGGCGCCGATGGTGAAGTTCAGCAGGAAGCGGTTGACGACGACGCAGCGCGCGGCGAGGTCGAAGCGGTCGGGCTGGACGCGTTCGCCCTTGGCCGCCGGGACGTGCCCGAAGCCGAGGTGCAGGACGGCGTGGGCGAGCGCCCAGGCCCAGGCGGCGGGCTCGGCGAGCCGGTGCGGGTGGACGTGCAGGTCGCCGTCGGAGTCGACGGCCACGAGCCCGTCGCGGGGCGCGTACCGGCACTCCTCGTGGCGGCAGACGTCGAACTCGACCGCGTTCAGCGCCGGGTTGGCCTTCATCAGTGCGAGGCCCGCGGCGAACGCCTCGGCCGCGGGGTCCCGTTTCCTCTGCCGGTCCCTGGCCCGGGGGCTCACCGGCGCGCCTCCACCAGCCGCGGCATGTCCCGGGCGGCCTCGACGAGGAACCAGGAGGGCAGGACGGGGTTGCCGTCGGCGTCGGAGGCGATGACGGTCTGCGCCACCTCGACGGAGATCTCCGCGAGTTGCACGAGCAGCGACTTGGCGCGGTACGCGGTCTGCCGGCCGCTCGCCGACATGTGCTCCTTGCCGGCCGGGAGTTCCTTGATCAGCCGGCCGCGGAAGGACTCGGCGAGGTAGTAGAGCAGGTCGCGGTCCTGGAGGCGGTTCGGCCAGCGGGCCTCGCCCTTGAGGATCGCCTCGATGCCGAACCGGCTGCGCACGATCTTCACGTAGCCGCAGAAGGCGGTGGCGTGCGCGGGCGTCAGCGTGCCGTGGGCGAGGACCTGGAGGGTCTCCTCGTCCAGGCCCTGGCCGAAGGAGTGCAGCGCGTCGGAGAGCATGTGCCAGGAGCGGGGCGTGGAGAAGGGCTCCTCGGTCTTGGGCGGCTTGGACCACAGGTGGTCGGGGCGGTCGGTGAGGTGGTCCAGGACCCAGGGGTGGATGCCGTTGTTCGCGGCCCAGGTCAGCCAGTCCCTGGCGGACGCCTCCAGGTGGACGTGGGTGAGGCGGTTGACGAGGGCGGAGGCGAGGGGGCGGGCGAGCGCGTTGTCGGTGGCGCGGTTGCCGGCGCCGATGACGATCGAGCCCTCGGGAAGCTCGTAACTGCCGATGCGGCGGTCGAGGATGAGGGAGTAGAACGCCTTCTGGACGTCGGGCGTGGCCGCGTTCAGCTCGTCCAGGAACAGGCAGTACGGCTCGTCGCGGGCGATGGTCTCGGGCGGGCAGAACACCGACCGGCCGTCACGGATCTGCGGCACGCCGATCAGGTCCTCGGGCGCGAGCTGGGTGCCGAGCAGGCTCACGCACTCCAGGCCCAGCGACTCGGCGAACTCCCGCACCAGGGAGGACTTTCCGATGCCGGGGGCGCCCCAGACGAAGACCGGCCGCACGGTGGCGAGGCCGAGCAGGAGTTCCGGGATGCGGGCGGGAGTGACGGTGACGGCTGCCTGCAACGCGGCAACTCCTCGCAGCAGTGGGAATGTCGGAGCGGGGCGCGCAGGTGCGCGGGCCCGGATACGAACAGTGTGAGCGCGCGACCCGGCCGGCGCAGCCGGTTTTTTCCGTGGTGCCCCGTCGCCGCCGTACCACCGGCGCCGCCCCCGCGTGGGGCGGAACGGGATGTCCGGCACGCCCTTCGGGCGGACGACGGGACGTTCGCAACCGGCCCTATGCCGCGCGCTCTTCCGGCGCGGGCAGGGGTAGCCGGGGGCCGTCCGCCTCGCGTAGCCAGCGGCGTAGTACGTGGTGCAGCTGCTCGGCGCCGGCGGGGTCGCGGCCGTCCTCGTCCGGTGCGGACAGCGACAGCGGCGACAGCAGGAACGGCCTGCCCTGGGCGCCGCCGAGGCCGCCGTGCGAGCCGATCTGCTCCTCGAAGGAGAGCACCTCGCCGTCGGCCGGGTCGTGGAAGGAGTTGACCATGATGTCGGCGGTGTGCGGGAAGGAGTGCGTGCGCCGCACGGCGTCCGCGGCGCCGGGCCCGAACACCTCCAGCGGCCCCGGTGTCTCGTCGAGCCGGTCCAGCGGGATCTCGGCGCCGTACGCGCCCAGCACCACCCCGCCGTGCTCCTCGCTGCGCACCAGCAGGAAGCCGATGCCCGGATGGTTGGCCAGCGTCGTCAGCAGGGCCGGGTGGCGGGCGTCGATCTCCTCCTTGCTCATCCGGTGCGGCACGTCCGGGAAGGAGACCAGGCCGAGGTTGCCGGAGGCCAGCACGACCGGCTCGGAGGCGCGCGAGGGCCGGTGCTGTTCGTGGCCCTCCTCGACGGGCCGGCGCAGCGCCGCCCGCACGGCCGCGCGCGCCTCGGCGCCACTGCGGGTGCGCCGGGCCCGGCGCGGCACGGGCAGCCCGCAGCCGGCCCGCACCAGGTCGGCGAGGCCGAGTCCGTAGCGGGAGCGGAAGGTCTCCCCCGGGCTCTGGCCGTGGTCGGACAGCACGACGATCCGGTACGGCCGCGGCGCGTGCTCGGCGACGTTCGCGATCAGCGCCAGGGCGCGGTCGAGGCGTTCGAGGACCTTCTCGGCGTCCCGGCTCGCCGGCCCGGAGTGGTGCGCGACCTCGTCGTACGCCACCAGGTCGGCGTAGATCGCGGTGCGCCCGGCGAGCATGTCGCCCATGACCGCGGCGACGACGACGTCCCGTTCGACGACGGTGGCGAAGGCGCGCACCAGGGGGTAGAGGCCGCCGCGGGAGACCCGCGGGCGCTGTTTGCGCAGCCGCGCCCGGGTGGACTGGCCGATCTCGCGGCCCACCTCGGCGACGAAGGACATGGCGGTGCGCACGGCGTTGGCCGGGTCGGAGAAGTACGCGAAGTACCCGGCCCGGGAGCGGTTCTCGCGGCCGCGCCTGCGGGTGGCGATGGACAGCACGAGGGCCTGCTCGTCGGCACCGCCGCTGAAGAGGTTGCCGCGGCTGGCGCCGTCGGCGGTGAGCAGGCCGCCGTCGCCGGTGCGCTCGACGGCCCGGCGCTGGAGCTCGGCGGCGCTGGTGGGGCGGTTGCAGACCATCACCTCGCGGCTGTCCTTCTCGTACCAGCGGAAGGCGGGGACGTCGAAGTTGCTGCCGTGCAGGATGCCGAGCTGGCTGGCGCCGGTCTGGCTGGACCAGTCCGTGCGCCAGGCGGTGAGCCGGTGGGTGGTGCCCAGCCAGCCGGCGACCGTGGGCATGACGCCCTTGCCGACGGCGGCCAGCAGGACGTCGTGGCCGACGCCGTCGAGTTGCAGGAAGACGGTGCCGGGCGTGGTCGGGCACGAGGGCCGACGGCGTCTGCGGCGGTCGGCGAGGCGGTACAGGCGGCGCCGGTAGGCGTCGTCGTCGCGGACGGCCAGGGCGGCGCCGGTGGCGGAGGCGACGGCGGACATGACGGCGGCGACGACCACCGCCGTCTCGGGGGCGGCCTCGGCGCTGCTGGCCGGGTTCAGGCGCAGGGCGACCAGCAGCAGGGAGCCGTTGAGGACGAAGACGAGCAGACCCAGCACCAGCGCGGGCACGAGCAGCAGCAGCCGGACCAGCAGCGGCCACACCAGGGCCGACAGCACACCGAAGGCGCCGGCGCCGAACGCGGCGGTCACGGCGATGTGGGTGGCGCTCTCGCCGTCGGGTGACTGGAGGCGGAAGTCGGGCAGGATCCCGGCGAGCACCAGCATGGTGACCGTGGACACCGCCCACACCGCGACGCTCCGCCCCACCTGACTGGCGACCCGCCGCCAACGCCCGCCACGCACGCCCGCACACCTCACGTCCCGCCCGTCGTCGATGCGGGCCTGGGCCAAGCCTGTCATACGAGCTGCCGCGCGGGCCCCGGGGATTCCCGTTCCGGGGCTGGACGGCCCCGGCGAACGCCGCGCTAGCGGCCGTCGTAGCCGGCCGTCGGCATGGACAGGCGGCGGTGGACGCGGGCCTTCATCTGGGCGTCGTAGCAGGGCTCCGCGACGCCCACCGTCTCCACCCGCACCCCGCGCCGGGCGCACTCGGCGGTGAACTCCTCCACCGACGACAGGGCGCTCTCCAGGACCCGGCGGCTGGGCGCCACGAACAGGTCCACGCCGGGGCGGACGCCGTCCCACAGCACGCAGTGGTCGGCCCGCAGCCCCCGCACGAGCAGTTCCCGGCTGACGCGGTAGCCGTGCTCGGCCGCCCAGCGCGCGCACATCGCGTGCTGGCTGCGGGAGTCCACCAGGAAGGGATCGGCGTCCAGTTCCTCGAGCGGCGTCAGACTCGCGATCGCCGTCACGCGCACCCGCACCGGTCCCATGGCGTCCCCCTCACCTCCGGGTTTCGCCGCCGACCCTACTCCTGCCCGTAGGCTTCGGGGAGTCGCGCGAAGGAGGCAAAGAAGGTGCCGGTGGAGATCACCTGGTGGGGTCACGCCACCTGCACGGTCGAGGACTCGCACGTGCGCGTCCTGACCGACCCCCTGTTCGCCCGCCGGCTCGCCCATCTGCGCCGGCGCAGGGGCGCGCCGCCCCCGCCCGACGCCCGCCGCGCGGACCTGGTGCTCGTCTCCCACCTGCACGCCGACCACCTGCACGTGCCCTCGCTGCAGAGCCTCGCGCCGGGCACGCGCCTGCTCGTGCCCCGGGGCGCGCGACGGGCCGTGCCGGGCCTGCGCCGGCTCACGCATCTCACGCTCACCGAGGTCGCGCCCGGCGACGTCGTCACCGTCGGCGACCTCGCCGTACGGGCCGTGCCCGCGCTGCACGACGGGCGGCGGCTGCCGGTCGGCCCGCATCGCGCGCCCGCTCTGGGGTACGTCGTCGAGGGCGAGGCGCGCACGTACTTCGCCGGGGACACCGGGCTGTTCGACGCGATGGCGAAGGAGGTCGGACCGGTCGACGTGGCACTGCTGCCGGTGGGCGGCTGGGGACCGTATCTCGGCGAGGGGCACCTGGACGCGGGGCGCGCGGCGCGGGCGCTGGCCCGGCTGGCGCCGCGCAGCGCGGTGCCGGTGCACTACGGCACGTACTGGCCGATCGGGATGGACGCCGTGCGCCCCCACGAGTTCCACGCGCCCGGTGAGGAGTTCGTGCGGCTGGCGGCCGAGTACGCGCCCGGGGTGGCGGTGCACCGGCTCGGGCACGGGGAGAGCGTGCGGCTGGAGGTTGCCCGGTGATATGGCTTGCCGCCGCGCCGGCGGCGACCGTGCCGACGGAGTCGACGCAGCAGGCGCTCGGGTATCCGTCGCTGTTCCTGCTGGTGCTGTTCGGGGCGCTGGTCCCGGTGATTCCGACGGGGGCGCTGGTCAGTTCGGCGGCCGTGGTCGCCTTTCACCAGACGGCGCCGTTCGCGTTGGCGCTGGTGTTCGTGACGGCCTCGCTGGCCGCGTTCCTCGGGGACGCGGCGCTGTACTGGCTGGGCCGGCGGGGGATGAAGTCGAAGAACGGGTCGCGGTGGCTGGAGGCGATCCGGGCGCGGGCGCCGGAGGACCGGCTGGAGCAGGCGCAGTCCAAACTCGCCGAGCACGGGGTCGCCGTGCTGGTGCTGTCCCGGCTGGTGCCGGCCGGGCGGCTGCCGGTGATGCTGGCCTGTCTGCTGGCGAAGTGGCCGATGCGCAGGTTCTCCCGGGGGAACCTGCCGGCCTGTCTGGCGTGGGCCGCGACGTACCAGGTGATCGGGATCCTGGGCGGGTCGCTGTTCAAGGAGCCCTGGGAGGGTGTGGTGGCGGCAGTCGCACTGACCGTGCTGCTCAGCGCGACCCCCGGCATCTGGCGCCGCATCCGCCGTACGACGACCGCCTAGCAGCAGGCCCTAGTCCAGCACCCTCGATCCGCCCACCGGCAGGTCCCACAGGTCCTCGCGGTCCAGGCCCGCCTTCTCCCACGCCGCGCGCACCCGGGTCAGGGGTTCCAGGACCGGCTCCGCGGACAGCACGAACGTGCCCCAGTGCATCGGCGCCATCCGGCGGGCGCCGAGGTCCTGGGTCGCCCGGACCGCCTCCTCCGGGTCGCAGTGGACGTCGCTGAGCCACCAGCGCGGGTCGTAGGCGCCGATGGGCAGCAGGGCGAGGTCGATGCCGGGATGGCGGCGGCCGATGCGGGCGAACCAGTGGCCGTAGCCCGTGTCGCCCGCGAAGTACACGCGCCCGCCGTCCGGGGCGGTCAGCACCCAACCGCCCCACAGGCTGCGGCAGGTGTCGGTGAGGGTGCGCTTGGACCAGTGGTGGGCGGGGACGAAGTCGAAGCGGACGCCGCCGAGTTCGGCCGCCTCCCACCAGTCCAGCTCGGTGACGACGGTGAAGCGCCGGCGGCGGAACCAGGCGCCCAGCCCGGCCGGCACGAACACCGGTGTGTCGCGCGGGAGCCGGCGCAGTGTGGGGGCGTCCAGGTGGTCGTAGTGGTTGTGGCTGATGACGACCGCGTCGACGGGCGGGAGGGATTCCCAGGGGATGCCGACGGGGGTGATGCGGGCCGGGGTGCCGAGGATGCGGCGGGACCAGACCGGGTCGGTCAGCACGGTCAGGCCGCCGATCCGAACGACCCAACTGGCGTGTCCCGCCCAGGAGACGGCGATGGTGCGGGCGTCGACACCGGGCAGCGGCGCGGGGGCGACGGGGATGCGCGGGATGTCGGTCAGGCCCTCGCGGCCGGGGCGTACGGAGCCCTCGCGGGCGAACCGGGCCATGGCCTTCAGGCCGGGCAGCGGGGCGGTCAGCCGGTCGTGGAAGGTGCGCGGCCACACCCGGTGTTCGCCCAGCGGGCGGGGCTCGGCCGGCGGCGGAAAAGGGGGCGCGAAGGGGGGCGTGGACACAGGGGCGACCGGGGTGTCGGCCGGCCCGGCGGGCGGGGTCGTGGTGGTGGTCGACTCGGACTGCTGCGTCATCGAGGAGGCTCCCATCGCTGAGCGTCGTCGCGGAGATCGTCGAAGACCGACTTCACATGGATCAACGCGCGTTGCACGTGTGGCAGTTCCAACGGCGTGGGTGACGTGAGGCATTCCGCGCGTTCCCCGTCCGTGGCACCGGGCAGGGCCGCGGTGGACAGGCGCACGCGCAGCGCGCCGAGTTCGTCGCCGAAGCGGTGACCGCCCGGCGCGGGCATGCCGAGCCGGGCGGTGAGGAAGTCCTCCAGTTCCTGGGCGTCGCCGACTCCGTGGGCGGCGAGCGCCGAGCGCAGCGGGCCGAGGTCGGCGTAGAGGTGCCGGCCGGCCTGCGGCGGGCGGGCCAGGGCGCCGGCCCCGACGACGGCCGTGTGCAGCGCGTCGGCCAGCCGCGCGTGCAGGTGCGCGGCGGCCGACACGCGCGCGGTGACGGGCGCCGGTTCCCCCAGCGCGTACCCGGCGCAGGCGGCGACGGGGCCGGCGACGCGCGCGCCGAGGGCGGTGAGCACGTCGAGCACGCGCGCGTGGAGGGCGCTCGCGTCGTCGCCGGCCGGGAAACGGGCGACGGCGGCGGGCCAGCCGGGCGGCAGGAGGGCGCCGGCCAGGTCGGTGACGACGGTGACCCGGTCGGGCAGCATCTCGGCGGGGCTGAGCAGCACCGTGCCCTGCGCGGTGTGCAGGGTGTCGCGCCAGGTCTCGTCGCTGACCAGGTGCAGTCCCTCGCCGGCGGCGGCCTCCACGCACGCGTGCAGCACCTCGGGCGGCGCGACGGTGCCGGTGGGGTCGTCCGCGACGGACAGCACCAGCAGCCGCGGGTCACCGCCCTCGGCACGCACCCGGCGCACGGTCTCCAGCAGGGCGTACGGGTCCGGGACTCCCCCGCACTCGGCGGGCGTCGCCACGTGGAAGACGGGTCTTCCCAACAGGCGTGCGTACGGCGCCCACCAGGCCGCGCACGGCCTCGGCACCAGGACGTCGCCGCCGAGCGCGGCGGTCAGGGCGAGCAGCAGGGCGGGGGCACCGGGGCCGGCGGCCACCCGGTCCGGGTCGGCCGGCAGTCCGCGCCGCTCCCAGTAGCCGCTGGCGCTGCGGCGCAGTTCGGGCGAGCCGCCGATCGGCTCCGCGTCGGAGCGGGTGGCGGCGGCGAGCGCGGCGGTCAGCTCGGGCAGGACGGGCAGGCCGTCCTCGGGCAGCGGCGGCCCGTAGCGGACGGGGCCGTGGCCTTCCGGGTCCGTCCGCCGCATGCGTGCCTCCGCCGTGCCTGGTGCCGGGTCCGTGCCGGACGGACCGGTCTGTCGGACCGTGACCTTTCTCGTTCCGTACGTCGCGGTGTCCCGGTGTTCCGGCGTTCCGTACGGTGCGGGGCGTGCCCACGGGCTCTGAGTACCCAGGGTGGCGCCCTCCCATGGGCCGTGCGCGGGTTGTGCCGGTCACACGGGCGGCTCAGCGGCCGGTCGTGGAGTGGCGGTGCCGCAGCCGGTGGGCGGCGGCGCCCAGGGCGCCCGCGATGAGCACGCCCCCGGCGACCAGGGCGGGCACGCAGTCGCCGAAGGAGCCACCGGAACCGGCCCGCACCCCGCGCTGCACGGCCGCCCCGCCCTCCCGCTGAACGGCCGCCCCGCCCTCGCGCTGCGCAGCCCCTTCGCCCTCCCGCTGGACGGTCTCCTCGCCGCCGCCCTTCAGCATCTCGTCGCCGCCGCCCTCCACCGCCTCTTCGCCCCCGTCCTTCACGGCCGTTCCGCCGTTGCAGTTCTCGCTAGCGGGCTCGCCGCAGGGACGGCCTGCGTCGCCCGCGACCGCCTCGGCGCCGCAATCGTCGCCGTCGGGCTCGCCGCAGGTCCGGCCGCCGTCGCCCGCGACCTGGAACGTGGCGCTGAACGCCTTGCCCCGTCCGCCGGGCTCGGCCGGGCAGGTGCCGTCGGCGGTCCAGGCGGAGTCCGCCGTCACGGCGTCCGGGCCGCCGTCGGCGAGGTCGGCGGCGGACGCGATGCGGGCGGTGCCGCGGTAGGCGGGGCCGGCGGTCCCGTCGTCGTTGCCGGGGACCTTCTGCAGTCGCACGGTGCCCTCGTCGAAGGCCTGCGAGGTGACGTCCAGGGTCTCGGGCGCGGCGCCGCCGACGGCGTCGCAGGTGACCGAGACGGTGACGCTGCCGCCCGGAGAGACGCTGCTCGGGCCGACCTGCGCGGCCGGATCCGCGAGGGCGGCCGGTCCGGCGGCGCCCAGCGCGGCGGTGGCCAGCACGGCGACGGACAGGACACGGGCGGTGCGGCGCATGGTGACGGGTTCCTTCGAGCGACGGCAGCGTTGTGCGGGCACGCGAGCGCCCACAGCCATCACAGCCCGCCTCCGGCCGTCCCGCGCGCGGCCGAGCCCCATTAGCGGTACACGGGGGGGCCGAGCGGGTGACGACCGGCCCGGCTACGCGGCGTCGTCCATGACCTGGTTGCGCACCCGTGTGCAGCACCGGCTGATCAGCCGGGACACGTGCATCTGCGAGATGCCCAGCTGCTCGGCGATCCGGCTCTGCGTCATGTCCCGGAAGAACCGCATGTAGAGGATCGCCCGCTCGCGCTCCGGCAGCGCGGCCAGCCGGTCCCTGACCGCCTCCCGGTCCACGACGGTGTCCAGCGCGGGGTCGGGCGAGCCGAGCGCGTCGCTCAGCGAGTAGCCGTCCTCGCTGCCGGGCAGCTCCGCGTCCAGCGAGAGCGCGGTGAAGCTCTCCAGCGCCTCCAGACCGGCCAGCACGTCCTCCTCGCTCATCTGGGCGTGCTCGGCGATCTCGGCGACGGTGGGCCGGCGCCCGGAGACGGTCTGGGACAGGTCCTGGCAGGCGAACCGGACCCGGTTGCGCAGGTCCTGGACCCGGCGCGGCACGTGCAGGGTCCACATGTGGTCGCGGAAGTGCCGCTTGATCTCGCCGGTGATGGTGGGCACGGCGTAGCTCTCGAAGGCGTTGCCGCGCTCGGGGTCGTACCGGTCGACGGCCTTGACCAGGCCGAGGGCGGCGACCTGGCGCAGGTCCTCGTAGCTCTCGCCGCGGCTGCGGAAGCGTCCGGCGAGGCGTTCGGCCATGGGCAGCCAGGCCTCGACGATCTTCTCGCGCAGGGAGTCCCGCTGCGGGCCCGCGGGGAGTTTCACGAGCGTGCGGAAGTCTTCGGTGGTGTCGGGGGCGTCGTCGTGCGGGTGGTGCTTCGCGCTCACTGGGGTGGGCATGATGCGTCGCAACTCCCTAGCTGGTGCTCTGGGTTGGACGGGGTCACCGTGGGAGCGCGGCCGGGACCTGGACAGGTGCGACCGGGGGGGTGGGGGCGTCGTTCCCACGGACGTGCCTCCGGTCCGAAGCACTGGACTGCGCCTGCCCCCGGCCCCGCCCGGCAAACACCGGCGCATGTTTTCCCCAGGCGCCCAGGGTGACTCGGCTGGCAGACGACTGCTGACCGCGTCCCCGAGTCCGGGAGGTCCCGCACATGAGCACCAAGGTTGCCGACCACGTCCTGCAGCGCCTGCGCGAGTGGGGGGTGGAGCACGTCTTCGGTTATCCCGGCGACGGCATCAACGGACTGCTCGCCGCCTGGGGCCGCGCGGAGAACCAGCCCCGGTTCGTGCAGTCCCGGCACGAGGAGATGTCGGCGTTCGAGGCGGTCGGCTACGCGAAGTTCAGCGGCCGTCTCGGCGTGTGCACGGCCACCTCGGGGCCGGGCGCCATCCACCTGCTCAACGGGCTGTACGACGCCAAGCTCGACCACGTCCCGGTGCTCGCGATCGTCGGCCAGACCCACCGCACGGCGATGGGCGGCTCGTACCAGCAGGAAGTGGACCTGCACACGCTGTTCAAGGACGTCGCCTCGGACTTCGTCGAGACGGTGACGGTGCCCGAGCAGCTGCCGAACGTCCTGGACCGGGCGATCCGCACCGCGTACGCGCGCCGCTCCCCCACCGCGATCATCATCCCCGGCGACGTGCAGGAGCTGGACTACTCCGCTCCCACGCACGAGTTCAAGATGGTGCCCTCCAGCCTGGACCGCAGCTCCTGGACGGCGATTCCGTCCGAGGAGTCGGTGCTGCGGGCCGCGGAGATCCTCAACTCCGGTGAAAAGGTGGCCATTCTGGTCGGCCAGGGCGCCGCGGGCGCGCGCGCCGAAGTCGAGCGGATCGCCGAACTGCTGGGCGCGGGCGTGGCCAAGGCGCTGCTCGGCAAGGACGTCCTCAGCGACGAACTGCCGTACGTCACGGGCTCGATCGGGCTGCTGGGCACCCGGCCGTCGTACGAGCTGATGCGGGACTGCGACACCCTGCTGACCATCGGGTCGTCCTTCCCCTACACGCAGTTCCTGCCGGAGTTCGGCAAGGCGCGCGGCGTGCAGATCGACATCGACCCGCACATGGTGGGGATGCGCTACCCCTACGAGGTGAACCTCGTCGGCGACGCGAAGGCGACCCTGGAGCGGCTGATCCCGCTGATCAACGAGGGCCGGGGGCGCGAGTGGTACGACACGGTGTGCGCCAACGTCACGCGCTGGCGGGAGGTGATGGAGCGGCGGGCGCGGCTGTCGGCGGATCCGATCAACCCGGAGTACGTGGCCCACGCGCTGGACCCGCTGCTGCCCGACGACGCCATCGTCACCTCCGACTCGGGCTCCACGGCGAACTGGTACGCCCGGCACCTGACCATGCGCGGCTCGATGCGCGGCTCGCTCTCCGGCACCCTCGCCACCATGGGTCCCGGGGTGCCGTACGCGATCGGCGCGAAGTTCGCGCACCCGAACCGGCCGGCGATCGCGCTGGTCGGCGACGGGGCGATGCAGATGAACGGCATGGCGGAGCTGATCACGGCCGCCAAGTACCGGGAGCTGTGGGAGGATCCGCGGCTGATCGTGGCCATCTGGAACAACCACGACCTCAACCAGGTCACGTGGGAGATGCGGGCCATGGAGGGCGCCCCGTCCTTCCTGCCCTCGCAGCAGATCCCGGACGTGCAGTACGCGGCGTTCGCCCGCTCCCTCGGCCTGACCGGCATCCGGGTGGAGAAGCCGGAGGACGTGGAGGCGGCCTGGCGTGCCGCCCTGGAGGCGGACGGTCCCGCGGTGATCGAGTTCCTCACCGACCCGGCCGTGCCGCCGATCCCGCCGCACGCCACCTGGGAGCAGATGGAGGCGACGGCCGCGTCGATCCTCAAGGGCGACGCCGACCGCTCCTCCATGGTCAAGCAGGGGTTCAAGGCGAAGGTGCAGGAGTTCCTGCCGGGCCGTGAGAAGAAGTGATCTCATAGCCCTTCGCCAGGCCGACCGGGGCGTTCTCGTCCGGGTCGGCCTTCTCGGCCGGCAGCAGCAGTTCCTCGTAGCGGCCCAGTGCCAGCACCACGCCGAGCATGAGAACCGGGATGATCACAGCCAGCACCGCCATGGCCGTTCCTTCCTCGGGACGGGCGCGGGGGGCCCGGGCCGGGTGTCCCGGCCTTGGCCGGTCAAACCCCGTGTCGCCCTCCCGTCTTCGGGTACGCGGAGCCCACCCCCGAAGATCTGGAGGGAGTCATGCAGCGAGGAAGCGACCGGCTGAGCGTCCACCGCGACGACGAGATGAAGCACGAACTGCAGGGTCTGCTGAAGTCCGGGCACCCCACGCGGACCGAGGAGTGGCACGATCCCGAACCCGCCGCCGACGACGATCCGCAGGTCGCGGGCGGCCCGGTCGCCCCCGGCTCGCCGGGTTCGCTGGCGGCCGTCCGCCAGGAGCTGGCCCGGCATCTGGGCCGGCACGCGTTCCCCGCGGGTCCGCGCGAGCTCGCCGCCGCGCTGCGCCGGGCGTACGCGCCGGACACCCTGGTCGAGGCCCTGGAGCGGCTGCCGCGCTCGGCGCGCTACGCCACCGTCCAGCAGCTGGCCGAGGCCGTCGCCGGCACGGGCGGTGAGGGCGACGCATAGGCATCCGGCCCGCGGGTACTGCGGGCGGCGTCACGCCGGATCAGACGGCCGCGGCATCCGACCGGTCGGCCGGGGAACGGAGGAAGCCCACAGTGATGGCTGATTTCGTGAGGGAGGTCATGACGCCCGGGGTGGTCGCCGTCCGCCCGGACGCGTCACTGGTCGAGGCCGCGCAGCTGATGCGGGCCCAGGACATCGGCGATGTGGTGGTGGCCGACGGCCAGCGGGTCGTGGGCGTGCTCACCGACCGTGACATCACGGTACGGGCGGTGGCCGACGGCGCCGACCCGCTGACGGTGAGCGCGCAGTCGGTGTGCACGCCGGACCCGCTCGTGGTGAGCCCCGACGACCCCGTCTCGGCCGCCGTCGCGCTGATGCGTGCGAACGCCGTACGCCGGCTGCCGGTCGTCGAGGACGGGATGCCGGTCGGCATGGTGAGCCTCGGGGACCTGGCCGAGGCACAGGACCCGGGCTCGGCGCTGGCGGACATCAGCCGCGCGGAGCCGGGTGGCCGGGAGGCCGTATGAGCCGGAACGGCGCAGCCGGGATCAGCCGTACCTCCGCCACCGTCGACGTCGGTGACGTGACCACCCGCTACCTGCTCTACGGGCTGCTGCCCAGCTGGTTCGTGCCGGGCCTGGCCGACTGGGTGATGCACCGGCGCACCCGGATCGAGGACACGGCGGGCACCAAGGAGTCACTGATCCACTCGCTGATGATGGCCGAGGTCGGCATCCCCATCGCGCTGACGCTGCGCTACGAGATCAACCCCCTGCTGCTGACCGTGCAGTTGGGGGGCGCGGCGGTGCACGAGGCGACCGCGCTGTGGGACGTGCGCACGGCCGTCGAGAGCGACCGCGAGGTCAAGCCGATCGAACAGCACATCCACAGTTTCCTGGAGTCGCTGCCGTTCGGCGCGCTGGCCTCGCTGATGTGCCTGCACGCCGACCAGGTGAGGTCGCTGCTGCGCGGCGGGGCGGGCGACCCGGACGCCTGGCGGCTGGTGCGGCGCCGGCGGCCGCTGTCACGCGGCTATCTGGCGGGCATCACGGCCGCGATCGGCACGTGTGTGCTGCTTCCGTACGGCGAGGAGCTGCTGCGCTGCCTGCGCGCGAGCCGCCGGAACAAGAAACGCGCCACGAGCGACGAGGCGAACTGGCGTGCCACGAAAGGAAGTTGAGGACATCATGCGCATCGCATTCCTGACCGCACCCGAAGGCGTCGAGCAGGTCGAACTCACCGATCCGTGGCAGGCGGCGAAGGACGCCGGCCACGAGCCGGTGCTGGTGTCGACCAAGGCCGGTGAGATCCAGGCGTTCAACCACCTCGACAAGGCGGACACCTTCCCGGTCGACGAGGTGGTCGGCGAGACCTCGGCGAACTCCTTCGGCGCGCTCGTCCTGCCGGGCGGGGTGGCCAACCCCGACTTCCTGCGCATGGACGACAAGGCCGTGGCGTTCGTCCGGGACTTCTTCGAGCAGGGCCGGCCGGTGGCCGCGATCTGCCACGCGCCCTGGACGCTGGTGGAGGCGGACGTGGTCCGCGGCCGGGTGCTGACCTCGTGGCCGAGCCTGCAGACCGACATCCGCAACGCGGGCGGCACCTGGGTCGACGAGCAGGTCAAGATCTGCGATCACGGCACCAACAAGCTGGTCACCAGCCGCAAGCCGGACGACCTCAAGGCGTTCTGCGACGCGTTCCTGCACGTCTTCTCCGAGGGAGCCGGCTGACGCGCTGCGGCCGGCTCCCTCGAATGGGGAGTTCCGTCGATCTCCAGGTGCGTCGATCTTCAGGTGCGGGGAGTCGCCGACTCCCCGCTTCCGCGTTCCCGCGCGCCTTCGCGGGTACGGCCGGCGGCGACCCAGCGCCGCGGGTTGCGGCGCAGGTACTCGCCCTCCAGCTGGGCCATGCGCTCGTTGTGGGCCCGCAGCGCGTCGTTCGAGCCGTACAGCAGGGTGTCGTGACGCGTGCGGTGGATGGTCTCCAGCTCTTTCATGAGCTGCTGGTCGTCCAGCCGGTCCGGGTCGACTCCGGTCATGGTGGTTACCCGCTCGTCGTGTTCGTCCATGCGGTCCGGGTACCCGCCCGGTGAGCACTACCCCCGAGCCTCACGCGGGAGGAGCCATGGATCTCGCCTTTCTGCATCCACTCTACGAACATCCCGGGCCCTGGGCCTCCGTGTACGTCGGTACCGACCGCCACACGGAGGACACCCCGCACGAACGGCACCTGACGGCCGCGGCGATGGCGCGGGAGCTGGGAGAGCAGGGAGCCGACGAAGCGACGTGCCGGGCCGTGCAGGAGGCCCTGGACGCCCTGCAGCACTCCTCCGAGCCGAACGGCCGCGCCCTGTTCGCCCGGGCCGGCGAGGTCGTCCTGGACCCGCCGCTGGCCCGGCCGCCGATGCGGGACAGCGCCCACTGGGCGCCGCTGCCGCACACCGCGCCGCTGCTGGAGCTGCTCGGCGAGGACCCGGTCTGCGTGGTGGCCTACGTCGACCGCAAGGGCGCCGACTTCGAGCTGCGCTCGGCGCTGGGCAGCAAGGACGCCGGCTCCGTCACCGGCCGCCAGTGGCCGGTGCACCGTACGAGCTCGGTCGACTGGTCGGAGCGGCACTTCCAGCTGAAGGTGGAGAACACCTGGGAGCACAACGCGGCCGAGATCGCCGACGCGCTCACCGTCTGCCAGGAGGAGACGCGCGCCGACCTGCTGGTCCTGGTCGGCGAGGAGCGGGAGAAGCGGGCCGTGCACGAGCGGCTGCCCGACCGGCTGCGGAACCTGGTCGTCGAGGCCCCGCACGGCACCGGCAGCAGGCTCCTGGACGGCGACGTCGAGGCGGCCCGGGCCGAGCACGTGCGGCAGCGGGCGCGGCGGGAGCTGGAGCGGTTCCTGGCGGGCCGCGAACCGGACGCCGAGGGCCGCACGATGGCCGTGGAGGGCGTGCCGGCGCTGGTGGAGGCCGCCCGTGAGCACCGCATCGACGAGCTGCTGATCCGCCCCGAGGGTCCCGACGCCCACCGCGAGGTGTGGATCGGCGAGGACCCGGACCAGCTGGCGGTGCGCCGCACCGATCTGAAGGTCCTGGGCGAACAGCACTCCTGGGCGGCCCGCGCGGACGACGCCCTGATCCGTTCGGCGGTGGCCACGGGCGCCCCGGCGCTGTCGGTGACCGCGGCGGTCGAGGCGACCGAGGCGACGGAGCGGGAGGCGCCGGTGGGCGGCCTGGGCGCGCTGTTGCGCTGGTCGTGACCGCCGGTCAGCGGGCCCGTACGACCCTGCGTTCGTCCCAGACCGGCTCCGGTGTCTCCCGGACCCGGCCGTCGCTGCCGAAGACCAGGTAACGGTCGAAGGAGCGGGCGAACCAGCGGTCGTGCGTGACCGCCAGCACCGTCCCCTCGAACGCCTCCAGCCCTTCCTGGAGCGCCTCCGCGGACTCCAGGTCGAGGTTGTCGGTCGGCTCGTCGAGCAGCAGGGCCGTGACGCCCTGGAGCTCCAGCAGCAGGATCTGGAAGCGGGCCTGCTGCCCGCCGGAGAGCCGGTCGAAGCTCTGTTCGGCCTGTCCGGTGAGTTCGTAGCGCCGCAGCCGGGACATGGCCGCGCCCCGGTCCTGGGCGTGCTCCTGCCACAGGATGTCGAGCAGGGTGCGGCCGGTCAGCTCGGGGTGGGCGTGCGTCTGGGCGAAGTGCCCGGGCACCACGCGCGCCCCGAGCTTCCACTCCCCCGTGTGCGCCACGTCCTCGCCGGCCAGCAACCGCAGGAAGTGCGACTTGCCCGAGCCGTTGGAGCCGAGCACGGCCACCCGCTCGCCGTAGAAGACCTCCAGGTCGAAGGGTTTCATCAGGCCCGTCAGCTCAAGTCCCTTGCAGGTGACGGCCCGTACGCCGGTACGCCCGCCCTTGAGCCGCATCCTGATGTCCTGCTCGCGCGGCGGCTCCGGCGGCGGTCCGGCCTCCTCGAACTTGCGCAGCCGGGTCTGGGCGGCCTGATAGCGGGACGCCAACTCGTGGCTGACCGTGGCCGCCTGACGCAGACTCAGCACCAGTTTCTTGAGCTGGGCGTGCTTCTCGTCCCAGCGCCTGCGCAACTCCTCGAAACGGGCGAAGCGTTCACGCCGGGCTTCGTGGTACGTGGCGAACCCGCCGCCGTGCACCCAGGCGTCGGCACCGGCGGGGCCCGGCTCCACGGACACGATCTTCTCGGCGGCGCGCGCGAGGAGTTCGCGGTCGTGGGAGACGAACAGCACCGTCTTGCGGGTCTCCTTCAGCCGCTCCTCCAGCCACCGCTTGCCGGGCACGTCGAGGTAGTTGTCCGGCTCGTCGAGCAGCAGCACCTCGTCGGTGCCGCGCAGCAGCGCCTCCAGCACGAGCCGCTTCTGCTCACCGCCGGACAGGGTGCGCACCAGCCGCCACTGCGCCTTGTCGTAGGGCACTCCGAGCGCGGCGGTGGTGCACATGTCCCACAGCGTCTCGGCCTCGTACCCGCGCGCCTCGGCCCAGTCGGCGAGCGCCTGGGCGTAGGCGAGCTGGGCGGCCTCGTCGTCGACGGTCATGATGGCGTGCTCGGCCCGGTCCACGGCCCGCGCGGCCTCGCGGATGCGGGGCGGCGCAACGGACACCAGCAGGTCGCGTACGGTCGTCTCGTCCCGTACGGACCCCACGAACTGCCGCATCACGCCGAGCCCGCCGCTGACGGTGACGGTGCCGCCGTGCGGTTTCAGCTCGCCGGAGATCAGCCGCAGCAGCGTCGTCTTGCCGGCCCCGTTGGGCCCGACGAGCGCGACGGCGGCGCCTTCGCCGACCCGGAAGGACACGTCGCCGAGCAGTGCCCTCCCGTCGGGAAGGTAGTACTCGAGATGCGCGGCTTCGAGGTGTCCCATGAGCAGGCATTCTGCGACCGCCGACGAGGACAGGGCAAACCGATAAACGCCGGATGCCGGCCTGCCGCCCGGGGTGCCCCTACCGTGCGTCCCCGTCCATCGCCTCGCCCGCCGGCCCGCCCTCCCCCGCGGGAACGACCACGGCCCCCTCCCACGAGACCGCCTTCCACCCGTCCTCCGGCGACCCCTCCAGCACCACCACACCGGTGTTCGCCAAGGGGTGCCCGGCGGCGAAGGGCACATCCACGTTGTCCGCCCGGGCCGCCGTCCACATGCGGATCGCCGCGCCGTGACTGACCATCACCACCGTCCCGGCCCCGCTGCGGGCCGCCTCCTCCACCACCGCGTCGTAGCGCGCGAGCGCCTCCGCGCCGCTCTCCCCGCCCGGCATCCGCAGGTCCGTCTCGCCGGCCGCCCAGGCGAACACCGTCTTCATGTAGAGCAGCCCCTGTTCGGAGTCGCCCGGCAGCATCTCCAGGTCCCCCGCGGACAGCTCCCGGATGCCGTCCCGCACACGGACGTCGAGGCCCCGGGCGGCGGCCAGCGGCGCGGCGGTCAGCTGGGTGCGCACCAGCGTGGAGGCGTACAGCGCGTCGACGGACTCGTCGGCGAGCGCCTGCGGCAGCGCCGCGGCCTGCTGTTCGCCGAGCGCCGTCAGGCCCGGCCCCGGGACGGCGGTGTCCAGCAGGTAGTCGACGTTGGTCGGGGTCTGACCGTGGCGGACGAGGAGCAGACGCATGCAGGGGCCTCCGGGTGTCGGGCACCGTCCGACGTGCAGGAAACGGCCACCTCAGGGTACCCGCGAGGCTATGAGCCCAGACGTCGACCTCACCGTGCCCACGCCCGGTCGCCACGTGCTGCGCGACCGGTTGCTGGCCCTGGACTGCCGCCTGTTCGAGTTCGCCGCCGAGCGGCACTGGCCGTACGCCGAACCCGTCCTGCCGCGGCTGAGCCGCAGCGCGAACCACGGGGTGCTGTGGTTCGCGACGGCGGCGGCGATGGCCGCGAGTCGTACCCCGCGGGCCCGCCGGGCCGCCGTCCGCGGGCTGGCCTCCCTGGGCCTGGCCTCGCTGACCATCAACACCCTCGGCAAGCGCTCGGTGCGCCGGCCCCGGCCGGTCCTGGACCCGGTGCCGCTGGTGCGGCAGTTGAAGCGGCAGCCGATCACGACGTCGTTCCCGTCCGGGCACGCCGCGTCGGCGGCGGCCTTCGCGACCGGCGTGGCGCTGGAGTCGCCGGCCTGGGGCGCGGCGGTGGGGCCGGTCGCCTGGTCGGTGGCGCTGTCCCGGGTCTACACCGGCGTCCACTTCCCGAGCGACGTGCTCGCCGGCGCGGCCCTGGGCGCCGGCGCCGCCTTCGCCGTACGGGGCATGGTGCCCACCCGCGCGGGCGGCCTGCCGCCGGCCCGGCCGCGCGCCGAGGCTCCCGCGCTGGCGGACGGCGAGGGCATGGTCGTGGTCGCCAACCGGGCCGCGGGCACCGCCGACCGGGTGCGCGCGCTGCACGACAGCCTGCCGGGCGCCGAGTTCGTCGAGTGCGAACCGGCGGACGTGCGGGCCGAGTTGGAGAAGGCGGCGGCCCGGGCGCAG
The DNA here is from genome assembly GCF_054850255.1 of Streptomyces sp. 7R007. Lineage (NCBI taxonomy): Bacteria > Bacillati > Actinomycetota > Actinomycetes > Kitasatosporales > Streptomycetaceae > Streptomyces > Streptomyces sp. 7R007. The sequence continues at coordinate 168,906 of NZ_JBTWMV010000005.1, read as the reverse complement.
GTGCTCGGGGTGTGCGGCGGCGACGGCACGGTCAACACCGCGGCCGAGGTCGCCCTGCGCCATGACCTGCCCCTCGCGGTGCTGCCCGGCGGCACGCTCAACCACTTCGCCCTGGACCTGGGCGTGGAGGACGTGCGCGATCTGACCCGGGCCGTGCGCCTGGGCGAGGCGGTGCGGGTGGACGTCGGACGGTTCGTGTGCGGGGAGAAGGAGGGCGTCTTCCTCAACACATGCAGCCTGGGCGTGTATCCGGAGCTGGTGCGGGAGCGGGAGCGCTGGGCACGACGGATCGGGAACTGGCCGGCGGGGGTGCTGGGGGCGCTGCGGGTGCTGCGCGCGGGCCGGCATCCGCTGGAGGCCGAGTTCGACGGCCGGCCCCGCCCGCTGTGGCTGCTGTTCGTCGGCAACGGCACCTACCACCGCGTGGGCCTCGCGCCCGGCCGGCGGCTCGACCTCGCCGACGGGTTGCTGGACGTCCGGGTGGTGCACGGCGGCCGGCGGCCCGCACTGCGGCTGCTGGCGGCGGCCCTCGCGGGCCCGCTCACCCGCTCCCCCGCCCACGCGGCCGTGCAAGTGGGCCGGCTGCACCTGACCGGTGTCGCCCCGGGCACGCTCCTCGCCCACGACGGCGAGGTCACCGAGGTGGACGGCGAGGTGACGCTGGAGAAGCTCCCCGAGGCGCTCAGCGTGTACCGCCCCGCACCCGGGAACCGGCAGGGCTGACAGTCCGTCAGTCCAATATGTGAAACACGGGTCTCATCATCCGACATGCGCGCGTACGGTGATCCTGTCCCGGCTCCGTGTCGAACAGGGGAGTTCAGTCATGTCGGAACCGCAGGAGACCGCCGTCTACACGCACGGGCACCACGCCTCGGTGCTGCGCTCGCACACCTGGCGGACCGCCGCCAACTCCGCGGCGTACCTGCTCGGTTCGCTGAAGCCCCACATGAAGGTCCTGGACATCGGCTGCGGTCCGGGCACCATCACCGCCGACCTGGCGGCCCTGGTGCCCGACGGCCACGTCACCGGCGTCGACCAGGCACCCGGGGTGCTGGACCGGGCCCGTGAGACGGCCGCCGCGCGCGGCCTGGCCAACGTCGACTTCGCGGTCGCCGACGTGCACGCCCTGGACTACCCCGACGACACCTTCTGCGTCGTCCACGCCCACCAGGTGCTGCAGCACGTCGGCGATCCCGTGCGGGCGCTGCGCGAGATGAAGCGGGTGACGAAACCGGGCGGGTTCATCGCCGTCCGCGACTCGGACTACGCGGCCATGACCTGGTATCCGGCGTCCCAGGGGATGGACGACTGGCTGGAGCTGTACCGCAGGGTCGCCCGGGCCAACGGCGGCGAGCCGGACGCGGGGCGGCGGCTGAGGTCATGGGCGCTGCGGGCGGGCCTGACCGACGTCACGGCGACCTCCAGCACCTGGACCTTCGCCACGCCCGAGGAGCGGGCCTGGTGGAGCGGCCTGTGGGCCGAGCGCACCCTGGCGTCCGCGTACGCCGGGCAGGCGATCGAGGGGGGCCACGCGACGCGGGAGCAACTGACGGCCGTGTCCGAGGCCTGGCGGGAGTGGGGGCGGCAGGAGGACGGCTGGTTCGGCGTTCTGCACGGAGAAATTCTGTGCCGTAAGGACGCCTGAATCTCCACATTCGGGAAACCCGGAGTGCAGGAGGTTCACATTATGGTCGCCATTCTGCTCGTTTTGCTTCTGGCGCTGATTCTCTTCGGTGCGGGATTCGCACTGAAGGCGCTCTGGTGGATTGCACTCGCTGTGCTCGTGGTGTGGCTTCTGGGATTCCTGGTACGCGGCACCACGGCAGCGGGCGGCAGGGGCCGCTGGTACAGGTGGTAGGTCAGTCACGAGGAAGCAGCGGTCCCAGCGGCCCGAGGTCCAGATTCAGGTCCTCGGGCCGCAGTCCGTACCGCTCGCGCAGTTCGGTCATGCGGTCCTCCAGGAGCATGAGGGTGAGCCCGATGCGCTCCTCCTGCTCCTCGGTGAGCTCCCCGGTGTCGAAGCGGCGCACCGCCTGCCGCTCCATCAGCTGACGCAGCAGCTCCACGACGGTCAGCACCAGCTTGACGAGGTCGCGCTCGACGGTGTCGGGTTCCAGGTCCAGCCGTCCTCGGCGGGCGGTCATGTCAACTCCCCAAACGGTGACGGCACCTGCTCGTTCACCGAGCTGATCAGAGCGTTCAGGTCGATGCGGACGAGGTCCACGTCCGCGATGCGCAGGGTGATGTCCCCCGTGATGACGACGCCGCCGGCCAGCAGCCGGTCGAGCAGGTCCACGAGGGCGATCTCACGGCGTTCGACGACGGTCACGATTCCTCTCCCGCAGGTCCCGAAGCCTCTTCGCCCGCAAAGGAATAGGCCGCCCACGGCCCGGTGAGTTCCACTCGAATTCCGGGGCCGTCCGCCTTTGTTTCGTCCTTGGTCCGGTCCACCAGTTCCACGAATTCCTCGGAATCGTCGCGCGACACCAGGTAAGCGGCATTGAGAACATTGCGTCCGGAGACTCCGGACAGCGCCGGATTCTGCGGGGCGTGCAGCCGGGAGTCCTCGGCGAACGAGGAGAGCGCGGTGTGCAGCCGGTCGGCGAACCGCTCGGTCTGCTGCCACATCTCCTCGTGCGAGTGCATCCGCATCCGCCGCTGGCGCAGGTAGTCCCGGCCCGAGGCCGGCTTCGCCGGCGCGCCGGTCTCCTCCGGCTGCGGCTCGGCGTACACCTTGACGCCCCACTCCACCCGGCCCGCCAGCCGCTCCAGGGTGCGCCGGAAGTCCTCCTCGCGTGCCTCCATCATCACGCGTACGCCGCTGTCGTCCCGGAAGACGGTGCCCAGGCGCAGCGGCAGCGGCGTGGTGACGACGGTGAGCGCGTCGATCACGCCCTGGTGGGCCCTGGCCACCGCCGTGAGCCAGTCCAGGTCCTCCAGATGCCTGCGGAGCGGTTCCTCGGAGAAGTCCCGCTCCGGCACGTGGCTGACCACGGCGACCAGGCCGCGGTGGGCGAGGAGTCTGGGCGGGTCGCCCGCCACTCCGGTCAGCTGGGCCTGCAGGGGCGTGCCGAAGGGGCGGCAGACGGCGTAGACGTACCGCAACCCGGTCATGATCCCTCCTCCTTCTCGCGGGCGGGCTCGTGGCCGGGCTCCAGCTGGCCGAGCCGCTCGCGCAGCTCGGCGTTCTCTCTTGCGAGTTCGTCGCGGCGGGCGCGCGAGGAGAGCGCGGGGTCGGTCTCCCACCAGTCGATACCCATCTCGCGCGCCTTGTCGACCGAGGCGACGATGAGCCGCAGCTTGATGGTCAGCAGCTCGATGTCGAGCAGGTTGATCCGGATGTCACCGGCGATGACCACACCCTTGTCGAGCACGCGTTCCAGGATGTCGGCGAGGTTGGCGCTGCCGTTGGAGCCGTAGGGCTCGGGCATCCGGCTGGACATCGTCATCGACGGCTCCCGCCCTCGGCGTACTCGTACTCGGGCTCCTCTTCCTCCTCGTACTCACCCTCGTCCTCGTACTCGCCCTCGGGCTCCTCCTCGGGCTCCTCTTCCGCCTCGGGCTCCTCGTCCTCGTCCTCGCCCCTGGCCTCCTCGTCCTCGTCGGCCTCTTCCGCCTCGTCCTCGCCTTCGTACTCGTCCTCGCCCTCGTACTCCTCGTCCTCGCCCTGCCGCTCCTGCTCCTCCTGCTCCTCGGCGACGGCGTCCTCGTGGCTGCGGACGACCTCACCGTCGCGGATCTCGCCGCGCCAGCCGTCCTCCGCCTCGCCCTTGAGGGTGATGTAGCGGACGTAGTTCTTCAGGTCGAGCCGGGCGCGGCGGCCCTGGGCGCGCCAGATGTTGCCGGTCTTCTCGAACAGGCCCTTGGGGTAGTACTCGATGACCAGCAGCACGCGGGTGAGGTTGTCGCCGAGCTCGTGGAAGGAGACGACGCCCTTCGTGGTGCCCTTGGCGCCCTCGGACGTCCAGTGGATGCGGTCGTCCGGCACCTGCTCGATCGTGTGCGCCTTCCAGCTGCGGTTGGACCAGAAGACCTTCAGCTGCCAGTCGGAGTCGGTGTCGTCGGCGCGGCTCGCGCTCTTGACGCCCTTGGCGAAGGTGGAGAACTCCTGGTACTGCGTCCACTGGTCGTAGGCGGTGCGCAGCGGCACGCCCACGTCGACGGACTCGATGATGACGGTGGGCTTGCTGCCCGCGCCGCGCTTGCGGCCGCCCCCCTTGCCCCCCAGGTTCTTCAGGGCGCCCATGACGTTCTCCTTGGCGCGGGAGGCGCCGAGTTCCAGGGCGCTGCGCAGCGGCCCCTTGCCCTCGGCTATCTTGCGTCCGCCTTCGAGGGCGAGCTTGGCGAAGCCGGGGCTGTTGCCCTCGGCGATGTCGTTCAGCTTGACCGTGGTCTCGCCGAGCTTGCGGCCCATGCCGGTCAGCACGCGCAGGGCCTGCGCGGCGAGGTACTCCTGCACCTCGGCCTTGAGCCGGTCGGCGGCCTCGCTGTGGGTGACGTCGGTCAGCGGGTTCTGCTTGGCGGCCCCACGAGCCGCTCCGGTGGCCGACCCGAGTGTCTCGGTCATCGCTCACCGCCTCCTCGCGGCAGCCGGGCCCGGGCACCGCCGGCGGCCCGCTTGGCGGCGGCCGTCTTCTTCCCGGCGGTCTTCTTGGCCGTGCTCGCCGCGGTCTTCTTGGCCGGGGCCTTCTTCGCCGGGGCCTTCTTCGCCGCGGCCTTCTTCGCCGGCGCCTTCTTGGCGGGGGCCTTCTTCGCCGCCTTCTTGGCGGTCCCCTCGGCCGCGGCCGGCTCGGAACCGGACTCCTCCTCGTCCTCGTCCCCGCCGTCGGCCTCATCGGAGCCGGCGGGCTCCTCGTCCTCGCGGGCGCCCGCGGGCTCCTCGTCGCGCTCCTCCTCCGGCTCCTCGTCCTCGTCCTCGTCGAGGCCGAGGTCCGGCGCCTTGTCGGTCACGCCCGAGAGCTGGTCGCGGACCTGGGCGGTCCGTCCGTGCAGACGGTCGGCGAGAGCGTCGATCTGCCGTTCCACCATGGCGCCCGAGGCCGCCTTGCCGACCCCGCGCAGGTCCTCGCGCAGCTGGTCCCCGATCTCCTTGAACTGCGGGTTCTTCAGCAGCTGCTGGGACACCAGGTCGGCGACCGCCCGCGGGCTCAGATTCATCCGCTTGCCGGCCACGAGCGTGCCGACCGCGAACGCCATTTTCAGTTTCTTGGTACGTCCGAGGACGTACCCGGCCCCTACCGCGAGGCCGAGTCCCACTCGGTTCATCGTGTCGTCCCGTCCCCTGGGGCCGCGCCACCGCGCAGACCTGTCTCCAGTCGGTCGAGAAGCTCGTCCTCCCGGCGGTCGAACTCCTCCTCGTCGATCTCACCCGCCTCCAACTGCTCTTCCAGTTGCGCCAGTTCGGCCCTGACGGTGGCGGGGTCGTAGTAGATCCGCTCCGCCTCGTCCAGCACCTGTCCGATCACCCAGGCACTGCCGCGCACCGGGGCGAACGGCAGCAGGACGACCTCCTTGAGCAGTCCCACGGCTCACCCCTCGGTGCTCTCCGCGCCCGCCGTGCTGCCGGCCGGCTCGGCCGGACCGGGTTCGACGAAGCTGTAGGGCGGCAGCGGGCCGTTGACCCGCAGATCCAGGTGCGGATGGCTCTTGCGCAGCTGCTCCACCGCGCCCAGGAACGTCTCCGCCGAGTCGCGCGCCACCAGGAAGGAGACGTTCGCCAGCCAGCCGGTGGACTCGGGGCCCACGCTGACGTCGGCCGCGGCCTCCTCCAGCGCGCGGCGCACCTCGGCCGCGTCCTCGGCCTCGCGGGCCTTCACGGCGGACACGACCATCTCGCCGAGCCTGAGCCGCTCCTCGTAACTGCCGCCGCCCGCCTGTCGGTTGGCCTCGGTCAGGGAGCGGATCTCCGGGTTCTCGGACATCACCCGGTGCAGCACGGCCTCCTCGTCGTGCACGGCCTTGACGTTGTACTCGACCTTGCCGTCGAGGGCCTGCAGACGTTCCTTGTAGTGGTCGGCGCGCTCGGCGAGCACACCGGTGACCGTCTCGTCGTCGGGGGCGATGCTGCCGAACCGCATGGGCAGCACCGCTCCGGCCGCACCGGCCTCGGCGAGCACGTTCTGGTGGGCGAGCAGGTCCCTGCGCTTGGGGCGCAGCCCCTCGGGGGCGTCGCTGACGACGGCCGCGAGGTCGCCTTCCTTGAGGACGCGCACCGGCATGGGCGGCTCGCCCACGCCGCCCATGTCCTTGGGCAGGGCGGGATGGGAACTCGCGGTGATGCCGTACACGTACGTGCTCACTCCTGCTCCTCCTTCCTGCGCGCCGACGTGCTCTTGCGGGCCCTGGGCCGGGACTCGGACTCGCCCGAACCCTCCTCACGGGCCTGCTTGAAGGCGTCGGAGATGGTCTGGGCGGCACCCGACAGGGCGCCCTTGGACTTGCCGCGCGCGCCGGACTCGGTGATCTCGCCGACCATGTCGGGCAGGCCCGGGCTCTTGTGCGGCCCGGCCTCCAGGTCGAGCCGGTTGCACGCTTCGGCGAAGCGCAGATAGGTGTCGACGCTGGCCACCACGACCCGCACGTCGATCTTCAGGATCTCGATGCCTACCAACGACACCCGGACGAACGCGTCGATGACCAGCCCCCTGTCGAGGACGAGCTCCAGAACGTCGTAGAGACCGCTGGTGCCGCCTCCGCCGCCGGTCTGCTGTGCCGGGACAACGGTCATGCCGACCGTGCCTCCTTCGCTGTGGTGGGTTAAACGGTTGCTTCGGAAGGGCGGCCTAGCGACCGCCCGGCCTGTGTGAGTCGGCCCGCCCGCGTTCGTAGCGGCGAACGCGCCGGTAGCCGGTGAGCTGCCCCTGCGGGTCGAGATCGACCTGGTAGCTCGCCATCAGGCTCATCGTGTCGGGCACCCGGGACAGCTCCAGGACCTCGATCTCCAGCGACCAGCCGTCCTCGGTCTGCTCGAAGGAGGAGACGCTCTCGGCGGCCATGCCCGTCAGCTCCGCGAGCTGGGTGCGCGCGTGCCGCAGCACCTCCATCGGGCCCGGCCGGCTCTCCTGCGTGCCGTTCTCTTCCGTGCCGTTTTCTTCCTTCTCGGGGGAATTCCGTGAATTCTGCGATTCTGATGTGTTTTTTGTGTTCGTCATGGCCACCTCTCACTCCGTGTGGCCGCGTAGGCGTCGAACAAACCTTGGAGCGGGGCCGCAGGTACGTGCATCACCCACGCAACGCGTCGAGCCTGCGCCGGGCCGGTCCGAGGGCACGCGCCCGGCTCATGGCTCCGGCCCAGGGGTCGGTGCGGGCCTGCTCGACGGCGTCGGCGATGGTCCAGCGCCGGGCGCTCAGGGCGGGGTCGTCCAGCTGCTCCCAGGCGATCGGCGTGGCGACCGGCGCGCCGGGGCGGGCCCGCACGGTGTAGGGGGCGACCGCGGTCTGGGCGTAGGCGTTGCGCCCGACGTCGAGGTAGAGCCGTTCGCCGCGGTCCTTCTTGCGGGCGGCGGTGGTGAGCCGGTCGGGGTGGGCGGCGGCGAGGGTCTCGGCGACGTCCCGGGCGAACGCCCGCACCTCGTCGACGTCGTGCCGGCCGTCCAGCGGGACGACCACGTGCAGGCCGCGCGAGCCGGTGGTCATCAGCGCGGAGGGCAGCCCGAGCTCGTCGAGCAGCTCCCCCAGCTGCGCGGCCGCCTCGCGGACCGCGGCGAAGTCGTCGCCGGCCGGGTCGAGGTCGAAGACCATGCGGTCGGGGTGGTCGAGGCGGCCCACCCTGGACAGCCAGCGGTGCACGGTGAGCGCGGCCTGGTCGGCGAGGAGGACGAGGGTGGCCACGTCGTCGCACACGGTGTGGCAGACGGTGCCGCCCTCCTTGGCCACCTCGACGCGGGTGACCCACTCCGGGTAGGTGTCCGGGGTGTTCTTCTGCATGAAACGGGGGCCGCCGAGGCCGTCGGGGTGCCGCTCCAGCATCAGGGGCCGCCCGCGCAGGTGCGGCAGCATGAACGCGGCGACGGAGCGGTAGTAGTCGACGAGGTCGCCCTTGGTGTACTCCTTGGCGGCGCCGTCGCCCGGGAAGAGCACCTTGTCCGGTCGGTGGACGTCGACCGTACGGCGCCCGGCCCGCACCCTGCGCACCTCGTCGCCGCTCACGGCACGACCGCCTGTTCCACCAGCAGCCGCCCGGCGGCGGCGATCGACTCGGCGTCGATGCCGGCGGCGTGCAACTGCTCGTCCGGGGAGGCCGAGCCCGGCATGCCGCGCACGGCGAGCCGCACCAGCCGCGGCACGGGCCGCCCGTCGAGGAAGGCGTCCAGGACGGCGTCCCCGAGGCCGCCCTCCTCGTGGTGGTCCTCCACGGTCAGCAGGCAGCCGGTCTCCTCGGCGGCCCGGCGCAGGGTGAGCCGGTCGACGGGCTTGACCGAGTACAGGTCGACGACCCGTACCTGGATGCCCTCGCGGTCCAGCGCGTCGGCGGCGGCCAGCGCCTCGTGCACGGTGACGCCCGCGGCGACGATCGTCAGCCGGTCGGTGCCGGAGGAGCGCAGCACCTTGCTGCCGCCGATCGGGAACTCCTCGTCGGGGCCGTAGATCACCGGGCTCTCACCGCGCGAGGTGCGCAGGTAGCGGACGCCCTCGCAGCCGGCCATGGCGGCCACCAGCTTCGCGGTCTGGTTGGCGTCGCAGGGGTACAGCACGGTCGAGCCGTGCACCGCCCGCATCATCGCGAGGTCCTCCAGGCCCATCTGGGAGGGCCCGTCCTGCCCGATCGCCACGCCCGCGTGCGAGCCGACGAGGTTGATGCCGGCCCCGCTGATCGAGGCCATGCGCACGAAGTCGTACGCCCGCGTCAGGAAGGCGGCGAACGTGGAGGCGTACGGCACCCAGCCGCGCGTGGCGAGCCCGACCGCGGCGGCGACCATCTGCTGCTCGGCGATGTAGCACTCGAAGTAGCGCTCGGGGTGCTCCTTGGCGAAGAACTCCGCCCGCGTGGAGTCGCTCACCTCGCCGTCCAGGGCGACGACGTCCCCGCGTGCGGTGCCGAGCGCCGCCAGCGCCTGCCCGTAGGCGTTGCGCGTGGCCGCCTCGTCGCCCTTCTCCCAGCGGGGCAGGTCGAGGTTCCCGGTGCGCACGGAGTGCAGCATGCGGGCGGCCGGCGGCTCGTGCGGCCGCACCCTGACGTCCCGCTCCCCGCCGAGCTCGGCGATCGCCTCGTCGGCGTCCGGCAGCGGCTTGCCGTGCAGTCCCTCGCGGTCCTGGACCGCCTCGACTCCCTTGCCCTTGAGGGTGCGGGCCAGGATGACGGTGGGCTGGCCGGTGGTCGAGACGGCTTCGCCGTAGGCGCGGTCGATCGCGTCCACGTCGTGTCCGTCGATCTCGACGGTGTGCCAGCCGAACGCCTGGAAGCGGCGGGCGTAGGCGTCCAGGTCGTGTCCGTGCCGGGTCGGTCCGCGCTGGCCGAGCCGGTTGACGTCGACGATCGCGGTGAGGTTGTCGAGGTGCTCGTACGCGGCGTGCTCGGCGGCCTCCCAGACCGAGCCCTCGGCCAGCTCGCTGTCCCCGCACAGCACCCACACGCGGTAGCCGGTGCGGTCCAGCCGCTTGCCGGACAGCGCGATGCCGACGCCGACGGGCAGGCCCTGGCCGAGCGAGCCGGTGGCCGTCTCCACCCACGGCAGCCGGCGCGGGGTCGGATGCCCTTCGAGGCGGCTGCCGAGCTTGCGGAAGCTGAGCAGCTCGGCGTCGTCGACGGCGCCGGCCGCCTTGTAGGCCGAGTACAGCAGCGGGGAGGCGTGCCCCTTCGACAGCACGAAGCGGTCGTTGCCGGGGTGGGCGGGGCGGTCGAAGTCGTAGCGGAAGTGGTGCGCCAGGAGGACGGCGATCAGGTCCGCGGCGGACATCGAGGAGGTCGGATGCCCGGACCCCGCGGCGGCCGCCGCCCGCACGCTGTCCACCCTCAACTGCTGCCCGAGCTCGACGAGTTCGGCGGTGTTCATGAGTCTCCTTCCGCGGTGGTGTCGGAACGGTGAACGGGACCGGGGGCTTCGGTACGGTCCCCGGCGGGGCGGTTCCCGGCGGGGTCGGAGGCGGGCTGGTTCCTCGCCGGCTCACCGCCTGGTTGCTCCTTGGCCGGTTCGGGGCCCGGCTGGTTCCTGGCCGGCTCGGGGCCCGGCTGGTCCCTGGCCGGCTCGGGGCCCGGCTGGGTCTTCGCCGGCTCGGGGCCCGGCTGGGTCTTCGCCGGCTCGGGGCCCGGCTGGTTCTTCGCCGGCTCGGCAGCGTCCTGGCCCTTCGCGGCCTCGGGGTCCGGTTCCGTGTCCTCGGCCGTCGCCGCGCCGGGCCCCGTGGCGGCCTTGGTGCGGGACTCCTCCGCCGGCCGGCCCGGCACCCGCGCCAGCTCCGGCGAAGCCGTGTCCAGCGGCACCGACCACGACCGTACGAGCCCCAACTGCACGGCCTGGCGCGGCAGTACGGCATCGAGCACCCAGTCGGCGGCGACCCGCACCCGGTTGCCGGGCATCGCGGCGAGGTGGTAGCCGCGGGTGACCGCACCGGCGAGGGGGCCGGACAGCGGCACGCCGAGCGGATTGGCGGCGGCCTGCACCCCGCCGAGGTCCACGACGAACCCCAGGTCACGGTGACGGTAGGGCCGCCGGTCGCCGAACCCGAGGGAGGCGGCCACGTTGCGGGCGGCGACCTTGCCCTGCCGCCAGGCGTGCTGGGCCGTCATCGGCGTGTAGCTGCCGGGCTTGTCCAGGTCGGGCACGGCGGCCGCGTCCCCGCAGGCGAACAGCTCGGCGCGGCCCGGCACTTGGAGGTGCGGGTCGACGAGCAGCCGGCCGCGTTCCATCGGCAGCCCGAGGGAGTCGGCGAGCGGATCGGGCCGTACGCCCACGCACCACACCAGCGAGCGGGTGGCGACGAACTCCCCGTCCGTCAGCAGCACTCCGTCCCGCGTGGCCTCCTTCACGGAGGTGCCCATGCGCACGTCGACACCCCGCTCGCGCAGCACGCGGTCGGCGGTGCGCGAGAGCCGCTCGTCGAGTTCGGGCAGCACGCGTGGGGCGATGTCGAGCAGCAGCCAGCGCGGTTTCATGCCCTTGCGCAGCGAATGCCTGCGCACCTGGGCGTCGGTGAACAGCTTTCCCTGCGCGGCGACTTCGGTACCGGTGTAGCCCGCGCCGACCACCACGAACGTGCAGCGCGCGGCGCAGGTCCCGGGGTCGTCCGCGGTCGCCGCGAGCTCCATCTGCCGGGTCACGTGGTCGCGCAGGTACAGGGCCTCGGGCAGCCCGCGAAAGCCGTGCGCGTGCTCGGCGACGCCCGGGATGGGCAGCAGCTTGTTGACGCTGCCGGCGGCGAGCACGAGCCGGTCGTAGGCCAGGGTGCCGCTGTCGCCCTCCGGTCCCGTGTAGCGCACGGTACGGGCGTCCAGGTCGATCGCGTCGGCCTCGCCCAGCACCAGCCGGACGTGCGGCAGGGTGCCGGAGAGGGAGACGGTGACCCGGCGTGGCTCCAGTATCCCGGCCGCGACCTGGGGCAGCAGGGGCAGGTACAGGAAGTAGTCGGTCGGATTGAGCAGGGTGATGTCGGCCCTGTGCCGCACCAGCCGGGACAGGGTGCGGGCCGTCTGGTACCCGGCGAAGCCGGCACCGACGATCACGATGCGGGGTCGAGCCACGGTCGCCTCCGGCGCTGTCGCGTACGTCGTACGGAGCCTTCCGCGTCCCCCTGGTCAGGGCCGCCAAACGTGCGCCGGTTTCCGCTCCGGCCGCCGGGTACCCGGGCCTGGACACCAACCGCCGACGTCGCGGAGGCAACCCCCCATGCCCGAGTACGGCTACTTCCTCTCCTGCGAGCAGTACGGCCCCGCGGAGCTGATCGAACAGGCGCGGATGGCCGAGCAGGCCGGGTTCCAGGCGCTGTGGATCTCCGACCACTACCACCCGTGGAACGACGAGCAGGGCCAGAGTCCGTTCGTGTGGTCGGTGATCGGCGCCCTGTCGGAGGCGGTGTCGCTGCCCATCGAGACGGCGGTGACCTGCCCGACGGTGCGGATGCACCCGGCGGTGGTGGCGCAGGCCGCGGCGACCAGCGCGGTGATGACCGACGGCCGCTTCCGGCTGGGTGTCGGCTCCGGCGAGGCGCTCAACGAGCACATCCTCGGCGACCACTGGCCGCCCGCGCACGTGCGCCTGGAGATGCTGGAGGAGGCCATCCAGGTGATGCGCCGGCTGTTCACCGGCGAGGAGGTCAACCACCACGGCCCGCACTACACGGTCGAGAACGCCCGCCTGTACACCGTGCCCGACGAGCCCGTGCCGATCGACATCTCCGGTTTCGGCCCGGCCGCCACGCAGCTGGCTTCCCGGGTCGGCGACGGCTACATCACCATCCAGCCGGACGCGTCGATGGTGGAGCAGTACCGCAAGGGCGGCGGTGGCGGAAAGCTGGTCAGCGGCGGCACCAAGGTCTGCTACGACCTCGACAAGGAGGCGGCGGTGCGGACCGTGCACCGGCTGTGGGCCAACGAGCAGCTTCCGGGCGAGCTGGCCCAGGTGCTGCCCTCGCCGAAGCACTTCGAGCAGGCGCAGCAGCTGGTGACCGAGGACATGGTGCGCGAGAGCCGGGTCTGCGGCGACGACGTCGACGAGCACGTGGCCGAGCTCCGGCAGTTCGCCGACGCGGGCTTCGACCGGGTCTACGTCAACCAGATCGGCCCCGACCTGCGCGGCTTCTTCGACTTCTACCGGACGAAGGTGCTGCCGCAGCTGCAGCATGCCTGAGGGGTGCGCCGATGAAACTCCACCGCCCTGTCGTGTCCGTGTACACCGTGCCGACCGACGCCCCCGAGGCGGACGGCACGCTGGCCTGGGACTCCACGACGGTCGTGGTCGCCGAGGTGACGACGGGCGACGCGACCGGCACGGGGTGGACGTACGGACCGGCGGCGGTCGGCGACTTCCTGCGCGCCGAGCTCGCCCCGCTCGTGGAGGGCCGCAGCGCCCTCGACATCCCCGCCGCGCACGACGCGATGTGCCGCGCGGTCCGCAACGCGGGCCGTCCGGGCATCGCCGCGTGCGCGATCTCGGCCCTGGACATCGCGCTGTGGGACCTCAAGGCCCGGCTGCTGGAACTGCCCCTCGCCCGGCTGCTCGGCGTGTGCCGCGAACGCGTCCCCGTCTACGGCAGCGGCGGCTTCACCACGTACCACGACACCCATCTGGCCGCCCAGCTCGGCGGCTGGGTGCACGGGCAGCACATCCCGCGCGTGAAGATCAAGATCGGGGAGAGCTGGGGCCGGGAGGTGAGCCGCGACCTGGCCCGGGTCCGCGCCGCCCGCCAGGTCGTCGGCGCCGAGGCCGAGTTGTACGTCGACGCGAACGGTGCGTACACCCGCAAGCAGGCGGTCCGGGTCGGTCACGCGCTCGCCGAGCACGGGGTGGGCTGGTTCGAGGAGCCGGTCTCCTCGGACGACCTGACCGGTCTGCGCCTGGTCCGCGACGCGCTGGTCTGCGACGTCACGGCCGGCGAGTACGGCTACGACCTGCCGTACTTCGCCCGGATGCTCGCGGCCGGCGCGGTCGACTGCCTCCAGATCGACGCGACGCGCTGCGGCGGCATCACGGAGTTCCTGCGCGCCGCCGCCCTGGCCCAGGCGCACGGCGTGGAGGTCTCCACCCACTGCGCCCCGCACGCGCACGCCGCGGCCGCCGCCTCGCTGCCCAACATCCGCCACATGGAGTGGTTCCACGACCACGTCCGCATCGAGGACATGTTCTTCGACGGGGCCCTGGACCCGGCGGGCGGCACGGTGCGGCCGGTGTGCGGGGTCGGCCACGGGCTGACGCTGCGCGCACAGGACGTGGAGGACTACCGGGTGGGCTGAGCCGGGTGGGCGTCTCATCACCGACCCGGTCCGCCCCTGGGCCTGGGCCCCTCCCCGCTCGCTCAGGTCCGCCTGCGGCGCAGCCCCGCGGTGACCGCGGCGCCGAGCCCGGCGGCGACCAGGCCCGCGCCCATCCGGGTGCGGTTGCGGGAGATCCAGTCCTGCGGGCTGTCGGAGACCGCCTCGTCGTCGAAGCGGCCGTGGGCGCCGAAGTCCCGTCCGTGCGGGCCGTCCACCGGTGCCCAGAGGTTGGCGAGTTCGCTGCGCTCCCCCTCGTCCTGCTGGGAGTCGAAGGCGGTCCGCGCCAGGTACCGGTCCAGCAGTCCCGGCGCCACCGCGTTGGCGATCAGTGTGGCCGCCGTGGAGCCGCCCACCCAGTACTCGCGCCGGCGGGCGTGCGAGGCCGCGTGGACGATCGCCCGGGCCGCCACCTCCGGCTGGTACACCGGCGCCACCGGGCGGGCCGGGCCGGACATCCGGTTCAACACCCAGTCGAACTGCGGGGTGTTGACGCCGGGCAGCTGCACCATCGTGGTGCGCACCTTGCTGCCGGAGTGCAGCAGCTCGCACCGCAGTGACTCGTTGAAGCCCTGGATGGCGTGCTTGGCCCCGCAGTACGCCGACTGCAACGGGATGCCGCGGTAGGCGAGCGCCGAGCCGACCTGCACGATCGTGCCCCGGTCACGCGGCAGCATGTGCCTGAGGGCGGCCCGGGTGCCGAAGACGAAGCCCAGGTACGTCACCTCGGTGACCCGGCGGAACTCGTCCGGCGAGATCTCGGTGAACGGCGCGAAGACGCCGGTGAAGGCGTTGTTGACCCACACGTCGATCTGCCCGAACGTGTCGGCGACCTTCTGCGCCGCGTCCTCGACCGCCTTCGCGTCGGCCATGTCCACGGGCACGACGAGCGCCTCACCCCCGGCCCGCTGCACCTCGTCGGCCGCCGCGGCCAGGCCCTCGCGTCCCCGGGCCAGCAGGGCGACCCGGTCGCCCCGCGCGGCGAAGGCCACGGCCGTGGCCCGCCCCACGCCGCCGCTGGCCCCCGTCACGACGACGGCCTTGCGGCCCTGCGACAGCGGTACGCCCCAACGCCTGCGCACCACGCATCACGCCCGGTGGTGCGGCTGCTCGGGGTCGATGTCGTCCGGGCGCGGCGCCGGTGCCTCCGTCCCGGGTGCCGTGGTCCCGGTGACGGGCGCGCCCGCCGCTCCGGCCGCGCCGCCCGGTGCGACCGGCGGCATCGGCGGGTACGGCGTGCCGAGGCCGGTCGGGGGCGTGGCGGGCGCCCGGCCGCCGACGACCCGGTCGCCCTGCGCGGCGGCGAGCTCCGCCTCGCGCTCCGGCGTCGGCCGGGACGCGGCGGGGTGGGCGGCGCCGCGCAGCACGTAGGCGGCGGCCCCGAGGATCGCCGCGGTGATCAGGGCGGCGGCCCAGTCGGGCAGCCCGAGGGCGAGAGCCAGGCCCACGGCCAGCGCGAGGGCCGCGCCCGCGTAGAGCGCGGCGGCGCCGGAGGCCGCGTACAGCATCGCCGTACGCCGCTGCTTTCGCGTCTGCTCGCGCAGCTCCTCGCGTATGGTCTCGCGCGCGACCTGCGCCAGTTCGTCGACCAGGTGCTTGTCGAGATGCTCCAGGTGATCCAAGCCTTCCATGGCCTTCGGGTACCCGCACGCACGTGCGCATAACGCCGTGCCGTCACGGCCGGAAACGGTCCGTGAGCCCGTCCGCGCCCGGGTACCCGGGCGGTCCGCAACCCCCTACTCCGAGGGAAGACAAGAGGATGACGCAACGCACCGACGTGGTGGAGCTGCTCATCGCGCAGCACACGCGGATCAGGGAACTGTTCGACGAGGTGGCGAACACCAGGGGCGAGGACCGCAAGCGGCACTTCCACGACCTCGTCCACCTCCTCGCGGTGCACGAGACCGCCGAGGAAGAGGTCGTCCATCCCTTCGCCCGCAGCCACATCGAGGACGGCGAGTCCGTCGTCCGGGAGCGGATCGAGGAGGAGGAGAAGGCCAAGCGCGCGCTGGCCCGGCTGGACGACATGGATCCGGACTCGCCGCGCTTCCTCCAGGAGTTCGCGGCCCTGCGCCAGGACGTGCTCGCGCACGCCGACAGCGAGGAGCGCCACGAGTTCGCGCGCTTCGACCGGATCGCCGACCGCGGCAAGCTGGAGGCCCTGGCCCGCGCGGTGCAGGCGGCCGAGGCGCTCGCGCCGACCCGCCCGCACCCGGGGACCGACACCGCCGTGAAGAACCTGGCGGTGGGACCGGTGGCGGCCGTCGTCGACCGCACGCGTGACGTCGTACGCAAGGCCATGGGCTGACCTGCGCCTCCCGGCGGCCGGGCGCGGTGATCTTGTGAAACGATCTCCTCGCCCGGCCGCCGCAACTAGGCTCGTCCCCATGGACATTCTGGGAGCCACGCTGCGCGTCTGCGTCGACGACCTGGAGACCGCGGTCCCCTTCTACGAACGGCTCGCGGGCGGCAGAGCCCTGCGCTTCGAACGCGGTGGCGTCCAGGTGGCCGCGGTCGGCTGTTTCCTGCTGATGAGCGGGCCGGAGGCGGAGCTGGAGGTGCTGCGCAAGGTGGCCGCCACCATCGCCGTCAAGGACGTCGACGAGGCCCACCGGGTGCTCAGCGAACTCGGGGCCCGCATCATCGCGGGCCCGGTGCCGACGCCGGTGGGCCGCAACCTGATCGCGATGCATCCGGACGGGGCCGTCTACGAGTACGTGGACCGCAAGCCGGCGCTCTGACCGCGCCGGCCGCCCCGGTCAGTCGGCGGGGCGCATGCGGAAGTCGTGGTGCGGCGGCAGCGGTTCGTCGGCGACGCGCTCCCACAGCCGGCCGATGGCCTCGGCGCCCTCGCGCAGATCGGCGACCTCGAACCCGGCGCGGAAGACGTCCCGCGCCTCCTCCGGCCGCCCCTCCGCGAGCAGCAACTCCGCCTCGATGAGCCGGAACCGCCCCCGCGCCCGGATCCCGGCGTGCAGCCGGTCCCACACCGCGCGCGCCTGGGCCGTCCGCCCGGCGGCGAGCAGCGCCTCGATGGCCTCGCGGCCGAGCGCGGCCGTGGCCGCCGTCCACGAGGCGCCGTTGTCGCGCCGCTCGGCGCACAGGTCGTCGAAGGCCTCGGCGTACCGGTCGGCGGCCCGCTCGTGGTTGCCGCTCTCCCGGTCGGCGACGGCGAGGCAGCGCAGCAACGGCCACAGGGAGGGCGCCAGTTGCAGGGCGCGTTCCCAGCTGCGCACCGCCTGCGCCCGGTCGCCGGCGTGCCACTGGGCGACGCCGAGGTGGTACTCGGTCAGCGGCGTGGCGGGCGCCGTCTCCAGCATGTCCCGCCAGTGCGGGGCGACCAGGGTCGGGCCGGGCGGCCGGACCCGGCGCGGTTCGGGGAGGGAGCCGGCGCGCAGCAGGTGCAGCCAGGGCTCCTGCTCCTCGCCGAGGGTGGACTCCTCGAACGGTGTGCCCGGCAGCTTCCAGCCGGCGCGCAGCACTTCGAGGGCGCCCCAGCCGGAGCCGGTGGCGAGGACCTCGCCGGGTTCGGTGTCGGCGTGCGGCTGCCAGGCGGCGTACGCGGCGTCGACGTCGGCGCGCGGCAGGGCGGTTTCGAGCCGCGCCTCCGCCTCGTCGGCGTCTCCGGGTGCGCTCAGCGGGCCGTACGCCTCCAGCCACGACACCTCGCTCTCCGCCTCCAGCCGTACGTGCTCCAGCTGGGTGCGGGCGAGCCCGGCCTGGATCTCGCAGTAGCCGCCCGTGCCGGGTTCGGTGAGCCACTGCTGCCAGCGGCGCCCGCCGGGCCCCCGGCCCCAGACGAAGAGCTTGCGGCCGCGCAGCGGGTCGGTGGAGGTCTGCACCAGCCCGTGCCCGTCCGCGTCGAGGGCGGCGATCCACCGGCGCCGGTCGTCGGGCAGGTCGTAGAAGTAGTCGGCGGCGTGCGGGAGGTGCCGGATCTCGGGGTGCGAGGGCGCGGGCACCTTGCGCAGCCGTCGCCCGTAGTCGAACGTCCAGGCCCCCTCGGCCGGGACGAGGACGCGCCGCTCCTCGGGCACGGCGGTGTTGGACCACCAGTACGTCGGCACCGGCCTCTCGTGCGGGTTGCGGACGCGGACGCCGACGTACAGGAAGTCCGAACCCTCCGGCAGCCACAGGTCCACCTGGAAGGGCAGGTCACGCAGGCGTTCCCACTCCCACAGGCGCAGCATCTCGCCGCCGTCGGGGGCGGTGACGCGGGCCGCGTGCAGCGGGGCGCAGGGGAGGGTGGTGTGGCCGGTGGCGCCGATGTTCCACTCGATGCCGCCGGAGAACCAGGCGCCGTTGAGGGCGAAGTTCGCGGGCTGGAACACCGGGTTGCGGTAGAGCAGTTCACGTCCGGTCGGCTTGTGCAGGAGGGAGGCGACGCGGCCGCCGAGGCCGGGCAGGACGGTGGCCTTCAGCCGCTCGTTCTCGATCACGAGCGTGTCGATCGGGCGGGGCTCGCGCACGCGCCCGTATCCGTCGCGCACCCGCGTGGGCAGCACGCTCGTGAGCGGCCCGTACCCGATCTGCCGGGCCATGTCGCGGGGCAGGTCCTCCTTGTCCCGGCCGTCGATGCCGTGCGCCTCGTGCGGCAGCCGCAGCGGGGGGAGCGGGTTGTCCGGTCCCAACTCCGCTGCCGGCAGCGTCAGTACCTCACGTCGGATCGTCGTCACGATCACCATGGAAGCCGCTCGCCGGTGCGCTGACCAGGGGAGCCACCGGTCAGGATTACGCAAAGGCGGGGGTCGGGCACCCCGCGGAAAACCGCGTGTGCGATCCGTCGTCCCCGACGTACAGTCGGGCGTTCGACGTCGTGGACACGGGAGTGCGGGGATGAGCGAGCAGCACACGTACCGGGTGATCGTCCGGGGCACGTGGGAGGGGCTGACCGACGAGGCCCGGGAGCGGCTGCTCGCCGAGGCCGCCGACCACGGCATGACGAGCATGCGGTTCACCGAGGAGGGCTCGCTGTCGTACGAGCCGCGGCCGCTGAAGCACTTCTCGCTGCGGTACGTGGTGGTGTCGGACGCGGCGGACGGCGAGGAGATGGCGGCGGCGATCGCCGAGGACCGCGCCGAGACCGCGCTGCGCGGCCTGGGCTACGGCTTCGGCGCCCTGCGGTCGACCGTCACGGACCTCGACACGATGAAGATCAACGTGAAGCCCGCATCTCGGCGGTGACCGCCCAGCGTTCGTGGTCACGCCAGGCCCCGTCGATGTAGATCATGTCGGGCGAGAAGCCCTCCAGGCGGAACCCGCAGGAGCGGGCGAGGGCGATCGAGGCGGCGTTGCCTGGCTGGACGTTGATCTCCAGCCGGTGCAGCCGCATCGGCCCGAAGGCGTACCCGACGACGAGGTCCAGCCCCTCGCGCATCAGCCCGCGCCCGGCGGCGTGCGCGAAGGCGCCGTAGCCGAGCGCGCCGCACTGGAAGCCGCCCTGGACGATGTTGTTGATGTTGATGAACCCGGCGATGGCGCCGTCCTGCTCGCGCTCGCAGACGAGGAACCCGGCCTTGGTCGGGTCCTCGATCAGCCGGCCCGCGTAGGCGGCGTACGCGGCGGCGGTGTCCGGCGGGAACAGCCACGGGTGGTGCAGGTCCTTGCTCTCCCGGGCGCGGGCGGTGAACTCGGCGCCGTCCTCGTAGGTGAAGTGGCGTATGCCCACGCGGGGGCCTTCGGCGAGGTAGGGGGACGCGGTGTGCGGCATCCCGCCACCCTACGACGTTCAGCGCAGGGCCGGCTCGTCGAGTGCCAACACGCCCTTGTCGCCGTCGAGTTCGGCGCTCATGCCGAGGGGGATGGTCAGGGCGCCGGTGCCGTGCCCGAAGCCGCACTCCTCCAGAACGGGCACGCCGAGGCCGCCGAGCCGGTCGGCGAGCACGGCGCGTACGGCGTCGTAGGGTCCGCAGTCGGCCCACGAGCCGAGCGCGACGCCGGCCACGCCGTCGAGCCAGCCGGTGCGCAGCAGCTGGGTCAGCATCCGGTCGATGCGGTACGGCCGCTCGCCCACGTCCTCCAGCAGGAGCAGCCCGCCGCGGGCACCCGGGTGGGCGTGCGGGGTGCCGAGGTCGGCGGCGAGCAGGCTCAGGCAGCCGCCGAGGGTGACGCCCCTGGCGCGGCCGGGGACGAGGGCGGGGGCGCCGGTGGTCAGGCAGCGCACGGTCTGCGGGGCGAAGAGGGTGGCCCGAACGTGTTCCTGCGTCCGCGCGTTCTTGAGGAAGTCGACGCCCGCGACACCCGGCCCGTGCAGGGTGACCAGGCCGAGCCGGGTGGCGAACGCCTGGTGCAGCGCCGTGACGTCGCTGAAGCCGACGAACACCTTCGGCCCGGCGGCCCGCATCGCCTCCCAGTCGAGCAGGTCGACCATGCGCTGCGCGCCGTAGCCGCCGCGGGCACACCACACGGCGTCCACCGCCGGGTCGCACCAGGCGGCCTGCAGGTCGGCGGCCCGGTCGGCGTCCGTGCCCGCGAGGTGACGCAACTCGGCGTGCCGGTCCAGGACATGGGGTGCGGCCACCACGTCGAGGTCCCAGCCGCGCAGCACGTCGAGCCCGGCCTGCAGCCGCTCCTCGGGCACCGGTCCGCTGGGGGCGACGACGGCCACCCGGGCGCCGGGGGCCAGGCGCCCCGGGCGCAGCAGCTGTCTCACTTGGTCAGCTCCAGGGTGGGCACGCCGCGCGGGTTGAGGCCGAGGACCTGGGCGTAGAGGGAGAGTTCGGACTCCAGGGCACGGATGGTGGTCTCCGCCCGGCGGAAGCCGTGTCCCTCGCCCTCGAAGGCGATGTAGGCGTGCGGCACGCGTCTGCCCTCCATCCGCTCCAGGAACCGCTCGCACTGGGCGGGCGGGCAGATCACGTCGTCCAGGCCCTGCAGCAGCAGGAAGGGCGCGGTGATGCGGTCGGCCTGCTCGGTGGGCGAGCGTTCCGCGTACCGGCCGGGCACCTCGGCGAACGGGCCGACCAGGCTCTCCAGGTACCGCGACTCGAAGTCGTGCGTCTCCCCCGAGGCCCAGCCGGCCAGGTCGAGGACGGGGTAGATGATCGTGCCGCAGGCGTAGACGTCGGTCGCGGCCAGCGAGGCGGCCGCGGTCCAGCCGCCCGCGCTGCCGCCGCGGATGGCGAGCCGGTCCCGGTCGGCGGTGCCCTCGTCGGCGAGGGCGAGGGCGACGGCCGCGCAGTCCTCGACGTCGACGACGCCCCACTGCTCGCGCAGCCGGTCGCGGTAGGCGCGGCCGTAGCCGGTGGAGCCGCCGTAGTTGACCTCGGCGACGCCGATGCCACGGGAGGTGAAGTAGGCGATCTCCAGGTCGAGGACGAGCGGCGCCCGCCCGGTGGGGCCGCCGTGCGCCCAGACCACGTACGGGGGCAGTTCGTCGCCGGGGGCGAGGCAACCGGGGTTGTGGGGCGGGTAGATGTGGGCGTGGACCTCGCGTCCGGCCGGTCCGGTGAAGGTGCGGATCTGCGGCTCGGGGTAGTAGGCGGGGTCGACGGTGTCGTCGTGCTCGGCGCCGATCACGCGGGCGCGCCCGGTGCTCGTGTCGAGTTCGACGACCTCGTGGGCGCTGCGCGGACTGGCGCCGACGGCGAGGACGCGCTCGCCGTGCACCGCGAGGGTGGCCGAGAACTCGGTCCAGGGGCCGGCCGCGTCGACGACCTCGCCGGTCTCCGGGTCGAGGATGCCGAGCGCGGTGGCGCCGCGGCCGTGCACGACGGCGACCAGGCCGTTGTCGAGCGGGGCGAACCAGCGGTGGCCGAGCTTCCACAGCGGGCCGGCGAACTCCTCCTCGCGCGGGCACAGCGGGACACCGTCGCGGTACAGGTTCCACCATCCGGTGCGGTCGCTCGCGTAGAGCAGGGAGCCGTCGGCCGCCCAGTCGACCTGGGCGATGGCCTCCCGCGGTCCGCCGGCCACCGTGCGGGCCCCGGTGAAGGTGCCGTCGTCGGTCACCCCGGCGACGACCAGTTCGGTGCCGTCCCACGGCATGCGCGGATGGTCCCAGGCGAGCCAGGCCGCGCTGCGCCCGTCGGGCGAGAGACGGGGACCGGTGACGAACCGGTGCCGGTCGTCGGTGAGTTCGCGGACGGCGTCGCGGTCCTGGGCGGCCGAGCCGTCGAGGGGGACGGCGGCCAGGACGCGGCGCACGTCGGTGGGTCCGTCGCCGGTGAACTCCTCCAGCACGCACCACACTTCACCGCGCTCGACGCGCATCTGCGGCTCGGCCCAGCGCAGTCCGCCGCCCACCGGGGACAGCGGCGTGAGCGGCTGCGGCTCGCCGCCGGGCCGGCAGCGGTACAGGCGCTGGTCGGCGAAGTGCGCGAAGACCACGAGGGGTTCGCCGTCCACCACGGTCCCCGCCCAGGGCCGGCCGCCGTACTCGATGACCCGGCTGCGGACGTTCCACGGCGCGGCCAGGACCTGCTCCTCGCGGCCGTCGGCGCGCCGACGCACCAGGGTGCGCCGGCCGCCCTCGGCGGGTCTGGGCTCGGTCCACCACGCCTCGTCCCCGACGAAGTCGACGTACTCGGGCTGCCCGTCGCGCGCGGCGGCGAGCGCCGCGTCGATGGGCGAGGGCCACGAACCGTACGGCAGCGTCTGCACGTTCTCCCCCAACTGGGCTAGGCCGTCCGCAGGAACCGGTCGAGTACCCGGACGCCGAAGTGCAGTGCCTCGACGGGGACGCGCTCGTCGACCCCGTGGAACATGGCCTGGTAGTCGTAGCCTTCGGGGAGCTTGAGCGGTGTGAACCCGTAGCCGGTGATGCCGAGGCGGGAGAACTGCTTGGCGTCCGTACCGCCGGACATGCAGTACGGCACCACGTGCCCCTCGGGCGCGAACTCCTCGACGGCGGCACGCATCCTCGCGTACGTCGGCGAGTCGAGCGGCGCCTGAAGGGCCACCTCACGGTGGTGGAACTCCCACTCCACGTCGGGTCCGGTGAGCAGGTCAAGGGTCGTGCGGAACTCGTCCTCGCCGCCGGGCAGATACCGCCCGTCGACGTACGCCACGGCCTCCCCGGGAATCACGTTGATCTTGTAACCGGCGTCCAGCATCGTGGGGTTGGCGCTGTTGCGGACGGTGGCCTCGACCAGCTTGGCGGCCGGGCCGAGCTTGTCCAGCAGCCGGTCCACGTCGCCCGGGTCCGTCTCGACGCCGTAGAGCGTGGCGAGTTCGGCGAGGGCGGCGGAGACGGTCGGGGTGGGCCTGAGCGGCCACTCGTGCTCGCCGATGCGGGTGATGGCGGCGGCGAGGCGGGTGACCGCGTTCTCCTTGTTCACCTTGGAGCCGTGACCGGCCCGGCCGCGCGCGGTGAGCTTCAGCCAGCCCGTGCCGCGCTCGCCGGCGGCGATCGGGTACAACTGGCGTCCCTGGCCGTCGTGGAAGGTGAACGCCCCCGACTCGCTGACGCCTTCGGTGCAGCCCTCGAAGAGCCCCGCGTGCCGGTCGGCGAGGAACCCGGAGCCGTCCTCGGCGCTGGCCTCCTCGTCGGCGGTGAAGGCGATGACGACGTCCCGCCGGGGCCGTACGCCCAGGCGTGCCCAGGCGCGGACGACGGCGAGGATCATCGCGTCCATGTTCTTCATGTCGACCGCTCCCCGGCCCCACACGACGCCGTCGCGGATCTCCCCGGAGAAGGGGTGCACGCTCCAGTCGCCGGGCTGCGCGGGCACGACGTCCAGGTGACCGTGCAGGAGCAGCGCGTCGGCGGCCGGGTCGGTGCCGGGGACGCGGGCGACGACGTTGGTGCGGCCCTTCGTGCGTTCGAGCAGGGTGGGCTCGATGCCCGCCTCCGCCAGCCGCTCGGCGGCGTACTCGGCGGCGGGCCGCTCCCGGCAGTCCCCTCCCCCGCGGTTGGTGGTGTCGATGCGGATGAGGTCCGAGGTGAACCGGACGACCTCCTCCAGCGCCTGCGCGTCAGCCATACTGCTCCTCCACCGCGGCCGAGACGATCGTCGTGACCGCCTTGAAGGTACGGATGCCCTCGTACATGGTCCCGCTGGTGTACGCCACCTTGCGCTCCCCGGTGCGGGCCACACCGGGGACGACGGTGGCGGCCAGGGCGAGGTGCTCGGCGTCGAACTCAAGCGCGATGGTGAACGGGCCGCCCTGCACGGGCTGGTGACGGACCGCCAGGTGTGCGGCCTCCTTGGCCGCGGCGCGGATGTCGGCGGCGGTCCGGGCCGGCGTACGGCACACCGCCGCGTACCGCGAGACATGGTCCTTGACGGCGACCTTCAGCGCCTCGGGCGAGTACCCGAGCGCGTCCTCGCAGGCCACGTCGTCGCCGGTCACGAGGACCACGGGTACCCCGAACTCGGCGACCACGTGCGCGTTCAGCAGCCCCTCGCTGGCGCGCACGTCGTTCAGCCACACCCCGGTGATGGAGTTGGCGAGGTAGGTGTGGGCGAGGACGCCCTCCATCCCGGCGCCGGCGTGGTAGCCGACGAAGGCGATGCCGTCGACGTCGCCGTGCTGCACGCCCTCGACCATGGAGAGGGACTTGTGCCGGCCGGTGAGCATCTCGGTCCGCCCGTCGAGCTGTTCGAGGAGCAGGTTGCGCATGGTCCAGTGGGCCTCGTTGACCAGCACCTCGTCCGCGCCGCCGTCGAAGAACCCCAGGACGGCGGCGTTCACGTCGGAGGTGAACAGCGACCGGCACCGCTCCCACTGCGGTGTCCCCGGCAGCACGTCGGCCGGCCAGGTCACACCGGTGGCGCCCTCCATGTCCGCACTGATGAGGATCTTCATGCTGCGCCACGTTACGCGGCGCGCGGGCGCCCGGCCAGGAAGCGGTCACGAAGTGCGGGAGAACGGGCCGGGCCGCGCCGTGGATCACAGGGGCACGGCGACCGCGCTGAACGTCGCCTCAGGGGTCTGCGGGCTGGTGAAGCGGGCGTTGACCAGGTACAAGCGGTGACCGAAGCGGGCGGCCGTGGTGGCCACGTCGAAGCGGGGGTCGGTGATATGGCGTGGCGGTTGCGAGGCTGACCCTGTACAGCTTGCCGGGTGTGCTGCTGACGACGGTCAGGCCGTGGCCGTCGGGGCTGGCGACGATGCCGTTGGCGTTGTCGACATCCGGTGTCTGCACCCCGGGCGACTCCGGTGCCGCCCGCGACGTAGAGCGGTCCGTCGCGGGCGAGCTCGCGCCCGCGTAGGGGCCTCCGCAACGAACCGTCGCGCCCCGGAGTCCCCATGGCGTGAGTTCCCATGGCGCCCCACCCTCTGCGCGGACCGTCCCGGTCAGTCCTCGCGACCGGCCACGAGCCACTTCGACGGCAGCTCGATCCGGGTGCCCTCGGGGGTGAACTCCGTGGTCGTCAGCGGGAGTTCGCCGCTCGCCAGGACGGTCAGACCGGCCGCGCGCAGATATCCGGGCACGGCGTCGTCGGCCACCTCGCCGGGGGCGATGCCGTGCCGGAAGATCGGGGCGAGCTTGGGCGGCGGACCGGAAGGCCCCCCGGCCAGCCCCAACAAGACGGGCTTGGCGGACTCGGACAGCTCGACGAGGAACAGCCGGCCGCGCTCGCCGAGGAGCGTGGCCAGTCCGTCCACCAGCGGCTGCCGGTCGTCGGGCTCGACCTGGTGGAGCACACCGCGCATGTAGACGTTGGCGTCGCCGAGTTCGGCGTGCAGGGTCTCCGTCTCGTTCTTCTCGACGGCGTCCAGCACCCGGTAGCTCGCCTGCCCGGCGGGGTCGGCGTGCCGGGCGTGCTCGACCGCCGCCACGGACAGGTCGACGCCCACGACGTGCGGGAAGCGCTCGGCGAGGAACCGCGTCTGGGTGCCGTTGCCGCAGCCGAGGTCCACCATCGGCAGACCGGGATCGGTGACGTGGGGTTCGAAGAGGGCCAGGTGGAGACCGGCGGTCAGGGCCGGCTCGGCATCCCAGAACACGGCCCCCTGTTCCTCGGGGGCCTCCCGCCAGAAGCCCTCCCAGGCCTCCCGGTACCGACTCGTCACGCTCATGCCCAACTCCCCAGGGTGCGATGCCGGCCCGTCCCACGTGACGGGCCAGTAAGGTCTATCGCCCACTGGTCACGGCTACAAGCGCGTGGCGCATTCCTTCACGCCGTATTCGAGAGGCGTACGCCCCCGTGCGCCGCGCACGCCCCTGGCGCACCGTCAGCGTCGGGGCAGGGTCAGTTCGAACCAGACGGTCTTGCCGGCCTTCGTCCGGCTCGTGCCCCACTCGCGCGCGAGGGTGCTGACGACGGTCAGCCCGCGCCCGGACTCGTCGCCGGGTCCGGCGCCGAGCAGGGTCGGCAGCTCGTGGTCGTCGTCGTCCACCTCGCACAGCAGGGTGTCGCCGCGGATGAGGCGCAGCTCGATCGGGTTGCTGTGCGAGTGCCGTACGGCGTTGGTGACGAGTTCGCTGACCAGCAGCTCGGTGCTGTCGAGGAGTCTGGTCAGCCGCCACTCGTAGAGCTGCTCGCGGACCACGGCACGCGCGCGGGGGACGGCGACCGGGTCGAGCGGCAGGCGCCACTCGGCGACGTCGTCCTGTTCGATGCCGTTGAGCCGGGCCATGAGCAGGGCGACGTCGTCCTTGCGGCCGCCGCGCGTGTTGAGCGCGCGGATGATGGTGTCGCAGGCGTCGTCCATGGAGGCCGCCGGGTGGGCGGCGGACTCGCACAGGGTGGCCAGGCCCACGCCGATGTCCTCGCCGCGCACCTCGACCAGGCCGTCGGTGCACATCACCAGGCGGTCGCCGGGCCGCACGCGTACGCGTACCGCCTCGAAGGCGACCCCGCCGACGCCGATGGGCGCGCCCGTGGGCAGGTCGAGCAGTTCGCTGCGGCCGCCGTCGGCGCGGACCAGGACGGGCGGGATGTGGCCGGCATTGGCGAGGTGCAGTTCGCTCGCGATCGGGTCGTAGACGGCGTACAGACAGGTCGCGAGGTAGGTGTCGCCCAGGCGCTGGGCGAGGTCGTCGAGGTTGCGCAGCAGCTGGGCCGGCGGCAGGTCGAGGGCGGCCATGGTCTGCACGGCCGTACGCAACTGGCCCATCATGGCGGCCGAGTTCAGACCGTGTCCCATGACGTCGCCGACGACCAGGGCGGTACGGGCGCCGGGGAGTTTGACGGAGTCGAACCAGTCGCCGCCGACGCGGCCCAGCAGCGTGCCCGGCAGGTAGCGGGTGGCGATGTCGCAGCCGGCCATGCGCGGCGGGATGTGCGGCAGCATGCTGTCCTGGAGGGTCTCCGCGACGCTCTCCTGGTAGGTGTACATGCGCGCGTTGTCGAGCACGAGGCCCGCGCGGGCGGCGAGTTCGGCGCCGGTGACGCGGTCCATGTCGTTGAAGACGGGGCGCTCCGGGTGGCGCAGCAGGATCATGAAGCCGAGCACCACGTTGCGTGCCTTCAGGGGCACGACCAGCATGGAGCGGTGGGTGATCAGGGGCCGGATGTCCCGCTTCTCGAACTGCGCGGCGATGGCGTGGCCCATCTCCTCGCTGATGCGGGGCACGAGGACGGGCTCGCCGGTGGTCATGCACTGGAAGAAGGGCGTGTGGGCCGGGAACGGCATGGCCTCGCCGACCGGCACGACGTCGTCCCAGCGGCCGGGTTCGTCGGTGTGCTCGACGGCGACCCGGTGCCACAGGGTGGTGGTGTCCGGCACGCCTTCGGGGAAGCCCTCGCCGGCGACGACCTGTTCGCGCAGGTAGGTGCCGGCCACGTCGGTGAAGCGCGGGACGACGGCCCGGCTGACCTCGATGATGGTCTGCGCCAGGTCGAGGGAGGTGCCGATGCGGCCGCTGACCTCGTTGAGGAACTCCAGGCGCTCGCGTACGGCGGCGTACTCCAGGTCCTCGCCCTCGTCGGCGAGTTCCTGCGGGACGAGCAGTCCCTGGGCGGCGGCCTGTGCGGCCCGCTCCCGGCGGGCCTTGCGCTCCGCGCGCCGGGGCACGCCCCAGTCGGGGGTCACGGGCACCCGGTCGTTCTGGCTGAACTCCAGCACCGGGTAGCCGAGTTCGAGGATCTGCGCGACGATGCGGGCGCTTTCGTCGACGCTCATGCTGGGCAGGATCTCGGGCAGCCGGCGGGCGAGTTCCGCGGCGCCGGGGAAGTCGGTGTGCAGGGCGAAGCCGGGCGCGATGCGCTCGAAGGCGACCTCCGCGCCGGGGTCGTCGTGGCCGAGGCTGCCGGCGTCGGCGGCGAGCACGAGCAGCCGCTCGGTGCCGGGGCCGACCAGGGGGTAGGCCCACCACAGGACGTCCACGCGGTCGTGCTCGCGCACGGTGATGCGGGCGCGGCCCGCGGCCGGGTAGGACAGCCCGCCGTCGAGGGAGGACTCCAGGTCGGGTCCGAGCCCGTCGTAGGCGGCGTACGCGCCGTACGGGGAGTACTCCTCCTCGTGCAGGGCGCCGGAGACGGGCAGCAGGTCGATCGCGGGGCGCCCGATCGCGTCCTCCTTGGAGGCGCCGAACAGCCGGCGCGCGCCCCTGCTCCAGTGCGACACCAGACCGGCGCGGTCCACCAGGACCACGGCCAGCGGGATACGCCCGGCCGCGGCGGGCTCCGCCACCGCACCCTCCCCAGCTCCGCGGCTGGGAGGCGCGTCCCTCTCGGTGCCACGGTCCATGGCCCGCCCTCTCTCCCCACGGCTTGGCAAGATCTGTGCCGCCGTCACTACCGTACGGCCACGGTCGCTGACGATGTGCGGCAATAAGGGAATTGGTTCACGCCCTCGCGCAGGCGCCCCCCGGCGCGCGCCGGTAGCGCCCCCGGGCCGCTCAGTCCTCGTGCCCGAGCCGCAGGTCCCGTTCGGTGCGCCCGCCGCCGGCCACCTGGAGCACGGTGGCGACCGGCGGATAGCCGGCGGCGATCACGGTGTACTCGCCGGAGGACAGGTCGACGAACCGGAAGGTGCCGTCCGGGCCGGTGGTGAGCGTGTCCACCACATTGCCGGCGGCGTCGAGCAGCGTCACGCGCGCGTCCTCGACGAGCCGGCCGCCCCCGGCGCGCACGGTGCCGCGCAGCACGGCGCCGCCGGCGAGTTCGACGTCCTGCCGGGTCTCCCGGGCGGCCTGGACGGTGACGGGCAGCGCGGTGGGGCGGAAGGCGGGCGCGCTGGCCGCGAGGGTGTACTCGCCGGCCACCAGCTGGGTGATGACGTAGCCGCCCTCGCGTGAGCTGCGGGTGGTGGCGACGACCTCGCCGTGCGCGTTGGTGAGGGTGACGGTGGCGTCCCGTACGACGGTGCCGTCCGCGGTGACCACGGAGCCGGCGAGGCGTCCGGCGCCGCCGAGCACGATGTCCAGCTCGACGGGGCGCTCGCCGACGGTGACGGAGACGGCCTGCGGCTGGTGGCCGCCCGCGGCGGCGATGAGCACGTACGCGCCGGAGCCGGGCGTGGACAGCGCGTACCGCCCGTCCTCGCCGCTGGCGCCGCGCCCGATCTGCTGTCCGGCGACGTCGATGAGCGTGAGCGCCGCGCGCGGGACGACGGTGCCGTCCGGGTGCTGCACCGTGCCGCAGACGGGGATGCCGGCGGCGTGCGGCGTACGGGCCTGCGGGACCGGGGAGCCGGCGGGCGCGGGCTCCGTTTCGGCGGTGTGGTGGGACACCAGTGGTTTCTCCTTGAGGAAGAAGGCGATGACCAGGCCGAGGGCGAGCACCGGCACCAGGTAGAGGAAGATCCGGGGCATGGCGTCGGCGTAGGCCCGGACGTAGCCGTCGCGCAGGGGTGCGGGCAGCGCGTGGACGAGCTGCGGGGTGAGGGCCTCGGGATCGGGGAGGCGGGCACCCGCGCGCGGGGGGAGGCGTTGTTCCAGGGCGTCGGTGAGGCGGCGGGAGAAGAGGGTGCCGAAGACGGCCGCCCCGACGCTGCCGCCGATCTGCCGGAAGTAGGTGTTGGCGCTGGTGGCGGTGCCGAGGTCGGCGGGGCGCACGGAGTTCTGCACGGCGAGGACGAGGACCGGCATCACCATGCCGATGCCGGCGCCGAGGACGGCCATCCAGAGGCTGTACTGAAGCCGGGGCGTGTCGGCCTCCAGGCGGGACAGCAGCCACATGCCGGCGACCGAGACGGCGCAGCCGAGGACCGGGTAGAGCTTGTAGCGCCCGGTGTGGCTGATGAGCTGTCCGGCCACGACCGAGGCGCCGACGATGCCGCCCATCATGGGCAGCATCAGCAGCCCGGACCCGGTGGCGCTGGCGCCGTCGACCATCTGCAGGAACGTCGGCAGGTAGCTGGCGGCGCCGAACAGCGCGACGCCGATCACCAGGCCCACCAGACCGGTGACGTTGAAGACGGGGTCCCGGAACAGCCGCAGGGGGATGAGGGGCTCGGCGGCGAAGCGCTCGGCGAGGAGGAAGAGCACGGCGGCGACGGCGGCTCCGGCGCCGAGGCCGACGATCACGCGCGAGTCCCAGGCGTACTCGGTGCCGCCCCAACTGGTCAGCAGGACCAGGCAGGTGGAGGCGGCGGCGAGCAGCAGGGCGCCCAGGACGTCGAATCGCGGCGTGGCGCGCGGCTTGGGGAGTTTCAGTACGGCGGTGACGACCGCCAGGGTGATCAGGCCGAAGGGGACGTTGAAGTAGAAGCACCACCTCCAGGAGAGGTGGTCGGTGAAGTAGCCGCCCAGCAGCGGCCCGGCGACGGAGGCCAGGCCGAAGGCGGCGCCGATCAGCCCCATGAACCGGCCGCGCCGCCGGGCCGGCACGATGTCCGCGATGATCGCCTGTACGCCGATCATGAGACCGCCCGCGCCGACGCCCTGGAGGGCGCGGAAGGCGATCAGCTGGTCCATGGTGCGCGACCGGCCGGCGAGCGCGGAGCCGACGACGAAGACGACGATGGCGAACTGGAAGACGCCCTTGCGGCCGAGCAGGTCGCCGAGCTTGCCGTAGACCGGCAGGCCGACGGTGGCGGTGAGCAGGTAGGCGGTGATCGCCCAGGACATCCGGTCCAGGCCGTGCAGTTCGCCGACGACCTTCGGCAGCGCGGTGGCGACGATCATCTGCTCCAGCGCCGCCAGCAGCAGCGCGAGCATCAGCCCGAAGAAGACCAACCGCACCCGGCGCGGGCTCGCTTCGGCCGCCGGAGCTGGTGCGGCGGCGGGGGCCCGCGGCGGCGCCGGCGCCGTTTCGCCGTGCACCAGAGTCGTCCCGCCCACGTCCCGCTCCCCTCGTCGCACCGCCGCACAATTCCCGCGTAAGCGACAACTGACGGCAAGTGCGACGAGTTACGGCGAGGCGGCGCGCCGCCCGGAGATCCACTCGATCCGGTGAGCGGGGTCAACGCCCCTCGGACACCGGGGACTTACTCCACCTCGGCGGCGAGCTTCGCCAGCACGGCGTCGTAGATCCGGCCGAGGCCCTTGGGCGCGAAGGTCTTCTCGAAGAAGCCGCCGATGCCGCCGGCGCCGTTCCAGACGGTGGTCACCACGACCCGGGACTTCCCCTCGCCGGCCGGGGTGACGGTCCAGGTGGTGACCATGGAGGAGTTGCGGTCCTTCTCGACGAGCTGACCGTCGGTGGGCTCGCTCACCTCCAGGAGGCAGTCGCGCACGCGCTTGCTGGTGGCCTGGAGCTTCCAGTGGACGAGGGTGCCCTCGCCGTCGCCGCCCTCGCGCACCTCGTACTCGCTGAAGTGCTCGGGCAGCAGCTTCGCGCGCGTGCCGCTGTAGTCGGCGAGGGCGTCGAACACCTTCTCCGCGTCCGCCGCGACGATCCGCTCCGTAGTGGCCTCGACCTGCGCCATCGGGTTCCTCCAGGACTTGCGTTTCCGGGGTCGGGGCAAGCCAACCACCCTCGCCCACGGCCACCCAAATCGGGGTGCCCCGGGACGCTCGCGGACTGTCCGAAGCGATCAGAAACAGGCCTTGCACGGGAAATCGAACACATGTTTCACTCTGGGGACAGCGGTACCGAGGAGGCGTCATGCGCTGGGAGAACCTCACTGTGGAGTCCGGCGGCCACAGCCGGGCGGCCGATGCCGCGCTGTTCGGCGCGGACGCGGTCGTGAGCAGGACATTCGACACGCCGGAGTTCCGCGGGATCACCTTCCACGAGGTGCGGGCCCGCTCGATCGTCAACCGGGTGCCGGGCGCCTCGCGGATGCCCTTCGAGTGGACGGTCAACCCCTACCGGGGGTGCTCGCACGCGTGCGTGTACTGCTTCGCCCGCAAGACGCACACGTACCTGGACCTCGACTCGGGACTCGACTTCGACTCCCAGATCGTGGTCAAGGTCAACGCGCCGGAGCTGCTGCGCCGCCAGCTCGGCTCACGGCGCTGGCAGGGCGAGCACATCGCGATGGGCACCAACGTCGACTGCTACCAGCGCGCGGAGGGCCGCTACCGCCTGATGCCGGGCATCCTGTCGGCGCTGCGCGACCACGCCAACCCCTTCTCGATCCTGACGAAGGGCACGCTGATCCTGCGGGACCTCGACCTCATCGTGCAGGCCTCCCAGGTCACGGACGTCGGCATCTCCGTCTCGGTCGGCTTCACCGACCCCGAGCTGTGGCGCACCGTCGAGCCGGGCACCCCCGCGCCGGAGCGGCGCCTGGACGTCGTGCGCACCCTCGCCGACCACGGCATCGGATGCGGTGTCCTGATGGCTCCGGTGCTGCCGTTCCTGAGCGACCACCCGGCGCAACTGCGCGCCACGGTACGGGCGATAGCCGCTGCCGGGGCCACCTCGGTCACCCCGCTGGTGCTGCACCTGCGCCCGGGCGCCCGCGAGTGGTTCACGGCCTGGCTGGCCCGCCACCACCCGCACCTGGTGCGCCGCTACGAGCGGCTGTACGCGGACGGCGCCTACGCGCCCAAGTGGTACCAGCGCCGGATCACCCGTCAGGTCCACGACCTGGCCCGGGAGTACGGGATCGGCCCCACGCGCGCGGGGATGCCGCGCCGGATCGCACAGCCCGAGCCGGCCGGGGCGACCCTGTCCGAACCGACCCAACTTTCACTGATCTGAGCGCATTCGAGCGCACTCCTCGGCCCGATTGGGTCAAGTATTGTCAGAACGCGTTCCTCCGCCCGTGCTTTCCGGGACGATGCGGCGAGGACCGTGAGACTCGCGGTCCGAAACCCTCCGTCCTGGGAGGACTCCATGAGAAAACGCGCAGCCGTGCTGTGCGGCGCCGCCGTCGTGGTGGCCGGGACCGTCACGGCCGTCCCCGCCGACGCGAGCGCCCCGAGCACCGCGGAATCCGCACCCGCCGCGAAGGTCGCCTGGAAGAACTGCGGCACCACCGACTACCCGACGCTCCAGTGCGCGTCCCTCAAGGTGCCACTCGACCACCACGACCCGTACGGCAAGCAGATCACTCTCGCGCTGTCGCGCGTCCCGCACACCGCGAAGACGTTCCAGGGCCCGCTGCTGGTCAACCCCGGTGGTCCCGGCGGCAGCGGCCTGAGCCTGGCCGGGTTCGTCGCCTCCTCGCTGCCCAAGACGGTCGCCGCCCAGTACGACGTCATCGGCTTCGACCCGCGCGGGGTGGGCAAGAGCAAGCCGGCGCTGGACTGCAAGCCCGGCTACTTCAACCCGGTGCGCCCCGACTCGGTGCCGAGCACCCCCGCCGTCGAGAAGGCCGACCTCCAGCGCGCCGTGTCGTTCGCCGCCGCCTGCGGCAGGAAGTACGCGGGCGTGCTGCCGTACATCAACACCCTCCAGACCGTGCGGGACATGGACTCCATCCGCGCGGCCGTGGGCGCGGAGAAGACCAGTTACTTCGGCTACTCCTACGGCACCTACCTGGGCGCGGTCTACGCCAAGCTCTTCCCCCACCGGGTCAAGCGGCTGGTGCTGGACTCGATCGTCGACCCCACGGGCGTGTGGTACGACGACAACATCGGGCAGGACTACGCCTTCAACGACCGGCACCGGGCGCTGATGTCCTGGATCGCCAAGTACAACTCGACGTACAAGCTGGGCACCGATCCGGAGAAGATCGAGGCCAAGTGGTACGCGGTGCGCAAGGCGCTGGCCAAGAAGCCGGCCGGCGGCAAGGTCGGCGCCGCGGAGTTCGAGGACACCTTCATCCCCGGCGGTTACTACAACGGTTACTGGCCCTACCTGGCCGAGGCGTTCGCCGCCTACGTCAACGACAAGAACGCCGACCCGCTGGTCGAGGCGTACGAGAACTTCGCCGCCGTCGACTCCTCGGGCGACAACGGCTACAGCGTCTACACCTCGGTGCAGTGCCGGGACGCCTCCTGGCCGCGGGACTGGGACCAGTGGCGCAAGGACAACTGGGCGGTGTACGAGCAGGCGCCGTTCATGGCATGGAACAACGCCTGGTACAACGCGCCGTGCGCGTTCTGGCCCACGGACTCGCTGCGGCCGGTCAACGTCGCCAACGGCAAGCTGCCGCCGGTGCTGCTGTTCCAGGCGACCAACGACGCGGCCACGCCGTACGAGGGCGGTCTGACCGTCCACCATCTGCTGGCCGACTCCAGTCTCGTGGTCGAGCAGGGCGGCGGGAACCACGGCATCACGCTGAGCGGGAACACCTGTCTCGACAAGTACCTCTCGGCGTACCTGTCCGACGGCACGGTGCCACGCGGCGGCGGGGACGTGGACGCGGTGTGCCCGAAGCTGCCCGATCCCAAGCCGCTGAGCTCGTCGGCGGCGGCGACGTCGTCGCCGTCCTCGCACGGCGCGGTGCTGCACGGCATGCTCGGCTTCCGCGGCTGAGCGGGGATCGGTGAGCGGTGAGCGGTTGACAGTTCCGTCGGGGGCGATGTCAGTGCCGTGGTCCACCATGGACGCATGAGCGAGCTGACCAGGATTGCCGCCCCCGACGGGGTCTTCCCCGCCGCCCAGTACAGCCACGTCGTCATGGGCACCGGCCGTTTCGTCGCGATCGCAGGGCAGCTGGCCCTGGACGAGGACGGCAAGCTCGTCGGCAAGGGCGACGCCGAGGCGCAGGCCCGGCAGGTCTTCGAGAACCTGCGCCGCTGTCTCGCGGCGGCCGGAGCCGGCTTCGACGACGTCGTCAAGCTCACCTACTTCGTCACGGACACGGCCCACCTGCCCGCCATCCGCGCGGCCCGCGCCGTCCACATACCCGACGACCGCCTCCCGGCCGCCTCCGCGATCCAGGTCGCCGCCCTGGTCCGCCCCGAGTTCCTGATGGAGATCGAGGCGTACGCGGTGGTCGGCGGGTGAGCGGCCCGCGGATACGCGCGATGCGGCTCGCCGACTGCGACCGGGTGGCCGAGATCCGCGTGCGGGGCTGGCAGAGCGCCTACCGCGGGCTGATCCCGCAGCCGTATCTGGACGCCCTGAGCGTGCCGGAGGACGCCGAGCGCCGCCGCGCACGCTTCCTGGAGGGCAGGGCCGGCGTCGCCAACCTGGTCGCCGAGCAGGACGGACAGGTCGTCGGCTGGTCCTGCCACGGTCCCTACCGGGACGGCGAGGTCCGCGCCGGGGACGTCGAGTTGTACGCGATCTACGTCGACGCCGACCGCTTCGGCAGCGGCATCGGGTACGCCCTGCTGCAGGAGTCCCTACGGCTGTGCACGGCCGCCGGTCACCGGCGCATGCTCCTGTGGGTGCTCAAAGAGAACGCGCGTGCGCGGCGGTTCTATGAGCGGCAGGGTTTTCGGGCCGACGGTGTGGAGGAGCCCTTCGACGTGGACGGGGTGCGGGTGCCAGAGGTGCGGTACGTGCGTGAGCTGGCCGGCTGACGCCTCACCGCTGTTTCGGGATGCGGGCGAGCGCGTGCACCGCGGCCTCGGCGAGGGCCGGATGCGCGAGGGCCTCGTTCAGGACCGGCCTGGCCCGGTCGTCGCCCAGGGTGCCGAGGCCCTCCACGCAGGCCAGCGCCACCCGCCGGTACGGGTCGTGCGGGCGGAGCCGGCGCTCCAGGGTGGTGATCAGCGCCGGCACGGCCTCCGGGGCGCGCAGCCGGACCAGCAGCCGTACCGGATGCAGGGCGTAGGCGACGCGCAGTTCGTTGGTGGCGAGGGCGGCGGCCGCGCGGGCGGTGCGCGGATCGCCGAGGCGGGCCAGGGCGTAGGCGGCGGAGGCGCACCGCTGGGGGTCGCGGTGGTTGAGCAGCAGGACGAGGGACTCGAAGGCGCGCCGGTCATCGGCCAGCCCGAGCCGGAACGCGGCCAACTCCCTGGCCCACAGCGGCCGTCCGGCCTCGGTGAGCACCCGGGCGAGTTCGTCGAGGTCGTCCGTCGCCATCAGCCGGTCGTAGGCGACGGACCCGCCGGACTCCTGCCGTAAGCGCTCCGTGAGTGATCGCAACTCTTCGTCCATGGCACCGAGGTTAGGGGCGCCGCCGCACCGACGGGACGTACATCACAAACTCGTCCCCGGACGGGGGCTGGCGCGCTCGTTACCCGCCGGTTAAGCTCAGACGAGCGAGTCACCCACTCGCACCTCCTGACGACGGCCTGGTGACGCAGCCGCCGTCAGTGGGGGCACCTCCCACGCCCTTGAGGCAGTGGGGGACAGTCGGTTCGGTACATCGGTACCGCAGCACGACCCGGCCACGGGACAGGGCCGGTCGATCGCCGCCGTCGGCCTGGGCGTGTGCGCGCCCCCACCGCGACGGCTCCGGGCGTGTGCGCCAGTCAGCCCGGCAACACCCGCATGCACCTCGCACCCGGTGCGCCCTCGGCGTACCGGGTCGCGCTCCCAGTCGTCACCCTCATTCCTGGAGTCCCGCGAT
This sequence comes from Streptomyces sp. 7R007, assembly GCF_054850255.1. NCBI lineage: Bacteria > Bacillati > Actinomycetota > Actinomycetes > Kitasatosporales > Streptomycetaceae > Streptomyces > Streptomyces sp. 7R007. The sequence goes on along the minus strand of NZ_JBTWMV010000005.1, from coordinate 132,365 downwards.
GGCCACTCCCCTGTCCGACACCCCTCTGTCCCCGCTCAAGACCATTGCCGTCGTCGGCCTCGGCACCATGGGCACCGGTATCACCGAGGTCCTCGCCAAGGCCGGTCGCGAGGTCGTCGGCATCGACATCAGCGAGGCCGCCGCCGCCCAGGCCCTCGCCACTCTGGAGGCCGCCACCGCCCGTGCCGTGGAACGCGGCCGGCTGACCGAGCAGGAGCGCGCCGACGTCCTCGCCCGGGTGAGCACGTCCACCGACCTGCGCACCGCGGCCGACGCGGACCTGGTCATCGAGGTGGCTCCGGAGTCGTACGAGACCAAGCACCAGATCTTCCGCGAACTCGACGGCATCGTCCGCCCGGACACGATCCTGGCGACCGGCACCAACGCCCTGTCGGTGACCCGCCTGGCCGCCGACTCGGCCCGTCCGGAGCGCGTGCTCGGCCTGCACTTCTTCAACCCGGCACCGGCGATGAAGCTCGTCGAGGTGGTCTCCTCGGTGCTGACCGCGCCCGCCGCCGTCACGGCCGTCACCAACCTCGCGCTCGACCTCGGCAAGGAGCCCGTCGCGGTCGGCGACCGGCCCGGATTCGTCGCCGACGGGCTGCTGTTCGGCTACCTCAACCAGGCCGCCGCGATGTACGAGGCGAAGTACGCCTCCCGCGAGGACATCGACGCCGCGATGCGGCTGGGCTGCGGGCTGCCGATGGGGCCGCTCGCGCTGCTCGACCTGATCGGCGTCGACACCGCCCGCACGGTCCTGGAGGCCATGTACGCCGAGTCCCACGACCGGCTGCACGCCCCCGCCCCGATCCTCAAGCAGCTCAGCGAGGCGGGTCTGACGGGCCGCAAGTCGGGCCGCGGCTTCTACACCTACGAGGCTCCCGGCAGCGCGACGGTGGTGCCGGACGCGCTGACGCCCGTCTCCGGCGACCTGGCGGTCCCCGGCCGTCCGGTCCGCTCCGTCGGCGTCGCGGGCTCGGGCACCATGGCCTCCGGCATCGCCGAGGTGTTCGCCAAGGCCGGCTACGAGGTCGTCCTCGCCGCGCGCAGCGAGGAGAAGGCGCAGGCCGCCAGGGCCCGTGTCGGCAAGTCCCTCGCCCGCTCCGTGGACAAGGGGCGGATGACGGCGGAGGCCGCCGCGCAGGCCCTGGAGCGGATCACCCCGGCCGGCTCCTACGACTCCTTCGCCGACGTCGATCTGGCCGTCGAGGCGGTCGCCGAGGACCTGGAGGTCAAGCAGCAGCTCTTCCAGGCGCTGGACAAGGTCTGCAAGCCGGGCGCGGTGCTGGCCACCACGACCTCCTCGCTGCCCGTCGTCGCCTGCGCCCGGGCCACCTCGCGCCCGCAGGACGTGATCGGCATGCACTTCTTCAACCCGGCGCCCGCGATGAAGCTGGTCGAGGTCGTGCGCACGGTGCTGACGGGCGACGACGTCCACGCGACCGTCCACGAGGTGTGCGGCCGGATCAGGAAGCACGCGGTCGACTGCGGGGACCGCGCGGGCTTCATCGTGAACGCCCTGCTGTTCCCGTACCTCAACAACGCGATCAAGATGGTGCAGGAGCACTACGCGTCCCTCGACGACATCGACGCGGCGATGAAGCTGGGCGGCGGCTACCCGATGGGCCCGTTCGAACTGCTGGACGTCGTCGGCCTGGACGTCTCCCTCGCCATCGAGAAGGTCCTGCACCGCGAGTTCCGCGACCCCGGCCTCGCCCCGGCCCCGCTCCTGGAGCACCTGGTGGCCGCCGGCTGCCTCGGCCGCAAGACCGGCCGCGGCTTCCGGGAATATGCCCGGCGCTGACGGCGCCGGCGAGCGGCTCGGAGGCGAGAGGGACTGGGGCGGGCTGCTCGACCCGGGCGGCCGTCCCCCGCACGACCGGCCCGGCACTCCCCCGCCCGCGCGGGGCGGGGGAACCCCGGTACATGCGCGCCAAGCTGCGCACATGCAGTACGTTCGGGTCATGTCCCAGCCCGCCAAGTCCTCACGTACACCAGCCACGCCCGACGCGCCGGAGAGTGCCGCAGGCAGTCGCGCGGCCGCCCAGCGGCTCAAGATGCGCCGGGAACTGGCGGCCGCGGCGATGGAGCTGTTCGCGACCAAGGGCTACGAGGCGACCACCGTCGACGAGATCGCGGCCGCGGCCGGAGTGGCCCGCCGCACCTTCTTCCGGCACTTCCGCTCCAAGGAAGAGGCGATCTTCCCCGACCACGACGACACGCTGATCCGCGCGGAGGCGGTGCTGAACGCGGCCCCGCCGCACGAGCACCCGCTCGACACGGTGTGCCGCGGCATCAAGGAAGTCATGCGGATGTACGCGGCCCGGCCGGAGATCTCGGTCGCCCGCTACAAGCTCACGCGCGAGGTGCCCACCCTGCGCGAGGCGGAGATCGCGTCGGTGGCCCGCTACGAGCGCCTGTTCACGCGCTATCTGCTCGGCCACTTCGACGAGCACGCCCACGACGACGACGCCAACGACGACCCGTTGCTGGCCGAGGTCGCCGCCTCCGCCGTGGTCACCGCCCACAACCACGTGCTGCGGCGCTGGCTGCGGGCCGGCGGGCAGGGCGACGTGGAGGCGCAGCTCGACCACGCCTTCGCGATCGTCCGCAGGACGTTCGGGACCGGCATCGGCGCGGGCCGCACCGCGGCCCCGAAACCGTCCGCCTCCGCCTCCGTCCAGGGCGAGGTGCTGGTCACGGTGGCGCGGACGGACGCCCCGCTGCACGAGGTGATGCGGACCATCGAGCAGGCGCTCAAGGAGCGCTGAGCCTCCCGCGCGACTGTGATGACGGCCACCCTTCGGGGTGGCCGTTTTGCATGCCCGAGCCCGTTTTCGAGCGGATTTCGGGGCCCATTCGATCGATCATCGCTCATTTGTTACGTAAAGATTTCATCTGAGAGCAAGTTCCTGGCACTCAGTGCCTTGTCACCTGACACGCGGTGTCATACGTTGATGGTGCCCGGGCTGTCCCGGCAGGCCCACCGCCTGCGCTCCCGGCGCCTGCGTCACAGGCACCTTCCGCGCCACAAAGCGCTGCCGAAAGCACCACCCGCCGAACCGACGGCATCCCCACCCACCCTCAGCAGCACACCGACGTAACCCTCAGCGTCTGCCCTCAAGACGCCACTCGCCGGAGGCAACACCGTGACCGTGAAGGACATCCTGGACGCGATCCAGTCGCCCGACTCGACGCCGGCCGACTTCGCAGCCCTGCCGCTGCCCGAGTCGTACCGCGCGATCACCGTGCACAAGGACGAGACGGAGATGTTCGCGGGCATGGCGACCCGCGACAAGGACCCGCGCAAGTCGCTCCACCTGGACGAGGTTCCGCTGCCGGAACTCGGCCCGGGCGAGGCCCTGGTGGCCGTCATGGCCTCCTCGGTCAACTACAACTCCGTGTGGACCTCCATCTTCGAGCCGCTGTCGACCTTCGCGTTCCTGGAGCGCTACGGCCGCCTCAGCGAGCTCACCAAGCGCCACGACCTGCCGTACCACATCATCGGCTCCGACCTGGCCGGCGTGGTCCTGCGCACCGGCCCCGGCGTCAACGCCTGGAAGCCCGGTGACGAGGTCGTCGCGCACTGCCTGTCCGTCGAGCTGGAGTCCTCCGACGGCCACAACGACACCATGCTCGACCCCGAGCAGCGCATCTGGGGCTTCGAGACCAACTTCGGCGGCCTCGCCGAGATCGCCCTGGTCAAGTCCAACCAGCTGATGCCCAAGCCCGGCCACCTCAGCTGGGAGGAGGCCGCCGCCCCCGGCCTGGTCAACTCCACCGCCTACCGCCAGCTCGTCTCCCGCAACGGCGCCGGCATGAAGCAGGGCGACAACGTCCTGATCTGGGGCGCGAGCGGCGGCCTCGGCTCCTACGCCACCCAGTTCGCCCTGGCCGGCGGCGCCAACCCGGTCTGCGTCGTCTCCAGCCCCGAGAAGGCGGAGATCTGCCGCTCGATGGGCGCCGAGAACGTCATCGACCGCACCGCCGAGGGCTACAGGTTCTGGAAGGACGAGCAGACCCAGGACCCCAAGGAGTGGAAGCGCTTCGGCAAGCGCATCCGCGAACTGACCGGCGGCGAGGACATCGACATCGTCTTCGAGCACCCCGGCCGCGAGACCTTCGGCGCCTCGGTGTACGTCACCCGCAAGGGCGGCACCATCACCACCTGCGCCTCGACCTCGGGCTACATGCACGAGTACGACAACCGCTACCTGTGGATGTCGCTGAAGCGGATCATCGGCTCCCACTTCGCCAACTACCGCGAGGCGTGGGAGGCCAACCGGCTCATCGCCAAGGGCAAGATCCACCCCACCCTCTCCAAGGTGTACTCCCTGGAGGACACCGGGCAGGCCGCCTACGACGTGCACCGCAACCTCCACCAGGGCAAGGTCGGCGTGCTGTGCCTGGCCCCCGAGGAGGGCCTGGGCGTGCGCGACGAGGAGATGCGCGCCAAGCACATCGACGCCATCAACCGCTTCCGCAACATCTGAGACACCCGGGGTCATAGATGACTGAGCGTCAGCCAGCCGACGGCAGGCGGCAGAAGGACCGGCCGTGGCTCATGCGCACGTACGCCGGCCACTCCACCGCCGAGGCGTCCAACGAGTTGTACCGGCGCAACCTCGCCAAGGGCCAGACCGGCCTGTCGGTCGCGTTCGACCTGCCGACGCAGACCGGCTACGACTCCGACCACGTCCTCGCCCGCGGCGAGGTCGGCCGGGTCGGCGTGCCGGTCGCGCACCTCGGTGACATGCGCCGGCTGTTCCAGGACATCCCCCTGGAGCAGATGAACACCTCGATGACGATCAACGCCACCGCCATGTGGCTGCTGGCGCTCTACCAGGTCGTCGCCGAGGAGCAGGGCGCGGACATCACCAAGCTCCAGGGCACGACCCAGAACGACATCGTCAAGGAGTACCTGTCGCGGGGCACGCACGTGTTCCCGCCGGGTCCCTCGCTGCGGCTGACGACCGACATGATCGCGTACACGGTCTCCCACATCCCGAAGTGGAACCCGATCAACATCTGCAGCTACCACCTGCAGGAGGCCGGGGCCACGCCGGTCCAGGAGATCGCGTACGCGATGTCGACGGCGATCGCCGTGCTGGACGCCGTGCGCGACAGCGGCCAGGTGCCGCAGGAGCGCATGGGAGACGTCGTCGGCCGCATCTCCTTCTTCGTGAACGCCGGCGTCCGGTTCATCGAGGAGATGTGCAAGATGCGCGCCTTCGGCCGCATCTGGGACAAGGTGACCCGCGAGCGGTACGGCATCGAGAACCCCAAGCACCGCCGCTTCCGCTACGGCGTCCAGGTCAACTCCCTCGGTCTGACCGAGGCGCAGCCGGAGAACAACGTCCAGCGGATCGTCCTGGAGATGCTGGCCGTGACCCTCTCCAAGGACGCACGCGCGCGTGCCGTGCAGCTGCCCGCCTGGAACGAGGCGCTGGGCCTGCCCCGTCCCTGGGACCAGCAGTGGTCGCTGCGCATGCAGCAGGTGCTGGCGTACGAGAGCGACCTGCTGGAGTACGACGACATCTTCGAGGGCTCGAAGGTGATCGAGGCGAAGGTCTCCCAGCTCGTCGAGGACTCCCTCGCCGAGATCGAGCGGATCCAGGAGATGGGCGGCGCGATGGCCGCCGTCGAGTCCGGCTACCTGAAGTCGCAGCTCGTCTCCTCGCACGCCGAGCGGCGCGCCCGTATCGAATCCGGCCAGGAGAAGATCGTCGGCGTCAACATCTTCGAGACGACCGAGCCCAACCCCCTGACGGCCGACCTCGACACGGCCATCCAGACCGTCGACCCGGCCGTCGAGGCCCGTGTCATCGCCTCCCTCCGGCACTGGCGCGACACCCGCTACCAGCCGCCCTTCAACCACCCGCGCCCCTGCAAGGCGCTGGAGCGGCTGAAGGAGGCCGCCCGCGGCACCGAGAACCTCATGGAGGCCACCCTGGAGTGCGCCCGCGCCGGGGTCACGACCGGCGAGTGGGCCGGGGCCCTGCGCGAGGTGTTCGGCGAGTTCCGGGCGCCCACGGGCGTGTCCTCGGCGCCGGTGGCGGTCGCCGCCGAGGAGGGCTCGGCCCTGGCCGACGTGCGCCGCAAGGTCGACCTGACGGCGAAGGACCTCGGCGTCGGCAAGCTGCGCTTCCTGGTCGGCAAGCCCGGTCTGGACGGGCACTCCAACGGTGCCGAGCAGATCGCCGTGCGGGCCCGTGACGCCGGCTTCGAGGTGGTCTACCAGGGCATCCGTCTGACGCCCGAGCAGATCGTGGACGCCGCCCTCGCCGAGGACGTGCACGCGGTCGGCCTGTCCATCCTCTCCGGCTCCCACGCCCAGCTGGTGCCGGACGTCCTGGAGCGGCTGCGTGTGGCGGGTGCCACAGATATACCCGTCATCGCCGGTGGGATCATCCCCCAAGGAGACGCCGAGCAGCTCAGGGCCGCCGGAGTGGCCGCCGTCTTCACCCCTAAGGACTTCGACATCACCGGCATCATCGGCCGCATCGTCGACGAGATCCGGAAAGCGAACAAGCTCGACCCCCTGGAGGTCCCCGCATGACGACCGTCAACCGCCTTCGCCCGCGGCGCTCCTGCCTGGCCGTGCCGGGCAGCAACCCGCGCTTCCTGGAGAAGGCGCAGGGCCTCCCCGCCGACCAGGTCTTCCTCGACCTGGAGGACGCGTGCGCGCCGCTGGCCAAGCCGGAGGCGCGGCACACCATCGTCAAGTTCCTCAACGAGGGCGACTGGACCGGCAAGACGCGGGTCGTGCGCGTCAACGACTGGACGACCGAGTGGACGTACCGCGATGTCGTCACGGTCGTCGAGGGCGCCGGGCAGAACCTCGACTGCATCATGCTGCCGAAGGTCCAGGACGCCCAGCAGATCGTGGCGCTGGACCTGCTGCTGACGCAGATCGAGAAGACCATGGGCTTCGAGGTCGGCAGGATCGGCATCGAGGCGCAGATCGAGAACGCCCAGGGCCTGAACAACGTCAACGAGATCGCGCAGGCCTCCCCGCGCGTGGAGACGATCATCTTCGGCCCGGCCGACTTCATGGCGTCGATCAACATGAAGTCGCTGGTCGTGGGCGAGCAGCCGCCCGGCTACCCGGCGGACGCCTACCACTACATCCTGATGAAGATCCTGATGGCCGCCCGCGCCAACAACCTCCAGGCGATCGACGGCCCCTACCTGCAGATCCGCAACGTCGACGGCTACCGCGAGGTCGCACAGCGCGCCGCCGCGCTCGGCTTCGACGGCAAGTGGGTGCTGCACCCGGGCCAGGTCGAGGCGTCCAACGAGATCTTCTCGCCCTCGCAGGAGGACTACGACCACGCCGAGCTGATCCTGGACGCGTACGAGTACTACACGTCCGAGGCGGGCGGCAAGAAGGGCTCGGCGATGCTCGGCGACGAGATGATCGACGAGGCCAGCCGCAAGATGGCGCTGGTCATCGCGGGCAAGGGCCGCGCGGCCGGTATGCAGCGCACCTCGAAGTTCGAGATCCCGGAGGGCTGAGCGCGATGCAGTTCGGACGCACCTACGAGGAGTTCGAGGTCGGGGCGACGTACAAGCACTGGCCGGGCAAGACGGTCACGGAGTACGACGACCACCTGTTCTGTCTCCTCACCATGAACCACCACCCGCTCCACATGGACACCAACTACGCGGAGCAGACGACGGACTTCGGCAAGAACGTCGTCGTCGGGAACTACGTCTACTCGCTGCTGCTCGGCATGTCCGTGCCGGACATCTCCGGCAAGGCGATCGCCAACCTGGAGATCGAGTCGCTCAAGCACGTGGCGCCGACCTTCCACGGCGACACGATCTACGGCGAGACGACCGTGCTCGACAAGTGGCCCTCGAAGTCGAAGAACGACCGCGGGATCGTCTACGTCGAGACCAAGGGCTACAAGCAGGACGGCACCCTGGTGTGCACCTTCCGCCGCAAGGTGATGGTGCCGACCGAGACGTACATCAAGGAGCGCGGCGGCGAGCAGCCGGGCCGCCCGGAGCTGAAGCAGCAGGAGAAGTAAGCCATGGCGCGACTTGCCCAGACGGCCGGTCTGACGGACATCCAGCAGGAGATCCTCTCCACCGTCCGCGACTTCGTGGACAAGGAGATCATCCCGGTCGCCACCGAGCTGGAACACCGCGACGAGTACCCGCAGGCGATCGTCGACGGGCTGAAGGAGCTGGGCCTGTTCGGCCTGATGATCCCCGAGGAGTACGGGGGTCTGGGCGAGTCGCTCCTGACGTACGCGCTGTGCGTCGAGGAGATCGCCCGCGGCTGGATGTCGGTCTCCGGCATCATCAACACCCACTTCATCGTGGCGTACATGCTCAAGCAGCACGGCACGCAGGAGCAGAAGAACCACTTCCTGCCGCGCATGGCGGCCGGCGACATCCGCGGCGCGTTCTCGATGTCGGAGCCTGGTCTCGGCTCGGACGTGTCCGCCATCACCTCCAAGGCGGTCAGGGACGGTGACGAGTACGTCCTCAACGGCCAGAAGATGTGGCTGACGAACGGCGGGACGTCAAGTCTGGTCGCCGTCCTCGTCCGAAGTGATGAAGGACACCCGGAGGGCACCGCGCCCCACAAGTCGATGACGACCTTCCTGGTCGAGAAGGAGCCCGGCTTCGGCGAGGTCCGCCCCGGCCTCACCATCCCCGGGAAGATCGACAAGATGGGCTACAAGGGCGTCGACACCACCGAGCTGATCATGGACGGCCTGCGGATTCCGGCCGACCGGGTGCTCGGCGGGGTCACCGGCCGAGGTTTTTACCAAATGATGGACGGAGTCGAGGTCGGCCGCGTCAACGTGGCGGCGCGTGGCTGCGGTGTCGCTCAGCGTGCCTTCGAGCTCGGCGTCCAGTACGCCCAGCAGCGTCACACTTTCGGCAAGCCGATCGCCCAGCACCAGGCGATCCAGTTCAAGCTCGCGGAGATGGCCACCAAGGTCGAGGCCGCGCATGCGATGATGGTGAACGCGGCACGCAAAAAGGACTCCGGAGAACGAAACGACCTTGAGGCAGGGATGGCGAAGTACCTCGCCTCCGAGTACTGCAAGGAGGTCGTGGAGGACGCCTTCCGGATCCACGGCGGCTACGGCTTCTCCAAGGAGTACGAGATCGAGCGCCTCTACCGGGAGGCTCCGATGCTGCTCATCGGTGAAGGTACCGCCGAGATCCAGAAAATGATCATCGGGCGCAGGCTGCTCGAAGAGTATCGGTTCCAGGGCTGAATGTCCGGAAACGGGGTGTTTTCTTCGAGAAGAAGATCACACCCCGTAGGCACTCTTCGGCCGCCGACTCGGCTTCCTGGCTTGCCCAGTTGTGGCCCGCGACCGGTACGATCCCGGAAAGCCGCCGTCCCCCGAACGAAGCGCGGCATCATCCGCTACGAAGGTCATTCATGCCCCACAGCCAAACCTCTGCACCACGCGACAGGTTCGCTGGCGTACGCCTCGCGCGCGGAGCATCGCCGTGGCTTCTCCCGACCGTCGCCACCGCAGCCCTCAGCCTGGCCCGCGCCCGCCGCTCCGGCGCCGCCAAGGCCGTGGCCGTGCCCGCCACCGCGCTGGCGGCGGGCATGCTGTGGTTCTTCCGCGACCCCGAGCGCGAGATCGCCCAGGGCCGGGTCATCTCGCCCGCCGACGGTGTGGTGCAGAGCATCATGCCCTGGAAGGACGGCCGCACCCGCGTCGCGATCTTCATGAGCCCGCTCAACGTCCACGTCAACCGCGCGCCCCTCTCCGGCACGGTGACGTCGGTCGAGCACATCCCCGGCGGGTTCGTTCCGGCGTTCAACAAGGAGAGCGAGAACAACGAGCGCGTAGTCTGGCATTTCGACACCGAACTCGGCGACATCGAGATGATCCAGATCGCCGGCGCGGTGGCCCGCCGCATCGTGCCGTACCTCCCCCAGGGGACCAAGGTCGAGCAGGGCGACCGCATCGGTCTGATCCGCTTCGGCTCGCGCGTCGACATCTACCTGCCCGAGGGCGTGGAGGTCGCGGTCGAGGTCGGTCAGAAGACCGTGGCTGGGGTGACTCGCATTGACCGTGATTGATCCGGAGACCCAGGCGGGCTGGGTGCCCGAGGCCGACGAGGTGGACGACGAGGAGGAGATGCCCCTCTCTCTGCGCCTGTCGATAGCGGACACGCTGACCCTCGGCAACGCCACCTGCGGCTTCATGGCCGTGTACTTCACCACCACCGGGATCCTGATCCCGCACCTCACGGGCGACCAGGAGACGGGCATGGCCCGGCACAGCGCGGCCACGGCGGTCATCCTGATGCTGTGCGCGGCGGTCTTCGACCTGTTCGACGGCCTGGTGGCGCGCAAGCTGCGCAGCTCGCCGATGGGCGCGGAGCTGGACAACCTCTCCGACCTGATCAGCTTCGGGCTGGCACCGGCGTACTTCGTCCTCGTCTACGGCATGGTCGCCGACGACGCGCACCAGAGAGTGGCCGCGGTCGGGGCGATCGTGGTGCTGCTGGCCGTCGTCCTGCGCCTGGCGCGCTTCTCGTGCGTGACGGTGCCCAACGGCATGTTCCAGGGCATGCCCTCGCCGTTCGGCGCGCTGACGGTCGTCTCGATCGTGCTGCTGGAGCTGCCCTTCGTGGCGACGCTGCTGGCGATCCTGGGGACGGCCTGGCTGATGGTGAGCCGGGTGGAGTACCCCAAGCCGCGGGGCCGCCTCGCGGTGGCGATGCTGTCCTGGATCGTCGTGTCGATGGGCCTGCTGGCCGGCTGGGCCTTCGACGCCCCCAGCGGCCAGCTGCTGCTCCAGACGGGCTGCGCGCTGCAGCTGGTCACGGGCGCGGTGATCCCGCTGTTCGCCACGGCCCGCCGGGTGAACAACTTCCGCGACAACCGGCGCGAGGCGCGGGCGGCGCAGCTGCCGTAGCGCACACGCGTACGAGGGGCCCGGACCGGAGGCGGTCCGGGCCCCTTCGTGCTGTCGTCAGCCCTGCGGCGTGTACTGCTCGGCCGTCTTCGAGGCCGCCGCCTCCCGGACGACCTTCATGCCGCCCGTGACGCCCTTGTCGGGCTGCAGGATCACGCTCTCCCGCGACGACGCCGCCTTCGGGTCGGTGAAGTCCTGGGTGACGCCGAAGCCGACGTCGAAGGAGTCGATCGACAGCAGCGCCCTGTCGACGCCCTCCCGGGTGAGGTCCTTGTCCGCGCACGCCTTCCTCAGTGCCTCGCCGAAGGCGGACGCGGCGGTCCAGCCGGCGACGATGCCGTTGTCGAGGGTGTCCTTCGGGTAGGCCGCCCGGTAGTCGGCGACGAGCTTCCTCGCCTTCGGGGTGTCGGCGCCGATGGGCAGCGAGGGCGAGGCCACGTAGTAGTTCCGCGTCAGGGCCGGGCCCGCCTCGGTGGCCAGCAACTGGGGTGCGAAGGCGGAGTTGTTGCCGATGACCGGCACGTCGAAGCCGCTCGCCGCCGCGACGCCGACGAGCGAGGCCGCCTGACGCGGGCCCGCGCTCAGCACGATCGCCTTGACGCCGGCCTGCTTGAGCGCGGCGACCTGGGCGGTCATGTCGTTGTCGGTGGGCTTGATCTTCTGCTCGACCACGCTCAGCCCGGCCTGCTTCGCCGCGTACCGGGAGCCGACCAGGGCGCTCTCGCCGTAGTCGCCCTCGAAGTACACATGGCCGATCCTGTCGCCCCTCTTGATCCCCTTCTTTCTGATCAGGAAGTCGACGGCGTTGATCGTCTCGATGTCGTACGTCGATCCGATCACGCGGATGTACGGGCTGCCCAGCAGCGTCGACGACCAGGCCTGCGGCAGCACCAGGTCCTTGTCCCGGCCGTCGATGCGCTGCTTGACCGCGGCGACGAACGGCGAGCCGATGAACTGGGCGAAGCCCAGCACCTCCGGCTCCAGCTCGGTGTAGCCGGACACCGCCTTCTGCGGGTCGTAGCCGTGGTCGCGGACGGCGAGCCGCACCTTGTAGCCGCAGGCGCCGCCGGCGGCGTTGAACTGCTTCACGTACAGCTGCTGGGCCTGGGTGACGCTCTTGCCGAGCGTGGCGTAGACCCCGCTCAGGTCCGTGAGCGCGCCCAGGGTGATGGTCCTGCCGGAGACGCCCTCCCCGGTCTTCACCCCGCCCGCGGCGGCCTTGTCGCTGTCGTCGTCCTTGGCCTTGGAGCTGCATCCGGCCGCGAAAAGCAGCGCGGCGAGGACACCGGCCGCGGTCCTGGTCGCGTACGTCGTCGTGGTCATCGTTCCTCCGTGTCGGTTCCGGTGCGGCGCCGGGCGGCTGCTCCGGCCAGGCCGCCGGGCAGGAACAGCACCACCAGCACGACGGCGGCGCCGTAGAGGTACCGGGCGGCCTCACCCGGTGCGATCCCGCCCGTGCCGGGGGCGGAGACCAGGGGCAGCGCGTCGCTGTAGCGGGTCAGCAGCTGCGGCAGCAGGGAGACGAACGCGGCCCCGGCCACCGCGCCGGAGACCGAGCCGAGCCCGCCGACGACGATCATGGCGAGGTAGTCCAGGGACAGCGTGATGCCGAAGTAGTCGGGCACCGTCCGCTGGAAGACCAGCGCGAGCAGCACGCCCGCCAGGCCCGCGTACATCGACGACAGCACGAAGACGGCGGCGCGGTGGCGGGCCACCGGCACCCCGATCACCCCGGCCGCGATGCGGTGGTCGCGGATGGCGTTCATGGCCCGGCCCGGACGGCCGCGCAGCACGCCGCGGGCGAACAGCGCGGCGGCGAGCAGCAGGACGAGACCGGCGTACCAGAGCTTCTCGGCCGCGCCGAACGGCACGGCGGCCACCACGGTCTCGCGGTCGTCGAAGGTCAGGCCGAACAGGCTGAGCGGCGGCACGTCCCGGCCGTTGGCACCGCCGGTCAGGTCGTGGGCGTTGAACATCACGTGCTGGCCGATGAAGACGAGGGCGAGCGTGGCGATGCCCAGATAGGCGCCGCTGAGCCGCCCCGACAGGGGGCTGCACAGGCCGCCCGCGACGCCCGCGACGCCGACCGCGAGCACGGCCGCGAGCCAGGTCGGCAGACCGAGCCCGGCCAGGCCGTCGCCGCCGTCCGCCGCGAACACGCAGTAGGCGTACGCGCCCACGGCGAGGAAGAAGGCGTGGCCCATGGAGAGCTGGCCGGTGGCGCCGGTCAGGAGGTTCAGGCCGATCGCGCCGATGGCGGCGGCCATCGCGAACAGGCCCGCCTCCAGCCAGAAGCGGTCCAGGTAGAACGGAAGGGCCAGGAGGAGGACGGTGGCGGCCGCCCAGGCGTAGGGGCGGGGGCGGGTGAGCCAGGCGGGGCGGCGGCGGGCACCGGGCGGCGCCTCGCCCGCCTCGTCGCGGCGCAGGACCTCAGACACGGGCGAGCTCCTTCGTGCCGAACAGGCCCGCGGGCCGGACGAGCAGGATCACGACCATCACCAGGTACGGCGCCAGATCGCCCAGTCCCCGGCCCAGGAACGTCAGATCGCCCTGGTAGCCGGTGGCCAGCGACTCGGTGACGCCGACCAGCAGGCCGCCGACGAGGGCGCCCGTGGTCGAGTCCAGGCCGCCGAGGATCGCCGCGGGGAAGGCCTTGAGCGCGGCGAGCGAGGTGGCGCGCTCCAGGCCCGGCGTCGGGAAGACGGTCAGGAACAGCGCGGCGACCGCGGCCAGGCCCCCGGCAACGGCCCAGGCGCCTGCCGAGACCCGCCCCAGCCGTACCCCCATCAGCGCCGCCGTCTCCGCGCTCTCCGCCGCCGCCCGCATCGCCACGCCCCACGACGTGTAGCGGAAGACCAGCAGGAACGCGGTGATGAGCAGCGCCGCCGCCACGAACGCGGCGATCCGGGTGTGGGCGAGGGAGATCGGCCCGAGGCGCAGCACGGCATCGCCCCACGGGTCGCCCATGGGCAGGACGTCCGTGCCGATGCGGCGGGTGAGTTCGGTGGTGAGCAGGATGTCGACCCCGATGGTGACGATGGCCAGCACCCGGGGGTCGCCGCCCCGGTAGCGCCGCATCACCAGGAACTCCACGGCCGCCCCGACCAGCGCGGCGCCCGCGATCCCGGCCAGCAGCGCGGGCCAGAAGCCCAGGTCGTCGTGGAGGGAGGCGGTGACGTAGCCGCCCGCCAGGAGCAGCGAGGCGTGGGCGAAGTTGACGACCTCGGTGGCCCGGAAGATCACCACGAACCCGAGCGCGACGAGCGCGTACACCGACCCGAGCGACACGCCGTTGAGCAGGATCTCGACGAAGGTGCTCATGATCCGGCCCCCAGGTAGGCGCGTACGACGGCGGGATCGTTCTGTACGGCGGCGGGGGCGCCGTCGGCGATCCGGCGCCCGAAGTCCAGTACGGTCACGGTGTCGGCGAGCCGCATCACCACCCCCATGTCGTGTTCGACCAGCACGATCGAGATGCCGAGGCCGTCGCGGACGCCGGCGATGACGGCGGCGGTGCGGCGGCGTTCGTCGGCGGTCATGCCCGCGACCGGCTCGTCCAGGAGCAGCAGGCGCGGCTCCATGCACAGCGCGCGGGCGAGTTCGGCGAGCTTCTGCCGCCCGTACGGCAGGGATCCCGCGGGGCGGTCCAGACAGTCCGCGATGCCGACGAACCCGGCGATCTCCCGGACGCGGGCCCGGTGCCGGCGTTCCTCGCGGGCCGCCGAGGGCAGGCGCAGTCCGGCGGCGAGGAAGCCGGCGCGCATCAGCCGGTGCCGGCCCAGCAGCAGGCAGTCCTCGACCGTGGCGCGGGGCGGCAGGGCGAGGTTCTGGAAGATCCGGGCGATGCCGAGGGCGGCGATGCGGTGCGGGGGCATGCCGGTCAGTTCGCGGTCGCCGAAGCGGACGCTGCCCGCGGTGGCCCGGTAGACGCCGGACAGCACGTTGAAGCAGGTCGACTTACCGGCGCCGTTGGGCCCGATGAGGGCGTGCACGGTGCCGGGGCGGACGGTGAAGCCGACGTCGTCGAGGGCGGTGAGTCCGGCGAACCGTACGGTCAGGCCGCGCACTTCGAGGGGGTCCACGCTGGTCACGGGTCACCCCTTCCAGGGGGTCAGGGTGCGCCGTACGGCCTGGTCGGCGTCGGCGGCGGCGTCCTCGTCGACGACGCCCAGGTAGCGGCGGCGGACCTCGTCGGAGGCGGCCAGGTCGGCGGCGGGGCTGGCGAGGGTGACCTCGCCGACTTCGAGGACGTACGCGCGCGTGGCGAGCCGCAGGGCGAGCGCGGCGTTCTGTTCGACGAGGAGGACGGCGGTGCCCTGGTCGTTGATCTCCCGCACGGTGTCGGCGATCCGCTCGGCCATGAGCGGGGCGAGTCCGAGGGAGGGTTCGTCGAGCAGCAGGAACCCGGGGGCGGCCATCAGGGCGCGGGCGACGGCGAGCATCTGCTGTTCGCCGCCCGACAGCAGCCCGGCGCGCTGGTGGGCGCGCTGGGCGAGCACGGGGAAGAGGTCGTGGACCCGGGCGAGGGCCTTCGCCCGGTCCGGCCGGCGGCTGCCGAGGGCGCCCGCGCGGAGGTTGTCGCGCACGGTCATACGGGCGAACACCCGCCGTCCCTCCGGTACCTGGGACACCCCGCAGGCGACCACCCGGTCCGGTGGCAGCCGGTCGAGCCGGCGGCCGCCCAGGCGCACACCGCCCCCGGTGACCGCGCCGCCGTGGAAGGACAGCGTCCGGCTGATCGCGCGCAGCAGCGTCGACTTGCCCGCGCCGTTGCCGCCCAGCACGGTCACCACGGCTGCCTCCGGTACCTCCAGGGAGACGCCGCGCAGCGCCCGCACGGGTCCGTATCCGACGGACAGGTCCTGCACGACGAGTCCGGATCCGCCCATGGACTTCCCCTCTGTCGTCACTCGGTGTGGCGCTCACCCCAGCACCGGCGGGAGCGCGCGTCCACGGCGCAGGGCGGAATCGCTGCGGGTGCCCAGCAGGCCGGGCCGGACGTTGTGCGCGCGCACAACACCGCGTGTCAGGGACCTGTGCGCGGTCGGGTCCGGATGGCATCCTCCGGCCATGGGAGGACGCAGGCCGCGTACCGGTCATGACTGGAAGCTGCTCGCGGAGTCGTGCACGGCTCTGCTGGAACGGCTGCCGGAGCTTGTCGACGAGCACCTGCGGCAGCTCACCGAGCACTCCCCCGTCTACGGCCAGGTGCTCCCCTACGACCAGCAGTGGCGGGAGGCGGAGGAGGCCTTACGGATCGGCATCACGACGATCTCCGCGCCCCGGGACTCGCCGCGGCGCGACCTGGAGCACGCCGAGGACTCCGGCCGGCGCCGGGCCCGGCAGGGGCTGCCGCTCGACCTGCTCGTGCACGCCTACCGCAACGCCGGCTACCTGGTGTGGGACGCGCTGGTGGAGGGCGCGGCCGGGCGGGAGCCGGAGCGGCTGGCGGCGCTGATGCGGTCGACGACGATGGTGTGGGCCGCGGTGGACGCGCAGGTGGAGTCGGCGTCGGAGGCGTACCGGGCGACGGAGGCGGAGCTGCGGCGGCGCACCGACGAGCAGTTGCAGGCGCTGCTCGACGCGCTCCTGGAGGGGCAGACGGCGCCCGGGCTCGCGGCGCGGGCCGCGGCCGGCCTCGATCTGCCGGAGCACGGGCCGTACGCGGTGGTGGTGCTGCGGACCGAGCGGCGGGAGGCGTGCGAGCGGCCGGTGCGGGGGGCCGGGTTCCGGTTCATCTGGCGGATGCGGGCGGACGGTGAGGTCGGGGTGGTGGCGCTGGCGCCGGGGCAGGGCCTGGACGCGGTGGTGCGGGTGCTGGACGGGCGGTGCTCGGGGCCGGGCGGGATCAGCCCGGTGGTGCCGGGGCTGGCGGAGCTGGGGCGGGCCCGGCGGCTGGCCGAACTGGCGCTGCGCACGTGCCCGCCGGACGCCGGGACGGTCGTACGGCTGGATCAGCGGATGCCGACGGCGCTCGTGGTCAGCCAGCCGGAGCTGGCCGACCGGCTGGTGTCGGGGGTGTTCGGCGGGCTGCTGGAGCTGGAGCCCGCCGACCGGGCCGTGCTGCTGGAGACGCTCGACGTGTGGCTGGCGTGCGAGGGCTCCGCGGGGCGGGCCGCGGGACGGCTGTACTGCCACCGCAACACCGTCTTCAACCGCCTGCGCCGCCTGGAACAGCTCACGTCCCGCTCCCTGGCCCGCCCACGGGACCTGATCGAGATGACCCTGGCCCTGGACGCCTACCGCCTGTCCGGCGCCGGACGATAACCGGTTGACCCCGCACCGGGCGGTGCCCGGGTGTTCCGACGGCGAACGGTGCCCGGGTGTCCGGGTGTCCGGGCGCCGCAGGGTGCCCGACTGTGCCGGCACCGGAGGGTGCCAGACACCGCCGCCGCACGGCGACCGGCTGACCCCGCGCCAGACGGTGACCGGCTGTCCGGGCGCCGCAGGGTGCCGGGCTGTCCCCGCGGGGGACGGTGACCGGCTGGCGCCGCGGCGGACGGTGACCGGCTCTCCGGCGCCGCACGGTGACTGGCTGGCCCCGCACCGGACCGTGACGGTCTGCCCCACGCCAGACGGTGACCAGGTGTTCCGGCGCCGGACGGTGAACGGCTGTCCGGGCGCCGCAGAGTGCCCGGCCGTCCCGGCGCCGCACGGTGACCGGCTGGCCCGGCGCCGCACGGTGCCCGGGTGTTCCGGCGGCGGGCGGTGGACGGCTGGCCACGCCGCCGGATGGTGATCGTGGTGTGGGGGTTCAGGTGAGGAAGTCGTGTGCGATTCGTTCCGCCACCCGTTCCAGGATGGGGCCCGCGTCCGCGATGCACTTGGCGACGTCCGGTTCGGCGTCGGTCAGCGGGTACGCCCGGCGGATGCCCGCCTGTCCCAGCGCCTGCGGCGGCAGCGCGAGGCGGCCGCAGACCGCGACGACCTCCTTGTCGGCGGCGCGGGCCGCGGCGGCGACGCCCGCGGGAGCCTTGCCGTGCAGGGTCTGCTCGTCCAGCGAGCCCTCGCCGGTGATCACCAGGTCCGCCCACTCCAGCGCGGGCGCGAAGCCCAGGACCTCCAGCATCACTTCGATGCCGGGGCGGAACCGCGCGCCCACCAGGAGCGCACCGAAGCCGATGCCGCCGGCGGCCCCCGCACCCGGCGCGGCGGCGTACTCGGCGGCCCGCGCGCCCAGGGACTCCTCCAGCACCTTGGCGTAGTGCGCGAGGGCGGCGTCCAGGGTCTCCACGTCGTCCGGCGTGGCGCCCTTCTGCGGGCCGTAGACCGCCGGTGCGCCCTTCGGACCGGTCAGCGGGTTGTCGACGTCGCTGGCCAGGACGAACTCCACCTGCCCCAGGCGCGGGTCCAGTCCCGACAGATCGGCCGAGGCCAGCTCGGCGAGCCCGCCGCCGCCCGGCGCCACCGGCTCCCCGTCGGCGTCCAGGAACCGGGCGCCCAGCGCGGAGAGCATGCCCGCGCCGCCGTCGGTGGTGGCGCTGCCGCCGACGCCGAAGACGATGGTGCGCGCCCCCGCGTCCAGGGCGGCCCGCAGCAGCTCTCCGGAGCCGTACGTGGACGCCGTGAGCGGCGCGAAGACGCCGGCCGGCAGCCGCTGCAGGCCGCTGGCCTCCGCCATCTCCACCACCGCGGTGCCGCCGCGCAGCGCGAACGCCGCCGTCACCTCGTGCCCGAGGGGCCCCGCGACCCGTACCTCCCGCCGCTCGAACCCGGCCGCGACCGCCGCCGCCACCGTCCCGTCGCCGCCGTCGGCCACCGGCAGGGACTCCACCTCCACGTCCGGCCGCACCCGGCGCAGCCCGGCCGTCACGCGCTCGGCGACCTGTACGGCCGTCAGCGACCCCTTGAACTTGTCCGCGGCGATGAGCACGCGCTGTGTCACCTGTATCCCCTTGCTCTCCGGGCCTCGCGCACGTCAAGGCCAGTCGCGCCGCTGTGACCTTAACCGGAGCACACCCCCGCCGTCATGCACCGCCCGGAGCCTGAGAGCGGCGTGGGAGCAACGTACGAGCGCCGTGCGAAGCGCCTGTGCGGACCACCGAAACCGCACACGCGCCCCCGGAATTGGGTAAACCGGAGCTATGACCCCTGTGGGTACCGAGCAAGAGCTCGCCGACCGCGTCCTCGGGGGCTGGCTGGGCCGGATCGCGGGCAACATGCTCGGCAAGCCGGTCGAGCAGGGCGACCTGTGGACGCGGGACCGGATCGACCGCTATCTGCGGCAGGCCGCCGCCCTGCCCCTGACCGACTACCTGCCCGAGCCGGCCGACGAGAGCGACGGCTTCGAGCTGCGGCCCGAGTGGCGCCAGTGCGTGCGCGGCCGCATCCACGGCAGCTGCCGGGACGACGACGTCGACTACGCGATCCTGGGCCTGGACCTGCTGGAGACCCACGGCTTCGGCTTCAGCACCGAGCAGGTCGGCGACCTGTGGCTGCTGAGGCTGCCGTATCTGCAGACGTTCACGGCCGAGCGGGCGGCGTACCGCAACCTCGCCAACGGGTTGAAGCCGCCGCTGACCGCCACGTACGACAACCCGTACCAGGAGTGGATCGGCGCGCTGATCCGCGCCGACATCTACGGCTGGACCTGTCCGGGCGCACCGCGCCGGGCCGCCGCCCTGGCCCGCCGGGACGCGGTGCTGTCGCACACCGGCAACGGCGTGTACGGGGCCATGTGGGCGGCGGCGCTGATCGCGGCGGCGTTCACGGCGCCGACGGTGCGGCACGCGGTGGACGAGGCGCTGGCCGTCATCCCCGCCTCCAGCCGGCTCGCCCGGATCGTGCGCCGGGTGGTCTCGCTCCACGACACGCGGATGACCTGGGAGGACACGCTCAGCACGGTCGCCGAGGAGACCGCCGGGCTCGGCTGGATCCACACCGTACCGAACGCGGCGGTGCTCACCGCCGGGCTGCTGTACGGCGACGGGGACTTCACCCGCACCATCACCCTCACCGTCCGCGGCGGTCTGGACACCGACTCCAACGGAGCGACGGCGGGTTCGGTGGCCGGGGTGCTGACGGGGGCCGAGGCGATCCCGCAGCAGTGGAAGGACCCGCTGGAGGACACGGTCCGCAGTGCGGTGTTCGGCTTCGACGGGGTACGGATCAGCGAACTGGCGGAACGGACCCTTCAGTTGGCGGCCTCCGAGAGTTGAGACGGTCTTGCGAAGCCCGGGCGTCGGCGCGTTCGAGCGTCCGAGGTGCGGGTGCGCGGACTGGTTACCCTTCCCCAATGACCACCACCCAAGACTTCGCCACGTACATCGCGGGCCTGCCCCGCGTCCTCGCCGGCGCCGCCGCGCTGCTGCGTGACGCCGAGGGCCGGGTCCTGCTCGTCGAGCCCAACTACCGCGAGGGCTGGGCGCTGCCGGGCGGCACGATCGAGTCCGACGACGGCGAGACCCCGCGGCAGGGGGCGCGCCGCGAGACGGCCGAGGAGATCGGCCTCGACCGCGAGATGGGCCGCCTCCTCGCGGTCGACTGGGTCCACGGCACGGGCCGCCCGCCCCTGGTGGCCTACCTCTACGACGGCGGCGTCCTCACCGACGCCGACCTCGCCGCCATCCACCTCCAGGAGGAGGAACTCCTCTCCTGGCGCCTGGTCCCCCGCGAGGACCTCCCCCACTACCTGCCGGGCGCCCTGGGCCGCCGCACCCAGGCAGCCCTGGACGTGCTGGCGGAGGGCACGGGGACGGCGGAACTGGAGAACGGCCACCGG
Organism: Streptomyces sp. 7R007; assembly: GCF_054850255.1. Classification (NCBI taxonomy): domain Bacteria; kingdom Bacillati; phylum Actinomycetota; class Actinomycetes; order Kitasatosporales; family Streptomycetaceae; genus Streptomyces; species Streptomyces sp. 7R007. Next base: position 111,731 of record NZ_JBTWMV010000005.1, on the reverse strand, counting down.
GTGAACGCGTAGGCGTTCCCCGGTCGCAGGGCGCGCGGCTAACTCACCCGCGCGTCACCGGTCGTGCAGGGCCATGGCACCGGGTTTTCGACCCCTTTGGTCTGGGTCGCGATGATCGCCAGATGGACGACTCCGGAGATGTCCTTCGCCCCCGACTCGAAGTGGCTCCTTCTTGACGTGTCGGCCGAGAGCAACTCCCGGCCGTCGGCCAGGATCTGCCAATGGCACGCGGAGGGTCCGCCGTCCGTCTCCGGAGCGTCGTCCCTCAGTCCCAGCACCACGGAGAATTGCTTGTAGCGCCCCCCTAGATCATATTCCACCTTTTCGGTGGCCCCATCTCCGGAGTCCGTAGTCGCGAAATTCATTGCGTACGGATAGGTCACGCCGTCGATGTCCAGGGCACCCTTCTCGTCGAATGAGTTCTCGCCGCCCACGGGTTCCAGGTCATTGAGATAGGTGGAGGCCTCGCTCGCGGCGTAGGACGAGGCCGGAGGCGTTGACTCGACCGCCGGCGAGACCGCTTCCGCAGGCGACGACGTGCGTGACGCGACAACGGGGCCGTCGGCGTCCTTACTCGGCACCCCGTCTGCGGTCGCCTCCAGGCTGCCCTCACCGAAGAGATCCGAAGTGAACGGCACGACGATGCCGAGAGCCATCAAGAGGACTCCCGAGATGGACAGCATCCAGCGAGTTCGCGCCGACAGCGGGCCGGGCATCTTGATCAGCGCCGTTTCGGCTTCGCCGTTCGTGACGCCCACCAGAAAGAGATAGATCCCCAAAATCAAGAGCCCAACACCAGCTGTAACAAGCGCCCCGTTCATCACGACGCTCCCCCCTGTTGTCACCGGGAAGGCATCTTGACACGACAAGGACGACGATGTCCCAAGTTCAGCCAGGTTGATCTGTTCATGGCAGTGATGACGTCATGTCCATGTTTGGTATTCGTTCGCCCCGGGCGGCAAGGCGACCTACCCTCGGCACCATGACCAAGCCCCTCGTCGCCATTCTCAGTGGTGCCGGTGTCTCCACCGACTCCGGGATTCCCGACTACCGCGGGCCCAACGGGCTGTGGCGGAAGGATCCCGAGGCGGAGAAGCTGGTGACGTACGAGTACTACATGGGGGATCCGGAGATTCGGCGGCGGTCGTGGCAGATGCGGCGGGCGAACCGGACGCTGAACGCCGAGCCGAATGCCGCGCACGTGGCCGTGGCCGAGCTCGAGCGGTCCGGTGTACCCGTGCGGGTGATCACACAGAACGTGGACGGGCTGCACCAGCTCGCCGGGATGCCCGCCCGCAAGGTGCTCGAACTGCACGGCACCGCACGGCAGGTGGTGTGCACCGCGTGTCACGCCCGGGGGTCGATGGAGGACGCGCTCGCCCGTGTCGAGGCCGGGGAGGACGATCCGCCGTGCCTGGAGTGCGGAGGGATCCTGAAGTCGGCGACCGTGATGTTCGGGGAGCGGCTCGATCCCGTGGTGCTCGGCGAGGCGGTCGCCATCAGCAAGGCCTGTCAGGTGTTCGTCGCCGTCGGCAGCAGCCTGCAGGTGCAGCCGGCGGCCGGACTCGCCGGGGTGGCCGCCGACCACGGGGCACGGCTCGTCATCGTCAACGCCGAGCCGACACCGTACGACGAACTCGCCGACGAGGTGATCCGGGAGCCGATCGGTGACGCGGTCGGCCCGGCGTCGCCGCGCTGCCGGAGCATCTCCACCGGTTCCTCCCCGGACGCCCTGGTCGCATGGGGTTTCTGACCAACTCCCCTGCGTGAGAGCATGGTTGGCGACGATCCGGTGATCGGGTGCCGGGAGGCGCCTTGACGATGGGGGCAGCCGGTGTCCATCAGCGATCCCGACGCGGCGTCGCACCGCGTGGCACAGCCGACCAGATCAGGCGTACGGCTGCTGATCAGCGGCCGCACCACGTTCGAGCATCTGCTCGGCTCGTACCAACCGGGCCAGATCACCGAACTGGAGCTGGCCGATTACTCCGACCCCGAGCTTCCGGTCTGGCTCACCAGGCTGCCCCGCCTCGGCAGCCTGACCGTCCGCTACACCGGTGCCGAGCCGATCCGCTCGCTTCCGGCACCGCAGGCCCTGCACACCCTCACGCTCCAAGGGGTGAACGTCACGGCCCTGCCCCGGTTCGGCACGTGGGTGACCACCCTGCGCCGGCTCCATCTCGTCGGCACGGGCATCACGGCGTTCGGAAACAACATCACGGCTCTGGCGTCCCTGGAAGAACTGACCTTGGACGCGCCGTTGCTGACCAGCGTCACCTGGGAGATCGGTTTCCTGTCGAATCTCCGCAGCCTACGGATCAGCAGCCAGCGGCTGACCACCCTGCCCTCAGAACTCGGCCGCCTCCCCAACTCCCTGGACCTGTTCCTGGACTGTCCGAACCTCGCGGATCCCTTTCCGGCGCTTCTGGCGCGCGGAGTCTCGGACCTGCTGACCTATCTGCGCAGCCTGGAGTCCGACGCCCAGGAGCAGTACGAGGCGAAGGTCGTCCTGGTCGGCGAAGGCAACGTGGGCAAGTCGTGTCTCGTTTCCGCACTGCGTGGCGAGGAGTTCGTCGAAGGACGTCCCACGACGCACGGCATCGAGGTGTCCACGATCGACCTGCCCCACCCGGAGGCGGGCGACACGCTTCTGCGCCTGAACCTGTGGGACTTCGGTGGTCAGGAGGTCTACCGGATCGGCCACCAGTTCTTTTACAGCAGACGCTCTCTCTACGTCCTGGTGTGGCGTCCCCGCGAAGGGCAGGAGGAGAACGCCGTCGAGGGCTGGATACGACGGATCCGACTACGGGTGGGCAACGACGCGCGCATCCTCATCGTCTCCACCTACCGGGACACCGACGGCCGTCACCCGGAGTTGGACTATCCGGAGCTGCGCCGGCGCTTCGGCGAGATCCTGGTGGGGAACCTCGCCGTGGACAACCGTTCAGGTCACGGCGTCGAGGAACTGCGCCGGGCTATCGCCGCGCAGGCCGCCCAGTTGCCGCAGATGGGCCAACTGATCAGCCATGCCTGGCTGGCCGTACGGGAACAGCTGTACCAGCTGGCGGCGTCCACGCCCTATATCCCCCGGACCGAATACGACGACGTCTGCCGGGACCAGGGCCTCGACGGAGCCGAGACCGACACCCTGGCAACGCTGTTGCACGATCTCGGTCACATCATCCACTTCGGGCAGGAACACGGTCTCAGCGACGTCATGGTCCTGCAGCCGGAGTGGCTGACCAAGGCGATCGGATATGTCCTGGAGGACGGCGTCACCCGCACCAACGGGGGCATCCTCGACTACGCGCGACTACCGGACCTGTGGGGCGGCGGCGCGGGCCGCACGAGGTACCCCCGGCAGGTCTACCCGTACTTCCTGCGGCTGATGGAGATGTTCGACTTCTCCTACCGCCTGGACGACCAGGGTGCCGCGCTCGTCGCGCAGGTCGTCCCACACGATCGACCGGCGCTGCCCTGGGACGCCGATCGGCGCCCCGGCCCCGAAGAGCACGAAGCGTCTTTGCTGTGCACCTTCACCGAGCCCCCGGTCGGCCTGATGGCCTGGCTGACCGTGCGCAACCACCGCTACTGGACGGGCCCGAGCGGTGTGCACTGGCGTCGCGGCGCGTTCCTCACCTGCGCCGACTACGGGGCAACGGCCCTCGTCGAGTTGTCCTCCGACCTCGAACTGCGGCTGACCGTGCGCGGCCCGGCGCCCAACATGTTCTTCGCTCTGCTGAGGGATTCCGTGCAGCATCTGGTGAAGGAGCGCTGGAGCGGTCTCGGTCACGCCTTCCACATCCCCTGCCCGCACCGTTCGCGGTCCGGAACGCCGTGTCCCGGCCGTTTCCCGGTCGAGGCGCTGGAGCGGTTCTCGGCGCGCGGGAAGACCACCATCGACTGTTACGAGTGCGCCGAGACCCAGGACATCGTCACGCTCCTCACCGGTTTCTCCCCGGTGCCCGGGACGGCGACCGCCCTGCGCGAACTGGGGCAGAAGATCGACTCGTTGGAACGTGACAGCCGTGCCCGAGCCGAGGAGATCATCTCCGGCCAGGGCGAGCTGCGCCGAGAGCTCGAACGGGGCCTGTCGGAGGCGGCCTACCAGTTGCGTGCCGTGAAGAAACTGCTCTCGCGGGAACAGCAGGACTGCCCGAGTCTGTTCACTCTCGTCCCCTTGCGCAGCTGGAATCCGCTCGCCTCCCACTACCGCCTGACCTTGTGGTGCGAGGAGACCAGTCGCAGCCACCCCTGGGACCCGGCCAGTTACGATCTGCGTCTGCCCAAGGCGCTGGTGCGGGAGGCGCTGCCCTACTTCCGGTTGATCATCCCGCTCCTGGAGTTCGCCGTTCCGCTCACCGGTCGCTTGGCCGCGGAGGTGTTCCGAGAGGTGGACCAGAAGGCTGCCCAGGAACTCCTGGCCACGACCCGCGAGGTGCTCTCCCGTTTCGAGGCGAGCGACGACGCGGCCGCCGCTCTGGCCCAGCCGGAAGGCCCTGGCGGCGACGAGCCCCGGCGCGGCTACCGTACGGTGAGGTACCTCCTGCGAGAGGCCGACGGAGAGCGCTTCCCGCCCTTCGGAGGCATGGAGTGGCGCACCAACTCCGCCGGCGACCGGCTGTGGCTGTGTCCGGGCCACCTCCGAAGCTACGACCCCGGGCTCCCCGTACTGGGCACGTCATAAGCGATTCGGAGCCTGGCGGCTGTCGGGGCTGTTCAGTTCCGGTTCAGTGTGCGGGTCACGCCCGACAGGACCGCTGTCGTCAGGATCCAGCCCGTCGCGATGAAGGCGTAGGACAGCCAGGCGAGCGTGCCCGGGGGCCAGTACCAGGAGTCGCGTTGGCCCAGACCGCCGATGGGGATCAGGAGGTCGAGGGTGTAGACGAAGGGCTGGAAGGGGGGCACCTTGCCGGGGTCCGTGGGGTGGGGTGTGTGCGTGGCGAAGACCGCGGTGCCGACGAGGGTCAGCGCGGCCAGCCACAGGCCGGCCAGCCAGGGGCGGTAGCCGTAGCCGACGGTGGCGTCCAGCAGGTGGCCCCAGAGGCGGGCGGCCGGGCCCAGGGTGCGTCTGCGGCGGCGCTGTCGGGCCAGCAGGACGCGCCGGGCGTCGTCGTCGTGGCCGAGCTGCCGGTACCAGCTCGCCAGTTGTTCGTACGGCTGTGAGGCGTAGCCGGGATCCCGGTCCAGCCACGCCAGCCGTGCGGCCGCGGAGTCCACCCCGTCGACGTCGCGGTCGTGCAGCGAGCCGTAGGTGAAACCCCTCAGTCGGACGGTGCCGGGCCAGCAGGACGCCCGGTCCTCCAGCGAGGCCACATGGGCGTGTTGCAGGTCGACCGGGCTCGACGGCGGTTCGGCGGGGGTGAAGACGAGGGCGCCCGCCTGCATCCGCGCGAAGTCGACCGCCGTGCCCTCCGCCGCCAAGAAGCTGCCGTCGAACGTCAGTTGGTCCGCGATCCGGGCGTCCTGCAGACGGACGGCGCCCTCGACCGTGAAGCCGTCGGCCAGGTTCAGCGTGCGAACGCTCACGTGGTTGGCCAGCAGCGCGTCGGCGCGGCGGTGGTGCAGCCGCGCCCTCTCCATGTGCAGTCCGCCGGCCAGCTGCGCGCCCAGCAGGCGTATCCCGCCGTGGAAGGTGGTTCCGCGGCAGAAGAACCCTCCTTCCACCACGAGCCCGCCGCCGAAGACGGCCCAGTCCCCCGGGTTGCTGACCGTCGCGCCGCTGAGCAGGAGTTCACCGGCCACTCGCGCGTTGATCAGGGACAGCCTCCCCTGCACGACCGCGCTTCTGAGGAAGAGCGTTCCCTCCACGCGCGCCCGGGAGAGGTCGAGACCCGGGACCCTGCTGCCCTCGAAGACGACCGTGCGGGTCACGGTCCCGTTGAGGTCGACCGGCTCTTCCCACCAGCACTGCTCGAACCGCAGCTCATGCGGTATCTCCACGCCGCCCAGGTCGAGCCGGCCGGTGATGCGGGCGCCCGCGAGGCGCAGTGCGGGGGCGGCGCCGGGACGGGCCGGGTGGCCGCCGAGGAGGAGCGTGGTGACGACGTCGGCTCGGATCGTGCGGTCGGCGCCCCAGTCGGCCCCGTGCTCCACGTCGGCGTCCGCGCCTTCCGGGCGGAGGTCGACGCGGCGCCCCGTGGGGTAGGCGTCCCACAACTGGCGTTCCGCTGCCATCAGTTCGTCGTACGAGTACACGGCGGAAGCGTAACCGGCGGTGTCGGCGACGGCGGTGCAGGTCACATCGGGAACAGGGACGCTCCGTTCTCGAAGGCCAGCAGGCGGCGCTTGCGGTCGAGGCCGCCGCCGTAGCCGGTGAGGCTTCCGTCGGCGCCGACCACGCGGTGGCAGGGGACGATGATGCCGATGGGGTTGCGGCCGTTGGCGAGGCCGACCGCGCGCGAGGCGGCGGGGTTGCCGAGGGCGCCCGCGAGTTCGCCGTACGAGGTCGTCTCGCCGTAGGGGATCTCGCGCAGCAAGCTCCACACCCTGCGCTGGAACGGGGTGCCGTTCAGGCGCAGTTCGAGGCTGAACTCCTTCAACTCGCCCGCGAAGTAGGCCGCCAGCTGCTCCTCCGCCTCGGCGAAGAAACCGTCGTCCCGGCCTCCGAAGGTCTCCTGCGGTGGGCGGTGGCGCTGGTCGGTCATGTAGAGGCCGCACAGGACCCCGTCCTCGGCGACGAGGGTGAGGGGGCCGTAGGGGCTGTCGGTCACGGTGTGGTTCTTCACGTCGACGTCCTCACACGGGAAGGAAGTTGATCGGGTGGCTGTCGGTCGCCCAGAGGTACTGGACGGCGTACGCCCGCCAGGGGCGCCAGGCCGCGGCGCGGGTGGTGAGGGCCGCGGGGGTGGCGGGCAGGCCCAACTCCCGTGCCGCGCGGCGGATGCCGAGGTCGGTGGGGAGGAAGGCGTCGGGGTCGCCGAGGGCGCGCATCGCGATGACGTCGACCGTCCAGGGGCCGAAGCCGGGGAGGGCGAGGAGGCGGGTCCGGGTTTCGGCCCAGTCGCTGTCCGGTCCCAAGCGGAGGGATCCGTCGGCCAGTTGGCGGACCAGGGTGGTGAACGTGGTGCGGCGGGTGCGGGGCATCGCCAGGGTGTCGGGGTCGAGGGCCGCCAGCGCCTCGGGGGTCGGGAAGAGATGCGTGAGGCCGCCTTCCGGGTCGTCGACCGCCTCACCGTGCGCCAGGACCAGCCGTGCGGCGTGGGTGCGGGCGGCGGCCGTGGAGACCTGCTGTCCGAGCACCGCGCGGACGGCGAACTCCGCCTCGTCCACGGTGCGCGGCACGCGCCGGCCGGGGGCCTTGTCGACCAGGGGCGCGAGCAGCGGGTCCGTGCGCAGCTGGTCGTCGATGGCGACCGGGTCGGCGTCGAGGTCGAGCATGCGGCGGCAGCGGCTGATGGCGACGGGCAGGTCACGCAGGTCGCTGAGGGTGAGCCGGCAGGCGACGTGGTCGGAGGCGGGGGTGAGCGCCGCGATTGCGTGGCCGTAGGGCAGGCGGAGGGTGCGGCGGAAGGCGCCCTCGCGCCACTCCTCCACACCCGGCACCGCGGTCGCCGCGAGGTGGCCGAAGAGGTTGTCAGGGTTGAGGGGGGTGCGGAAGGGGAGGCGGAGCGTGAGGGCGCCGGCGGTGGGGCGGGACTGCCGCTTGGGCAGGCGGGCGCGCAGGTCGCTCGGGGCGAGGGCGAAGACCTCGCGCACGGTGTCGTTGAAGGTGCGGATCGAGGAGAAGCCGGCGGCGAAGGCGATCTCGGCCATCGGCAGCGCGGTCGTCTCGATCAACAGGCGGGCGGTCTGGGCGCGTTGGGCGCGGGCGAGGGCGAGCGGTCCGGCGCCGAGTTCGGCGCGGAGCTGGCGTTCGACCTGCCGGGTGCTGTAGCCGAGGCGGGCGGCGAGGCCGGGGACGCCTTCGCGGTCCACGACGCCGTCGGCGATCAGCCGCATCGCGCGGGCCACGAGGTCGGCGCGCTGGTTCCACTCCGGGGAGCCGGGGCTGGTGTCCGGGCGGCAGCGCTTGCAGGCCCGGAAACCCGCCTGCTGACAGGCCGCCGCGCTCGGGTAGAAGGTCATGTTCTCCGGCTTGGGCGGCACCACCGGGCAGCTGGGCCGGCAGTAGATGCGGGTGGTCAGGACCGCGGTGAAGAACCAGCCGTCGAAGCGCGCGTCCTTGGACTGGACGGCGCGCACACAGCGCTCCTTGTCGGTGTGCATCGCGTGGTGCGTCCCGTTCTGCATGCGTCCAGCATCGGGGACGCGGGCGGCTCGGGCTGGCGAGAATCCGACATCAACCCGGCGTGTGCTGGGCCTGCGGGGATCACGGGCCGTTCGGGGCGGTGACCCGGTATCGTCGAAGATGCCGTCTACCGCACTGTAGACGGCAGGCGAGGCGAGGAGCGTTCCCATGCCCGAGGGGCAGCAGGACCGGCGGCCGGCGGGCGAGCTGGAGGCGAGTGTGCTGGCCGCGCTGTGGGCCGCCGACGGGCCGCTGACGCCCGGTGCCGTCCAGGCGGAGCTGGGCGGCGGGCTCGCCCGGACCACGGTGACGACGATCCTGACCCGGCTGCACGCCAAGGGCGTGGTGACCCGCGCCCGCTCGGGCCGCGGTTACGCCTACGCGCCGGCCCAGGACTCCCCCGGGCTCACCGCCCGCCGGATGCACGCCGAGCTGGACAAGGACGAGGACCGCGGCACCGTCCTGGCCCGCTTCGTCTCCGAACTGAGCCCGGAGGACGAGCGGCTCCTGCGCAGCCTCCTGGACGGCGACCCGACGCCAGGGGACGACACGCGGTGAGGTCCGCGGGCAGGAACGCCCCGTCCATGGCCGTACGACCGCTGCCGGCGTCCGGCGAAGGCCCCGCACTCCTCGGAGGTGCCCCGTGATCTACGCCGTGTGGGTTCCCCTTCTCATGCCGCTCGTCGCCGTGCCGCTGGCCCGGCGCGGGGCGGAGCAGGTGCCGCCGCGGGTGGCCGCGTGGGGACTGGCGGTGCTCGGGGTGGTGCTCGGGCTGTTCAGTACGGCCGCGCTGGCGCTGCTCGCCTTCGCCGGCGCGCTGCGGGTGCCGTTCGTCGCGGCGCTCGGCCACCTCTCCGCGCACCTGTCCGGCGACGCCTCGCCCGCCGCGGTGCCGGCCGCCCTCGCGCTGGCCGGGCTCGGCGTCCTCGTGCCGTACCGGCTGCGGCGTCAGGTGCGGGAAGTGCGGGCCGCCCAGCGGGAGTTCGGCACGGTCGCCGGAGACCTGGCCGTACGGCACGACGACCGTCCCGACGCCTACGCCCTGCCGGGGCGGCCGGGCCGCATCGTCGTGACCACGGCCATGCTGCGCGCCCTCGACCCGGCGGAACGCGAGGTGCTGTTCGCCCACGAGCGGGCGCACCTCGCCGGCCGTCACCATCTCTTCCTCGCGGCCGGCGAGCTCGCCGTCACCCTGCATCCGGCGCTGCGCGGGCTGCGCGCGCCCCTCGCGTACGCCCTGGAGCGCTGGGCCGACGAGTGCGCGGCGCGGGTCACGGGGGACCGTGCGCTCACCGCCCGCGCCGTGGCCCGTGCCGCACTCGCCGCCCACGCGGCGCAGCCGGGCCCGCGCCCGCGCCTGTCCCTCACCGCCACGGCGGGCCCCGTCCCGCGCCGGGTCAGCGCCCTCCTGAACGGCACCCGGCCCCGCGCCCGCCTCCTCCCCCGCGTCCTGGCCTGCCTCCTCCTGACCTGCGCGGTCCTGTCAGCAACGGGCACCGCAGAAGCGGCGACCGACCTGCACGAGGGAATCGAGCTCGCCCAGGGAGAGGGCTAGGCGTATTGCCCTGGGACTGTTGGGGACGCGGCTGGCGGGTGGTTTGCCCGCGAGCGCGGTGTGTCCGCGGTGGTGATTGTGGGTGTGCAGCCAGCCGAGACCTGCATCACTGTCCACAACCTCCCCGGACAGAACAGCCAGGCCCCCGAAACCGACCGAGACCTCCGACGGCCGCCACCTGGGACCGCCGACATCCGGGACCGCCGCCACCTGGCACCACGATCCCCGGACCGCCGGCCCCTCCCACCGGCCAATCCCCCGCTCACCGATCCCCGCTCCCGCTGCCTCCCGACCTCTCCGCCCCCGGCCTCCCGAACCCCCGGTCTCCGGTCCCCGGCCCTGCGCCCCCGGTCCCTCGCGCCCTCGTTCACTCGCACCCCCATTCCCTCGCGCCGTCGCTCGTCGGCCCGTCACGGGCGGCGTTGTAGGGGTGGGCGGGGTTGGGGTTCCCGGCCGCCCATGTCCGTGAGCAGGTGGGCGCAGACGTCACGCAGCTTGGTGTTGGTCTGCTGGGACAGGTCGCGCAGGATGGCGAGCGCCTGGTCGGCGTCGCACTGGCGGCGGCCCATGACCACGCCGATCGCCTGGTCGATCACGGCCCTGGACTGCAGCGCGGCCTGCAGGTCGTGGGTGAACTCCTCCGCGTCGGAGAGCCGTTGCGCCAGCGCGATGCCGCCGCCGGCCTGCGCCGCGAACTGCGTCAGCCGCCGTTCGTCCGCTTCGGAGAAGGCGTCGGTGTCACTGGCGTAGAAGTTCAGCGCGCCGACGGTGTGCGCGCCCACGGGAACGGGCAGCGACAGCGCCGAACGGACGCCCAGGGAGACCGCGTAGGAGGGGTAGGACGCCCATCTGGTCTCGCCCGGCATGTCCGGCGCGTACACGACCTCCCCCGTGCGCAGCGCCTGCAGACAGGGCCCGTCGTCCTGTCCGTACTGTCTCTCGTCCAGCTTGTCGGCGGTGCCGCCGGTGCTGACGACCGTCAGCGGCCGGCTGCCGCGCTGCAGGGTCACCCCGCAGCCGTCGGCGTGCGAGACCTCGACGGCGTCCTCGACCAGGTGCCGGAGGAACTCGCGCAGGGAGGAGGTCTCCAGCAACCAGTCCACCACCGGGATCGCCTTGCTGCCCGAGTCGCGTCCGGGCACTGCATCCACCTCCTGCCGACAGGGATCGTTTCGGACATCGTTCCTTTTTCCCCGTGTTGCCGTATGAATGGCAGGGCCGGTCGTGACGCCCCCCTCACGGGCAGACTTGACAGCAGCGCACTCAAGTCTTAGTCAGTGTTCCGACGCGAGGAGGTGGCGGCGATGCACGCTGGGGACGTCCCGGGTGCCGCGCGGGACCTGTACGCGGTGCTGGGCGCGCGGCCGTCGGCATCGGCGGCGGAGATCACCGCGGCGTTTCGCCGCCGGGCCCGCGAGCTGCGGCCCGACAGCCGCGTGGACGCCGTGACGGCGGAGCGGTTCGTGCAGGTCAAGGCCGCCTACGACGTGCTGCGCGACCCGGCGGCGCGGGCGCGGTACGACCGTGAGCGCACCCCGCCCGCCCCGGCTCCCGCGCCGGCAGTCGCCCGCCGGGCCGGCGGCATCGTGGTCCTCGGCTCCGGCGCCCCGGCCGGCCCGGCCGCCCCGCTGCGGGCGGGGCCGGTCCGCGTCGAGCCTCTCGACGACCGCTGAAGGTGACGGGTCGGCGCCGGAGCCCGGCGCCGACCCATCCAGCCCTACTCCTGCGCGAACCCCGTCGCCGTCGGACGGCGGGCGGCCCGCGTGGCCCCGGTGACGTCGGTGAGGGGCCGCAGCCGGTAGGTGTAGGCGTAGTCGCGGTCGGCGAAGAGCTTGTACTCGTCGTGCGTGTGGGCGCCCCAGCTGTTGTCGCCGCCCACGCCCATCTGCCGGTGGTTCAGCCGCAGGACGACCTCCTCGCGCGGGGTGAGCTGGTAGTCGTGCCGGGCCCCGAGGGAGAGGTCCTCCGGAGTGAAGTGCGAGGCGTTGACCTCCAGCAGCGGTTCGCCGGACACCAGCAGGCCCCGGCCGCGGCGGTCGGTGAGGGCGGCCCAGCGGACGTCGGTCTTGTTGCCGTTCTCCTGCGGGCGGATGTAGGGCGTCCACTGCCCGGAGACGGTCCCGGAGTACAGGCCGACGTCGGTGCCGTCGTTGCGGTCCCAGTGGTTCTCCTCGGGGCCGCGCCCGTAGTAGTGCAGGTGCTCCAGCCGGGCGGGCAGGAACAGCAGGCTGCCGACCTCCGGGATGTACGGCAGGCTCGACGCGCCCGGGTGCAGGGTGTGGTCGACCTTGATCTCGGCGTTGCCGAAGACCGTGTAGGTGGTGGTGTACGACGAGCGCACGGTCGTCGGCAGCGTGCCGGCCACCTTGATCTCGACGGCCTTGTCGCGCAGGGCGCGCACGGTGACGCCGGTGACCTCGCGGCGGGCGCCGGCGTCGCGCCAGGTCTGGTTGCGGGTGTGCTGGCCGTTGCCGTGGTCGTTGTCGGTGGGCGCCCGCCAGAAGTTCGGCGCGGGGCCGGAGGTGATCAGGGCCATGCCCCGGGCCTCGTAGGAGGTGATGGTGCCGCTGTCCTTGGCGACGGTGACGGTGAAGTGCTCGCCGGTCACGGTGACGGCGGTGTCGTCCTCGTCGTACGTCAACGCCGGGACGTCCTCCAGCGGTTGGGGCGTGACGGCCGGGCTGCCGGTGTCCAACGCGAGCTGCGCCCTGGCCACCTCGAAGCCTGCGTCGGCCCACGGCGTGGGTTCCTTGGTGGTGAAGGACAGCTCCAGGAAGTACTCAGCGCCGGGCGCCGGGTCCGACGGCAGCCGTACGGGAACGTCGATCCGCTTGCTGGTGAGGGGCGCGAGGTCGAGCTGATCGCGCGTCAGCTTGCCGCGCTGGACGGGCTTTCCGTCGGCTACCAGCCGCCAGCTGCCGTCGAACTCCCGCAGGTTGGTGAAGAGGTACTCGTTGGTGAGGGTCACCGATCCCGAGGAACCGGTGGCGTTGATCGCCTGGTAGATCCGCTTGATCTCCGCCGCCTTGCCGGTGTGGCCGCGGTCGGCGGTGACGATGCCGTCGGAGCAGAAGTTCCCGTCGTTGGGGTTGTCGGCCCAGTCGCCGCCGTACGCCAAGTACGTCTTCTCGTCGGGTCGTTGCCGCGTCACGCCGACGCTCGCCGCGTCGAACCAGAACCGCACGCCGTCGTCGCCGGGGCCGCGGTCGTCGGAGGCGAGTTCGGCGGCGCTCAGGGCGCGGGCGTAGACGCGGGCCCGGCGGATGGTGCCGCTGAACTCCCGGGTGATGTTGTCGACGTCGGTGGCGAGGGCGAGCGGCGCGGTGTTGCGGCTCGGCACCCGGGTGGTGGTGCGGGTGGCTCTGACCGTGCCGTCGACGTACAGCGTCAGCGTGCCCGCCTGCGCGTCGAAGACGCCGGCGATGTGGTGCTCGGTGCCCGTCCAGTCGTCGGGCAGGCCCCAGGAGGCCGTGATCCACTGGCCGCCGCCGTAGATGAAGAACTCCAGTGTCCTGTCGGTCTGTTTGAGGGCGTACTGGGTGTCGCCCTTGGCGAGGATCGGCTGGTGGTAGCCGAGGACGTGCGGGGTGACCCAGGCCTCCAGGGTGAGGGAGCCGGTGAGGTCGAGGCTGTCGTCGCGGGCGAAGACCGTGGCACCGAAGACGCCCTTGCCGCGGTCGAACGAGCCGCCGGGGGCGAGGAGTTCGCCGTCCAGCGCGGCGGGCCCCTCCTCGGTGAACCGTGTCCTCACCGGGGTGGCCTCGGTGAGCGCCTGGTCGACGAAGTCCCAGATCCAGCCGCCCTGGAGGACGTCGTGGCGGCGGACGAGGTCCCAGTACGTCTTGAAGTTGCCGTTGGAGTTCCCCATCGCGTGGCAGTACTCGATCATGACGTACGGCCGGGTGTCGGTGGTGTCCTTGGCGCGGGCCTCCACGGTGGCCGGAGACTCGTACATCGCCGAGCGGATGTCGCTGATCGTGGGCCTGTCGTCGCCCTCGTACTGGATGACGCGGGTGGGGTCGTAGGAGCGGATCCAGTCGTGCATGGCGACGAAGGTGCTGCCGCCGCCCGCCTCGTTGCCGAGCGACCAGATGACGACCGAGGCGTGGTTCTTGTCGCGGTGGACCATGTTCTTGGCGCGCTGCACACAGGCCGCGGTCCACTCCGCGTGGTCGCCGGGGTACTGGCCGCGGATGCCGTGCGTCTCCAGGTTGGTCTCGTCGACCAGGTAGAGGCCGTACTCGTCGGCGAGTTCGAGCCAGAGCGGGTTGTTCGGGTAGTGCGAGGTGCGGACGGAGTTCATGTTCATCCGCTTGATGATCTCGATGTCCCTGACCATGTCGGCGCGGGTGAGGGAGGTGCCGCGGTCGGGGTGCATCTCGTGGCGGTTGGTGCCGCGGAGGGAGACCGGCTTGCCGTTGATGCGCATCAGGCCGTCCTTGAGGGCGAACTCGCGCAGGCCGACCCGGTGGGAAAGGGTTTCGATCACCTTTCCGGCGGGGTCGCGCAGGCGCAGGACGGCGGTGTAGAGGTTCGGGTGCTCGGCCGACCACAGCCGGGGGGCGGGCACGGCCTTGGCGGCCTGTACGGTCGCCTCGGCGCCGGAGTCCAGCTCGACGGCCTGCTGCAGGGGGCGGGACCACACCGGGTGCCCGCCGGCGTCGTAGAGCTGGGTCTCGACGGTGTAGCGGCCCGCGTTGCCGCCCTCGTAGTCGCGCACGCTCGCGGTCACCGACAGGCCGGCGGAGGTGTGGTCGTCGCCGAGCGGGGTGTCGAGCTTGAAGTCGCGCAGGTGCACGGGGGGCGTGGAGTACAGGTAGACCGAGCGGAAGATGCCGCTCAGCCGGATCATGTCCTGGTCCTCCATCCAGTCGCCGTCGGAGAAGCGGTATACCTCGACGGCGATGTGGTTGGTGCCGGGCCGGAGCCGGTCGGTGATGTCGTACTCGGCCGGCGTGTAGGAGTCCTCGTGGTAGCCGGCCAGTTCGCCGTTGATCCACACGTAGTGGGCGGACTTGACGCCCTCGAAGTGCAGGAACGTGCGGCGCCCGGCCCAGGCGCGGGGCACGGTGAAGGTGCGTCTGTACTGCCCGACGGGGTTGAAGCGGGTCGGCGCGGCCGGCGGCTGGGCCTCCTCGCCCAGGCCGTTGGCGCCCCACCACGGGTAGGTGATGTTGACGTAGATCGGGCGGTCGTAGCCGTGCACCTGCCACGGGGAGGGGACGGGGATGGTGTCCCAGTCGCTGTCGTCGACGTCGGTGCGGTAGAAGTCCGTGTCCCGGTCCTCGGGGCGGTCGGCGTGCGCGAACCGCCACGTGCCGTCCAGGTCGAGCCGGTACGGGGAGTCCGTGCGGTCGGCGGCCAGGGCCTGGCCGAGTCCGGCGTAGGGCATCAGTGTGCTGTGCGGTGGCTCGGTGCCCAGCTGGAAGACGCCGACGGCGCCGTTCCACTCGGGTGTGCCGTCGGCCGCGCGGGCGGTGCCCGAGGGCCGGGACAGGGCGAGGGCGCCGAGGACGGCGGCGCCGCCCTCCAGCAGCCGGCGGCGGCTGACGAGAGGGCCGGCGAGGGACGGGTGCGGCATGATCGTGGCCTTCCTCGGGACGACGGTGCGGGTGCGCGTGCTGAGGGTGCGTCAGATCTTGTCGGAAGTTGTGGGATACGGGAGTTGCACCCTAGGACTCGAACAGAAACGAAGCAATGACGCCTTCGGAGTCTGTTCGGTTCTGAGTTTCCACAGTTGGCCGTCCCGCCAACCCCCATTCCCTCGGTCGCTATGGCATGCTCCGGTCAATCGAGACACGCAGCCCAGGCCGTCCGCCGGCGCACCCCAGCCGGACGGGCGGTCTACGAGCAGGCCGGGATCCCGGCCGCGCAAAGGAGTTTCGCGTGAGAACGACCCCCCACAGCACCCTCGCCGTGCGCGCGCTGACCGTCGCCGCACTGGCCGCGGTGTCCCTGCTCCCCGTCACCCGGGCATCGGCCGCCGCACCGAGCGCCGCCGACGCGTGCACGCCCACCCAGGCGGTCGTCAACGGCGGCTTCGAGAGCGGCACTTCGCCCTGGACCCAGTCCTCGGCCGGTGTCATCACCAGCCGCACCGGCCAGACCGCGCACGGCGGCGGTTCCTACGCCTGGCTGGACGGCGTCGGCACCACCCACACCGACACCCTCTCCCAGAGCGTCAGCGTCCCCTCGGGGTGCGCCAGGGCGACCCTGTCGTTCTGGCTCCACATCGACACCGCCGAGACCACCTCCTCCACCGCCTACGACAAGCTGACCGCGAAGATCGGCTCCACGACGCTGGCGACCTACTCCAACCTCGACGAGAACACCGGCTACGTGCGGAAGACCCTCGACGTGTCGGCGTACACGGGCCAGACCGTGACGCTCGCCTTCACCGGCACCGAGGACTCCAGCCTCCAGACCAGCTTCGTCCTCGACGACATCGCCCTCGACACCGCCCCCGCCGCGGACAGCACCCGCACCCCGGCCGCCCCGTCGTACACCGTCGCCCTCACCGGCAACACCAGCGGCACGGTCTGGACCGGCCACGAGAGCGTCACCTTCACCAACGCCTCCTCGACCGCGCTCGGCGAGGTGTACCTGAGGCTGTGGGACAACTACCACGGCACCTGCGACGCCATGCCGATCAGCGTCACCAACGTCACGGGCGGCACCGCCGGGGCCCTGTCCGTCGGCTGCACGGCCCTGCAGATCTCCCTGCCGGCGCCCCTCGCCCAGGGACAGTCCGCCACGATCGGCTTCGACCTCGGCATCACCGTGCCCAGCGGCGCCGACCGGTTCGGCCACGACGGGGCGTTCAGCTTCGTCGGCAACGCCCTGCCCGTCCTCGCCGTCCGGGACGCGGCCGGCTGGCACCTGGACCCGTACACCAACAACGGCGAGTCCTTCTACTCCCTGGCCGCCGACTTCAAGGTGACCCTCGACCACCCGAGCACCCTGCTGGTTCCGGCCACCGGCACCTCCGTCGACACCCCCGGCTCCAGCGGACGCACGGTCACCACGGCGACCGCGGGCAAGGTCCGTGACTTCGCCTGGGCGGCCGGTCCGTTCAGCAAGATCTCCGGCACCTCCGCCGCCGGGACGGCGGTCAACGTCTACTCCGTCTCGGGCATCAGCTCCTCCGACGCCCAGTCGATGCTCAGCACGGCGAAGACGGCCGTCGACGCGCACGCCTCGCGCTTCGGGGCGTACCCCTACGGCGAGTTGGACGCGGTGATCGACAACAACTACTGGTTCGGGGGCATGGAATACCCCGGCTTCGTCCTCGACGTCGTCAGCACCACCGCGCTCACCCACGAGATCGGCCACCAGTGGTGGTACGGCATCGTCGGCGACGACGAGTACACCAGCCCCTGGCTGGACGAGGCGTTCACCGACTACGCCACCGACCTGGCCCTCGGCAAGACCGGCACGAACTGCTGGAACAACGTCTCCTGGGCCTCGTCCGCGGAAAGGATCACCAACTCCATGGCGTACTGGGACGCCCACTCCTCCCGCTACTCCACCGTCGTCTACGGCTACGGCAAGTGCGCGCTGCACGACCTGCGGCGGCTCATCGGCGACACGGCGATGAGCAAACTGCTGAAGGACTACGCCACTTCGCACTGGTACGGCGTCTCGACCACGTCCGAGTTCAAGGCCGCCGCGCAGGCCGCGACGACCACGGACCTGACGTCCTTCTGGAGCACGCACCGCATCGACGGCTGAACCGAAGGGAGTTCAGCGGGCCTGCGCGGCGAACGCCTCGTAGGCCCGCTGGTCGAAGAGCACGAACCGGACCTCCTCGACCGAGGTGTCCGCGGCCCGCACCGTCTCCACGGCGATGCGGGCCCCGTCGTCGATCGGCCAGCCGTAGACGCCGGTGGAGACGGCGGGGAACGCGACCGTCCGCGCGCCCAGTTCGTCGGCCACGCGCAGGGACTCGCGGTAGCAGGAGGCGAGCAGCTCCGAGCGGTCCTCGGTGGCGCTGTGGACGGGGCCCACGGTGTGGATCACCCAGCGGGCGTCGAGATCGCCCGCGGTGGTGGCGACCGCCTGGCCGGTGGGCAGGCCCCCGCCGTACCGGGAGGCGCGCAGCCGGCGGCACTCGTCGAGGATCGCCGGGCCGCCCCGGCGGTGGATGGCGCCGTCGACGCCTCCGCCGCCGAGGAGGGAGGAGTTGGCGGCGTTGACGACGGCGTCGACCGACTGCCGGGTGATGTCGCCCTGGACGAGGGTGATGGTGGTCATGTCTGCCTCAGCCTCCGCCAGACGGCCTTCGCCGCGTTGTGCCCCGACATGCCGTGCACGCCGGGGCCGGGCGGGGTGGCCGACGAGCAGATGAAGACGGACGGGTGGGGGGTCGTGTACGGGAACAGGGAGAGCCTGGGGCGCAGCAGGACCTGGAGTCCCGCGACCGCGCCGGTGGCGATGTCGCCTCCCACGTAGTTGGCGTTGCGGGCGGCGATTTCGGGCGGTCCGGCCGTGGCGCGGGCCAGGACGCGGTCGCGGAAACCCGGGGCGAAGCGCTCCAGTTGGCGTTCCATGGCGTCCGTGAGGTCACCGGTCCAGCCGCTGGGGACGTGGCCGTAGGCCCAGAAGACGTGCTTGCCCGCGGGGGCGCGGGTGGGGTCGACGACACTGGGCTGCACGGTGATCATGAACGGTCGCTCCGGCGCGCGCCCCTGCCGGGAGGCCGCGCGCAGGGCGGTGCCGATCTCCGCGCTGTCCGCGCCGATCTGCACGGTGCCGGCGACCCGTGCCTCCTTCGCCCGCCACGGCACCGGGCCGTCCAGCGCATAGTCGATCTTGAAGACGCCGGGGCCGTACCGGTAGCCGGCGTAGTGGTCGCCGAGACCAGCGATGCGGGCCAGGGCGGTGGGCGAGGTGTCGAAGACGTAGGCGCGGGCGGGCGGCAGGTCGTCCAGGCGCTTGACCTCGTAGTCGGTGTGGACCATCCCGCCGAGGTCCTTCAGGTACGCGGTGAGCGCGTCCGAGAGGGACTGGGAGCCGCCGCGGGCCACGGGCCAGCCGCGGGCGTGCGCGGCGAGGGCGAAGACGAGGCCGATGGCGCCGGTGGCGAAGCCGTTCAGGGGGGCCATGACGTGGGCGACGAGTCCGGCGAACAGGGTCTTGGCCCGCTCGTCGCGGAAGCGGCGGGTCAGCCAGGTCGACGGGGGCAGACCGACCAGGCCGAAGCGGGCGAGGGTGACCGGGTCGCGGGGCAGCGCGGTCAGCGGCAGGGACATGAAGTCCCGGACCAGGGTGTCCCACTTGGGCAGGAAGGGCGCGACGAGCCTGCGGTACGGTCCCGCGTCCCGGGGGCCGAAGGAGGCGGCCGTCTCGGCCACCGAGCGGGCCAGCACGGCCGCGGTGCCGTCGGGGAAGGGATGCGCCATGGGGAGCTCGGGGTGCAGCCACTGCAGGCCGTAGCGCTCCAGGGGCAGGGCGCGGAACGCCGGGGAGTTGACGGCCAGCGGGTGGGCCGCGGAGCACGGGTCGTGCCGGAAGCCGGGGAGGGTGAGCTCCTCGGTGCGGGCGCCGCCGCCGACGGTGCCCTGGGCCTCGAAGACGGCCACGGAGAAGCCGCGGCGGGCCAGCTCGACGGCGGCCGTCAGGCCGTTCGGTCCCGCACCCACCACGACCGCATCGAGCATCGACGGCACGTTCGGACTCCTTTGTCAGCCGATGGGCCCTTGGCATCAGGATATGCCGGGGGACTGACAGGGGTGGGTGGTGGGAGGTTCACCTCCCGGGCTGCCGCAACAGTGCCGCCACCCTGCGGGCCGTCGCCGCGTCCCGGGCCGTGGTGAAGGGCAGGGCGTTGCCTCCGGTGATGCGGAACGCCTCCCCGGTGCGGGTCAGGCTGGTGCCGCCCGCCTCCTGGACCAGGAGGATGCCGGCCGCGTGATCCCACGCGGCCTCCCAGCTGAAGGCGGTGGCGTCCAACTCGCCACGGGCGACGGCGAGATACTCAAGGCCCGCGGAGCCGCAGGCGCGGGGGCGCACGCCGTCGGTCCACAGGGCGAGCAGCGCCCGCTTCTCCTCGTTAGTCGTGTAGTCCGGGTGGGACGTGGCCACTTCGAGGTCGCGGTCGGGGGCGGGCGGGCCGGCGTGCAGCCGCCGGCCGTCGAGGTAGGCGCCCCGGCCCCGTATCGCCGTGGCGAGCTGGTCCCGGGCGGGCGCGTACGTCCAGGAGGCGAGCAGGACTCCGCGGTGGGCCAGCGCGACGAGCGTGGCGAAGCCGGACTCGCCGCGCACGAACTGCCGGGTGCCGTCGACCGGGTCGACGATCCAGACCGGCGCCTCGCCCCGTATCGCCTCGTACGAGGCGGGGTCCGCGTGCACCGCCTCCTCGCCGACCACCACCGAGCCGGGCAGCAGGTCGCCGAGCGCCTCGGTCAGATACCGCTCGGCGAGGCGGTCGGCGTCCGTCACCAGGTCGTGCGGGCCGCTCTTCTGGTCGACCTCGTGCGCGGCCAGGCGGCGGAAGCGGGGCAGGATCTCGGCCGCGGCGGCCTTGCGGACCGCCTCCTCCACGTCGGCCGAGCGGCGGGCGAGAAACTCGTCGATGGTTTCCGTCTCTTCGATCATGCCTCCATGAGAGCACGCGCCACTGACATTCCCCGCCCGTCCGGTGTACCGCGGGTGGAATCGCCGTGACATCGGAGTTTTAGGGATCAACAGCCGCGATCCGGGATCAGCCGCCCTGCTTCCGGATCGGTGGCCGTGATCCCTGGTCAGCGGCCCACCGCGTATCCCTGCATCCCGCGCGGGTTCGCCGCCGCCGACAGGATTCCGGTCCGCGGGTCCCGGGCGACCGCGCACAGGCGCCCCTCCGACCAGGGGTCGCCGGCGGTGACGTCGTGGCCGCGGCGGCGCAGTTCCGCCACGACGGCGGCGGGCATCCGGGACTCCACGGTCACGCTGCCCGGGCGCATCCCGCGCGGGTAGAAGGAGCCCGGGAAACCGTCGTTGTGCCAGTTCGGGGCGTCGATCGCGCCCTGGAGGTCGAGGCCGCCGCGGGCGGGGGCGCCGAGGGCGACGGCGAGGAAGAAGTGCAGCTGCCACTGGTCCTGCTGGTCGCCGCCGGGAGTGCCGAAGGCCAGCACCGGGACGCCGTCGCGCAGGGCGACGGAGGGCGTGAGGGTCGTGCGGGGGCGGCGGCCGGGGGTGAGGGAGTTGGGCAGGCCCTCCTCCAGCCAGGTCATCTGCAGCCGGGTGCCGAGCGGGAAGCCCAGCTCGGGCACGACGGGGTTGGACTGGAGCCAGCCGCCGCTGGGAGTGGCGGCGACCATGTTGCCCCAGCGGTCGACGACGTCCAGGTGGCAGGTGTCGCCGCGGGTGGCGCCGTCGCCGGCGACCTCCGGCTCCCCGGGCACCGGGGAGGTGGGGTGTTTGGCGACGGTCGGCTCCCCGGCGCCCATCGGGTCGAAGCCCGGGTCGCCGGTGGCCACCACGTGCGCGTGCGCGCTCAGCCGCGGGACGCGTCCGCCGGGGCTGCCGGGACGCAGCTCGCGGGAGGCCCGCGCGCCGACGAGCCGGCGCCGCTCGGCGTTGTACGGCGCCGACAGCAGCTCGTCGAGCGGCACCTCGGCCGCGTCCCCGTACCAGGCCTCCCGGTCGGCCATGGCGAGCTTGCAGCCCTCGACGAGCAGGTGGACGTACTCGGCCGACCCGTACTCCGGCAGCTCGGGCGGCAGCAGGGCCAGCTGCTGGAGCAGCACCGGACCCTGGCTCCAGGGGCCGGCCTTGCACACCGTCCAGCCGTTCCAGTCGTACGTCGCCGGGGCCTCGTAGGTCGCGGACCAGCCGGCGAGGTCGGCGGCCGTGAGGGTGCCGGTGTGGCGCTCGCCGCTGGTGTCCATCGTGGGGCGCTCGGACTGCCGTATCAGCGCCTCGGCGATGAAGCCGGTGCGCCACACCTCGCGAGCGGCCTCGATCTGCGCGACCCGGTCGCCGGCCCCGGCCACCTCGGCCAGCAGGCGCTTCCAGGTGGCGGCGAGGGCGGGGTTGCGCAGCCGTTCGCCGGGGCGCGGGGAACGGCCGCCGGGCAGGTAGACGTCCGCCGACGAGGTCCACTCCGTTTCGAACAGGCGCCGTACGGACTCCACGGTGGCGCCGACGTTCTCCACGGGCGGGTGGCCGTGTTCGGCGTATCCGACGGCGTACCGGAGGACGTCGGCGAGGGGCTTGGTGCCGTGGTCCCGCAGGAGCAGCATCCAGGCGTCGAAGGCGCCGGGCACGGCGGCGGCGAGCGGGCCGGTGCCGGGGACGAGGTCCAGGCCGAGGGAGCGGTAGTGCGCCACCGTCGCCCCGGCGGGCGCGACGCCCTGGCCGCACAGCACCCGCACCTCGCCGTCCGCGGGGGCGAGCAGGATCGGCACCTCGCCGGCGGGGCCGTTGAGGTGCGGCTCGACGACGTGCAGCACGAAGGCGCCGGCGACGGCGGCGTCGTAGGCGTTGCCGCCGTCCTCCAGGACCGCCATCGCGCACTGCGAGGCCAACCAGTGGGTGGAGGAGACCATGCCGAAGGTGCCCTGGAGGGTGGGCCGGGTGGTGAACTGCATCTCTCTCCTCGCCGGTCGGGCGCCTCGGCCGGTCCGAAGCGGGCACGTCCACGGAGCATGTCATTCCGCGGCGCCGCGTGGTGCCGCCCGGGGCCTACGAAGATTTTGCGAACTCGCGGGCTGCGCATGAGCCCTCCGCCATCCCGCCGTTCTACGCGCGTGGTGTCATGCTCACGCTCACCCCACCCCCCACGTGGGCACCAACTCGACTAGGAGTCACCCATGTTGTGGAAGGTCCTCGGCCGTGCGGGCGTCGCCCTGGCCGCCGGTACCGCCGTGCTCGCCACCGCCGTCCCCGCGAACGCCGCGAGCTACTCCGCCTTCGCGTTCTCGCTCGGCGGCAGCGAGCCCACGATCTACGACTTCATCACCTCGGCCACCACCTCGCTCGACATGACCATGTACGAGCTGGAGGACACCACCGCCGTCGACGACCTCATAGCCCTGAAGAACAAGGGCGTCACCGTGCGGGTGGTGCTGGACCAGGCCCACAAGTCCGCCGACAACGCGGCGTACACGGCGCTGACGAACGCGGGCGTGGGGGTGGCGTGGTCGCCGACGAGCTTCGTCTACACCCACCAGAAGACGATCACCGTGGACGGCACCAGGTCGCTGGTCCTCACCGGGAACCTGACCTCGCAGTACTACTCGACCGGACGGGACTACGGCGTCTTCACCGACGACACCCGTGACGTCGCCGCGATCGAGAAGGTCTTCAACGCGGACTACGCCGGAACGTCCGTCACGCCCACCGACGGCGACCACCTGCTGTGGTCCCCCACCGACTCGCGCAGCCGACTGCTGTCCGTGATCAACGCGGCGACGAAGACCCTCGACGTCGAGGAACTGGAGTTCAGCGACAGCACCGTGGTCAACGCGATCGTCGCCAGGGCGAAGGCCGGGGTGAAGGTGCGGGTGGTGCTGGAGACGCCGGGGGACTACTCCAGCGAGGTCTCCGCGGTGAAGGCGGCGGGCGGCACGGTGGTGGGGTACTCGGACCCCGGCGGCTTCTACATCCACGCCAAGGCCATGGTCGCCGACTACGGTCTGTCCACCCAGGAGGTGGAGGCCGGTTCGATGAACATCAGCAGCAACTCGCTCAGCAACAACCGGGAATTGGGGATCATCCTGACCGGGACCGGGGTGGCCCAGTCGGTCGCCACGACCATCGAGACGACGTTCGGCAGCGACTACGCGGGGGGTACGGCGGCGTAGTGGCCGGCTGACGGCCGGTCAGGTGTTCCGGGCGACCACCAGGCCCGACTCGTAGGCGAAGACCACGAGTTGGGCCCGGTCGCGAGCGCCCAGCTTCGTCATGGCGCGGCTGATGTGGGTCTTGGCGGTGAGGGGGCTGATGACCATGTGCGCGGCGATCTCCTCGTTGCTCAGGCCCCGCGCGGCGAGGGCGGTGACCTCGCGTTCGCGGCGGGTGAGGCACTCCAGGCCCGGGGGTGTGGCACGGTCCGGGGGCCGGGAGACGAACTCGCCGATGAGGGTGCGGGTGACGGACGGGGAGAGCAGGGCCTCGCCGCGGGCGACGACCTCGATGGCCTGCAGCAGGTCCGCCGGTTCCGTGTCCTTGAGGAGGAAGCCGCTCGCACCCGCCCGCAGGGCCTCGAA
This sequence comes from Streptomyces sp. 7R007, assembly GCF_054850255.1. Classification (NCBI taxonomy): domain Bacteria; kingdom Bacillati; phylum Actinomycetota; class Actinomycetes; order Kitasatosporales; family Streptomycetaceae; genus Streptomyces; species Streptomyces sp. 7R007. The sequence goes on along the minus strand of NZ_JBTWMV010000005.1, from coordinate 87,754 downwards.
GACGTACTCGTCCAGGCCGTAGTTGGTGAGGATCACGACGCGGACGGCGGACAGGGACGGGTCGGCGGCGATGTGCCGGGTGGCCTCGATGCCCGTCATGACCGGCATCTGCACGTCGATCAGCGCGATGTCGGGGACCCCGGCGCGGATCATCCTCAGGCCCTGCTCGCCGTCGGGCGCCTCGCCGACCACCTCGATGCCGTCCTCGGCCTCCAGCAGGGCCCGGAACCCGGCCCGCATCAGCGCCTGGTCGTCGACCAGGGCGACCCGGATCACGGCGCCTCCCCCAGCGGCAGCCGGGCGAGCACCTCGAACCCGCCCTCCGCGCGCGGGGCCGCGTGCAGCGTGCCGCCCAGGGCCGTGACCCGTTCGCGCATGCCGGTGAGGCCGACGCCGGGGGTCGGCGGGCTCGCCGGGTCGGCGGTACCGTCGTCGGCGACCCGTATCGTCAAGTCGGCCTCTCCGTAGTCGAGTTCCACGGCCACCTTGGCCGGGCCCGCGTGCCGGGCCGCGTTGGTCAGGGCCTCCTGGACGATCCGGTAGACGGCGCGGTCGAGCGTCGCCGGCAGGGGCCGCTCCGCGCCGGTCACCGTGAGGTCGGCGGCGAGGCCCGCCGCGCAGGCCCGCTCCACCAGCAGCGCGGGCGTGCCGGTCGGCTCGTCGGTGCGCAGCACCTCCAGGGTGGCCCGCAGCTCGCGCATCGCCTCGCCGCTGGCGTCCTGGATGGCGAGCAGGGCCTCGGGTATCTCCTCGCCGCGTTTGCGGGCGAGGTGGACGGCGACGCCGGCCTGGAGCTTGACGATGGAGATGCTGTGGGTGAGGGAGTCGTGCAACTCCCGTGCGATGCGCAGGCGTTCCTCACCAGCGCGGCGCAGCGCCGCCTCCTCCCGGGTGCGCTCGGCCTCCAGGGCGCGCTGTTCGGTCTGGCGCAGGTACGCCTGCCAGTTGCGGTCGGCCATGCCCGCGACGACCGCGCACAGGAACCAGCCCGCGAGCAGCACCGTGCGCTCGACGACGCGGTGGGTGGCCGGGCCGGTCGCGAGGTACGCGGCCAGGTACCCGCCGCTCGCCGCCGCCGCGTAGCCGCGGTGGCCGGTGCGGACCGCCGTGAGCACGGCGGCGAAGACGGGCAGGGCGGAGACCGGACCGGGGTGGGCGTGCAGGACGTACAGGCCGGTGCCGGCCGTGGCCACGGCCAGGACCGCGAGCGGCGCCGCCCGGTAGCAGGCCAGGGCGGCCGAGCCCACCGCGATCAGCGCGTAGTCCACGGCGGTGGTGTCCGCGTCGAAGGCGGCCGTGGCCAGGACGATGCCGCCGACGACCACCGCGAGGACCCCGTCGGCGAGCCACCTGCCGACGCCCTGGTGTCCGCTCATGCACGCACAGTAGACGCCGCCACCGACAACGGCGTCCGACCTGCGGACGGCTCCCGGACTACTCCCCGCGCAGTAGAGCCCGCCGCCGGGCACTCCGCGGTCGCAGCGCGGACTGCCTTCGGCCGTACGACGACGGCGCCCGCCCCCGCGGCGCACGCTGCTGCCATGCCCACACCTTTCCGGTTCACCGCACCCGAGCCGCCCCAGGCGGCCACCGGCCGCGTCGCCGAGGTCTACGAGCAGCTCGCCCGCGACTTCGGCATCGACCGGGCGCCCACCTTCGTCGTCCTGTCCTCGGCGCCCGACATCCTCGCGCCCGCCTGGGCGTTGACCCGTGAGTCGCTGATCGCCGGCGCGGGCAGCCGCACCGGCAAGGAGCTGGCGGCCTACGGGGTGTCGCTCGCCAACCAGTGCCCGTTCTGCGTGGACGCGCACACCGTGCTGCTGCACGCCACCGGTGACCACGCCCTGGCCGAGCGGCTGGCCCGGGGCGAGGCGCCCGAGGACGAGGAGCACGCGCGCGTGCTCGCCTGGGGCCGGCACACGCGCGTGCCGGGCGCCGGCCTGATGCCGTACCCCTTCCCGCGCGAGCACGCGCCCGCCTACATCGGCACCGCGCTGTGCTTCCACTTCGTCAACCGGATCGTGTCGGCCCTGCTGACCGAGCGGCTGCTGCCGGGCAACGCGCAGCGCTGGCGGCCGGTGCGGAGCCTGGCGGGCCGCACCCTCGCCCGGACCGTGCAGCGCCCCGTCGTGCCCGGCGCGTCCCTCGCCCTCCTCGACGACCCGGCCCCCGGGCCCGCGTGGGCGGCCGGCACGACCGTCGGCCCGGCCTACGCGGCGCTGCGCTCGGCGACCGCGTCCGGCGCCGGTCTCCTCGACGCCGACGACGAGGCCCTCGTACGGGAGGCGCTGTGGGACTGGGACGGCTCGCACCCGCCCCTGGCCTGGCCCGGGCTGCCGGACCGCCGTGAGCGTCCGGCGGCGCGGCTGGCGCTGCTGGCCGCGCTGGCGCCGTACCGCATCACGGAGGACGACGTGGCGGCCTGGCGCCGGCCGGAGCACACCGACGGCCAGCTGGTCCGGCTGGTGGCCTACGGGGCGTTCGCCGCCGTGGACCGCGTCGAGAGCGCCTTCTCCCTGCACGCGGCCCGGGAGCGGGCGTGACCACCGTCGCCGACGTCCGCGGCCATCGCGCCCTGCGACCGTGTCCTGGACGTGGGCTGCGGCACCGGGACCCGGACCCGGACCGCCGCCCGGCCGGCCTCGCGGGGACACGCGGTCGGTGTCGACATGTCGGCCCCGCTGTTACGTCGGGCCGGTCGCCGCACCGCCGCCGAGCGGGTGCGCAACGTCACGTACCGGCATGCCGACCTTTACCCACGTAAGGCACCTTTCGCCCGGATATGAGAATGTCACGGTTACCCAAGTCGCCCTGCCGCCGCACCGCGTGTGGCCGCTGACACCCCGTCAACCGTGCGCCACAGTGACCGCACAGGTACGGAGCGAGTTCACACTTCCGTCTCACAGGCAGTCGTGTGAGACTGGCGCCCGTCCACAGTGTGGACCAGTACCGCACCCGCGTCCCCCACCGAGAAGTGTGCCCGTGCGTGATCTTCCCCTGCCGGTCGCTCTGACCGCTCGCCTGTCCCCCGTCGTCGTCCTCGCGGCCGCGGGCTGGGCCCTGACGTCCGGCCCCGCGGCACCGGCCGACCAGCACCAGGAGACCCAGCAGACCGGCACCGCGTCGCCCTCGACCGCGCCCTCGGCGACGACCGCCGCGAAGACGTACAGCGCCTCCCCCGCCCCCTGCGGCAGCGTGACCGCGGCGACGGTCAAGTCGCTGGTGCCGGGCGCCAAGACGGCCGGCAAGGAGATCCGGTCGACCGACGAGAAGCTGCGCCGCACCTGTTCGTGGAACGCGCTCAAGGGCTACGACTACCGCTGGCTCGACGTCTCCTTCGAGATCACCGACTCGGACGCGGCGGCGCAGAAGTCCTACGAGGAGCAGATCGCGCAGAAGAGCGGCGGAGGGGCCGTGCCGGGGCTCGGTGACGCGGGCTACTCCGTGGTCAACCTCACCACCGAGGACAAGCAGCAGACCCGTGAGGGCGTGGTGGTGGCCCGGGTGGCCAACGCGCTCGTGGTCGTCACCTACAACGGCAGCGACTTCGAGACCAAGAAGGCCCCCAGCACGGACGTGATCAACAAGGGTGCCATCAAGGCGGCCAAGGACGCGGTGACGGCGCTGAAGGGCAGCCGGTAGGACCGGCTGCCCCGGTGGCGGTCACGCTTCCAGCCGTTCCCTTCCGCGCAGCAGCATCAGGACCAGGTAGACGGCCATCGAGGTGCCGAGGCCGACCGCCCAGCCGTAGTCGGCGAGGGGCTTCAGCGCCGGGACGGGCCGGCCGTCGAGCAGCGGTTTGAAGCTGGCGCCGCCGATGGCGAGCACTCCGCCGGCGGCGAAGGCGACGACGGCCCGCCAGTTCCAGCCGCCCTCGTACCAGTAGCGGCCGCCGGCGCGGTACAGGTCGACGAGGTCCAGCCGGCCGCGGCGCAGGATCCAGTAGTCGGCGATGAGGATGCCGGCGACCGTGCCCAGCAGACCGCCGACCAGGCCGAGCCAGGTGAAGATGTAGCCCTGCGGGTCGGAGTACAGCTTCCACGGGAAGATCAGCACGCCGATGACGCAGGTGGCCAGGGCGCCGGCGCGGAAACTGACCTTGCGCGGCGCGATGTTGGAGAAGTCGAAGGCGGGCGAGACCAGGTTGGCCGCGATGTTCACGGACAGGGTGGCCACCAGGACGGTGACCAGGGCGAAGAGCAGGCCGATGACGTTGTCCGTCTTGGCGGCCAGCTGGACCGGGTCCCAGATGGTCTCGCCGTAGACGGCCTGCGAGCCGGAGGTGACCAGGACGGACAGCAGCGCGAAGAGCGTCATCGTGGTCGGCAGGCCGAGGGCCTGCCCCCAGGTCTGCGCCTTCTGCGACCTGCCGTAGCGGGTGAAGTCGGGGATGTTCAGCGACAGCGTGGACCAGAAGCCGATCATGCCCATCAGGGAGGGCCAGAACAGCTTCCAGAAGCCGCCGCCCCAGCCGAGCTTGGAGGGCTGGTCCAGCAACGGGCCGAAGCCGCCCGCCTTGTTGCTCATCCAGATCAGCAGCACGATCGCGCCGACGAGCACGAAGGGCGCGGCCCAGTTCTCGAAGCGGCGGATCGTCTCCATGCCGCGGTAGATGACGGCCACCTGGATCGCCCAGAAGACCGCGAACGACAGCCACATCGTCCAGGCGTAGCCGCCGATCTTCCCGGCGTCGGACCAGCCGTTGCCGATGAGCTTGCCGGCGAGGAAGTAGATCGCCTCGCCGCCGATCCAGGTCTGGATGCCGAACCAGCCGCACGCCACCAACGCCCGTACGACGGCAGGGAGGTTGGCACCGCGGATGCCGAAGGAGGCGCGGGCGAAGACCGGGAAGGGGATGCCGTACTTGGGTCCCGCGTGCCCGGTCAGCAGCATCGGCACCAGCACGATCACGTTGGCCAGGGCGATGGTGAACACCGCCTGCTTCCAGTCCATGCCGACGGCGATCAGGCCGGAGGCGAGGGTCCAGGAGGCCGTGTTGTGGGCCATGCCGACCCACAGGGCGGAGAAGTTGTACGTGGTCCACGTCCGCTTCTCGACGGGGACCGGCAGCAGGTCCTCGTTGGCGTACGGGCCACTGGGCGGCGTGGATCCCGGCGCGATCTCCACGCGCCCGTCGAGGGTGACGTGCGAGGTCGGCGGTATGGCCGTGGGAGCGGTGTCGGTCATGGGCAGGCCAATCAAACGAGGAATGGGTCCGGAAAGGCCGTGCGGGTCTCCGGCCCCCTCCCCGGGGAGGTGGGGAGGGGAGAACTGGAGTGGGGGGATGGGGAGTTGCCGGTCAGGCGTTGACCGCGGGGATGACCTTCTGGCCGTACGCGTCGATCACGGCCTCCTGCGCGTCGTGCATGTCGTAGACGGCGAACTGGTCGACGCCCAGCTCGCGCAGCGCGTTCAGCTTCTCGATGTGCTTCTCGACCGGGCCGATGACGCAGAACCGGTCGACGATCTCGTCGGGGACGAACCGGGTGTCGGGGTTGTCCGCCCGGCCGTGGTGGGAGTAGTCGTACCCTTCCCGCGCCTTGATGTAGTCGGTGAGTTCCTCGGGGACCTGGGCGGAGTGCTCGCCGTACTTGGCGACCAGGTCGGCGACGTGGTTGCCGACCATGCCGCCGAACCAGCGGCACTGGTCCCGGGCGTGGGCGAGGGCCTCGGGCGAGTCGTCCTCGGTGACGTAGGCGGGCGCGGCGACGCAGATCCTGACGTCGGCGGGGTCGCGGCCGGCCGCGACGGCCGCGTCCTTGACGGCCTTGACCATGTACTCCGTCAGGTACAGGTCGGCCAGTTGCAGGATGAACCCGTCGGCCTCCTCGCCGGTCATCTTCAGGGCCTTGGGACCGTACGCCGCCATCCAGACGGGGAGTTCGGCGCCGGGCCTGATCCACGGGAACTTGACGACGGTGCCGCCGCCGAGGTCGGCCGCCTCGCCCCGGCCCAGCGCCCGGATGACCTTCATGGCCTCGCTGATGCGGGCCAGCGTGTTGGGCTTGCGGCCCGCGACGCGCATCGCGGAGTCGCCGCGGCCGATGCCGCAGACGGTGCGGTTGCCGAACATGTCGTTGAGGGTGGCGAAGGTGGAGGCGGTGACCTCCCAGGTGCGGGTGCCGGGGTTCGTCACCATCGTGCCCACGGTCAGCTTCTGGGTGTTCGCCAGGATCTGACTGTAGATCACGAACGGTTCCTGCCACAGCACGGCCGAGTCGAAGGTCCAGCCGTGGGTGAAGCCGTTGCGCTCGGCGCGCTTCATCAGGCTGACGACCTTCGAGGCCGGCGGGTCGGTCTGCAGGACGAGTCCGAAGTCCATGGGCGCCACTCCTAGTTGAGGTACTGACAGGTGGAGCGCGGGGTGTAGACGCCGTGTCCGGCGCGTCCGGTGTACTCCCGCTCGGTGATGACGGGTTCGCCGCGTGAGAGGACCGTCTCGACCCGGCCGGTGGTGCGCTTGCCCTCGTACGCCGAGTAGTCGACGTTCATGTGGTGGGTCTCGGCGGACATGACCTGTTCGGCGCGGGGGTCGTAGATGACGATGTCCGCGTCGGCTCCCGGGGCGATGGTCCCCTTCTTGGGGTACATGCCGAACATGCGGGCCGGGGTGGCGCAGGCGATCTCGATCCAGCGGCGGCGGGAGATGTGCCCGTCGACGACGGCCTGGTGGAGCAGGTCCATCCGGTTCTCGACGCCCGGCAGCCCGTTGGGAATCTTGGAGAAGTCCCCGCGGCCCAGCTCCTTCTGGCCCACGAAGCAGAAGGGGCAGTGGTCGGTGGAGACCACCTGGAGGTCGTTGGTGCGCAGGCCCCGCCACAGCCGGGCCTGGTGCTCCCGGGGCCGAAGGGGCGTGCTGCACACGTACTTGGCGCCCTCGAAGCCGGGCTCGGCGAGGTTGTCCGTGGACAGGAACAGGTACTGCGGGCAGGTCTCGCCGAAGACGTTGAGGCCCTCGTCGCGTGCCCGCGCGAGTTCGGCGACCGCCTCCATCGCCGAGACGTGCACGACGTACAGGGGCGCGCCCGCTACCTGGGCCAGCCTGATGGCGCGGTGGGTGGCCTCGGCCTCCAGCAGCGCCTTGCGCACCTCACCGTGGTAGCGGGGGTCGGTCTCGCCGCGGGCCAGCGCCTGCTCCACCAGCACGTCGATGGCGATGCCGTTCTCGGCGTGCATCATGATCAGGCCGCCGTTCTCGGCGGAGCGCTGCATGGCGCGCAGGATCTGGCCGTCGTCGGAGTAGAAGACGCCCGGGTAGGCCATGAACTGCTTGAAGGAGGTGACGCCCTCCTCGACGAGGAGGTCCATCTCCTTGAGCGTCTCCTGGTTCACGTCGGAGACGATCATGTGGAAGCCGTAGTCGATGGCGCAGTTGCCCTCGGCCTTGGCGTGCCAGGCGTCCAGGCCCTCGCGCAGGGAGTGGCCGACGCTCTGCACGGCGAAGTCGACGATCGTGGTCGTACCGCCCCAGGCGGCGGCGCGGGTGCCGGTCTCGAAGGTGTCGGAGGCGAAGGTGCCGCCGAAGGGCAGCTCCATGTGGGTGTGGACGTCGACGCCACCGGGGATGACGTACTTCCCGGTGGCGTCGATGGTCCGGTCGGCGCTGAAGGCCTCGGCGGCGGGCGTGCCGGAGGCGGCGAGGGCGGCGATGCGGCCGTCCTCGATCAGCACGTCGGCGTGGATCTCGTCGGACGCGGTGATGACGAGGCCACCGCGGATGACGGTACGGCTGCTCATGGTCCCTCTCCTGCCGGGGTGAACGGTGTGATCAGGGTGCGGTGATCGGGGCGTACGCGTCGGGCCGGCGGTCCCGGAAGAACTGCCAGCGGTCGCGGACCTCCCGCAGCTTGGCCAGGTCCAGGTCGCGCACGACGAGTTCGGTCTCCTTGTCGGAGGCCACCTCGCCGACGAACTGGGCCTCGGGGTCCACGAAGTAGGAGGTGCCGTAGAAGTCGTTGTCGCCCAGCTCCTCCACGCCCACCCGGTTGATCGCGCCGACGAAGTACTCGTTGGCGACGGCCGCCGCGGGCTGCTCCAACTGCCAGAGGTAGCCCGACAGTCCGCGTGAGGTGGCCGAGGGGTTGAAGACGATCTCGGCGCCCGCCAGGCCCAACGCCCGCCAGCCCTCCGGGAAGTGGCGGTCGTAGCAGATGTAGACGCCGATCCGGCCGACCGCCGTGTCGAAGACCGGCCAGCCGGCGTTGCCGGGCCGGAAGTAGAACTTCTCCCAGAAACCGGGGACTTGGGGGATGTGGTGCTTGCGGTACTTGCCCAGGTAGGAGCCGTCCGCGTCGATCACGGCGGCCGTGTTGTACAGGACGCCGGGCTGCTCCTCCTCGTACACGGGCAGGATCAGCACCAGGCCCAGCTCCCGGGCGAGCGCCTGGAAGCGCTGGACGACGGGGCCGTTTGGGACCTGTTCGGCGTACTCGTAGAACGCCTTGTCCTGGACCTGGCAGAAGTAGGGCCCGTAGAACAGCTCCTGGAAGCACAGGACCTGGGCACCCTGCGCGGCCGCGTCCCGCGCCGCCTGCTCGTGTACCTGGATCATCGACTCCTTGTCGCCCGTCCACGCGGTCTGGAAGAGGGCGGCACGGATCACTCTGCTCATCGGGACCTCCGGTCGCTCGGTGTGCGAGAAGACTAGGAAGTCCGAAAACCGGCTTTGAGTGGCACGGTGTCACGTCTGCGGGGGCGTGGCGTGCCACCGTGTCACCCTGTCGCGGGCCCATGTTTCACCGCCGTTTTCCCAGGTCGTCGCATGTTTCACCCCTGTTGCGCGTCGTGCGCGAGGAGCGCGATGTGCACCGAGGCCGCCTGCTCGAAGTCGTCGAGGTCGACGCCGAGGCGGGCCTGTATGGCCTCCAGGCGGCGGTAGAGCGCGGGCCGGGAGACGTGGTGGAGCTGCGCCGTGCGGGACTTGTTGCGGCCGGTGGCGAGGTAGGTGCGCAGCACGGACAGCAGGTCGTCGTCGGCGCACAGCAGTCCGTCCAGCTCCCGCTCGGCGAACGACTGCACATGCGGGTCGTCCCGCAACAGCCGGATCAGGCCGCGCAGATGGACGTCCTTCAGGCGTACGACGGCCGGGAGGTCGAGGACCGCCGAGGTGTCCGCCACGGCATCGGCGACGTGCTGCGCCTCGCGCAGTCCGGCCGGCACGTCGTCCCAGTCGGTGCGCGGGTCGGCGGCGGCGACCACCGTGCGGGGCGCCTCCGAGCGCGTCCGGGCGGCGAAGTTGGCCACGAGCACCGAGGCGTCCTGGTCGCGGGCGAGGCTCAGCAGCACCGCGGTGGCGCCGTCGGCGAGTTCGGCGACGAGCCCGGGCAGCCCCAGCATCCGCAGGGTGCGGTCGAGTGGGGCCGCGGCCACGTCCCGTACGACGAGCGGGACGAAGGTGCGCCGGTTGACGGGCAGTCCGGCGGCGCGGGCGCGGGGCAGCAGGTGCCGGGCCGGTACGACGCCGCTGACGAGGTCGGTGAGCAGGCTCTGCGCCGACTGCTCCTCCCAGGTGTGGGCGGGGTTGCCGCCGAGCATGCGGTGCAGGACGAGGGCCTCGGCGGCGCGGTCGGCCAGCAGCCGTCCGGTGGCGGTGTCCCCCCGGTAGCCGCACAGCACGATCCGGCCCCAGCGCTCCCCGCGCCCGCCCAGCTCGGCGCGGATCCAGCCGTCGCCCTCGCCGCCCCCGGCCTGCCGCGAGATGCGCTCCCAGTCGCGCAGCACGTCGTCCACGGCCGGCCGCTCCCCCGCCGTGGCCAGGACGCGGTGGGCGAGGTTGGTGACGACGACCGGGCAGGCGCTGTGCTGGGCGACCTCGTCGAGGAGCCGCTGCAACGGGACGCCCGCGGTGATCAGGCCGGTCAGCGCGGTGCGCACGGCCTCCGACAGGCTGACGGCGGCGAACTTCCGCCGCACCAGCCGGGCCTGGACCTCCTCCGTCAGCTCGGCGAAGGGGAAGGGCCGGTGCAGGACGACCATCGGCAGCCCGCACCGCTCGGCGGCCCGGCGCATCACGTCCGGGGGCGCGGGGAAGGCGCGTCCCAGGCCGAGGACCACGGCCGCCGCCTCCGCGCGGTGCAGGGAGCGGATGTACTCGGCCTGCTTCTCCTCGTCGCCGGCCAGCAGCACGCCGGTGGTGAGCACCATCTCGCCGCCGCTGAGCATCACCCCCACGTCGGGGGCCTCGGCGACGTGCACCCAGCGCACCGGCCGGTCGAGCTGGCCCGCGCCGGCCACCACCTCGGGCTCCCCGGCGAGCACCCTCTCCAGCGCGAGGACCTGACGGACCGACAGGGCGGGTTCCAGGGTCCCGAAGGTGGCGGTCATGGCTGTTCCCTTGCTCAGCGCACGGCTACGACAGGCTCCTCAGAGCGGATTCGAGGATCGCCGCGCCCTCCTCGGCCTCCGCGACCGTGAGCGACAGCGGCGGGGCGATGCGCAGGGCGCTGGTGTTGTGACCGCCGCCCTTGCCGATGAGCAGCCCGTCCGCGCGCGCCGCCTCCAGCACGGCGGCCGCCGCCTGCGGATCGGCCTCGTCGGTGCCCGGCCTGACCAGTTCCACGCCGATCATCAGGCCGCGGCCACGCACCTCCCGTACGTGCGGAACCTGCGCGGCGACCGCGCGCAGCCGCTCGATCAGCAGCCCGCCGACCCGCCGGGCGTTGCCCTGGAGGTCGTGTTCCAGCAGGTAGGTGAGGTTGGCGAGGCCGGCCGCCATGGTGATCTGGGTGCCGCCGAAGGTCGAGATGCTGTTGGCGTCCAGGCAGTTCATGATCTCGGCGCGGGCGACGACACCGCCGATGGACATGCCGTTGCCGATGCCCTTGGCGAAGGTGAGGATGTCCGGCGGGCCGCTCTCGCCGTGCGCCTGCCAGCCCCAGAAGTGGTCGCCGGTACGGCCCCAGCCGGTCTGCACCTCGTCGGCGATCCACAGGATGCCCCGCTCGGCGAGGACCTCGCGGAAGGCGGCGTACAGGCCGTCGGGCGGTGAGGTGAAGCCGCCGACGCCCTGGACCGGCTCGGCGATCAGGGCGGCGGGCGGGCGGGTGTGGCCGAGCAGGTCCTTCAGGTCGTCGACGCAGGCGGCGATGAAGTCGGCGTCGTCGAGGGCGGCGTACGGGCCGCGGGTGCGGACGCCGCCGTGGACGTACAGCGTCTGCAGCGGGGACAGGGAGGTCGGGGACCAGCCGCGGTTGCCGGTGATGCCGACCGCGCTGAAGGAGCGGCCGTGGTAGCTGTTGCGCATCGCCAGGATCGTGTTGCTGCGCCGGTGGGTGGTGGCGAGCAGCAGGGCGGTGTCGTTGGCTTCGGTGCCGGAGGTGGTGAAGAAGACGCGGGCGTCCGGGATGCCGCTCAACTGGGCGATGCGCTCGGCCAGTTCGACCATCGGGCGGTTGAGGTACAGGGTGGAGGAGTGGATGATCCGGCCGGCCTGCTCGCTGACCGCCTTGGTGACCTCGGGCAGGGCGTGCGCGGTCATCGTGGTGAGGATGCCGCCGAAGAAGTCGAGATACCGGTTTCCGTCGGCGTCCCAGACGTGGCGGCCCTCGCCGTGGGTGATCTCGATCGGGTCCTCGTAGTAGAGGGCGAGCCAGTCGGGCAGGACCGCGCGGTGGCGGGCGTAGAGGTCGCTCACGGCTGCACCAGCCCCTCGTAGGCGTCGGGCCGGCGGTCCCGGTAGAACGCCCACTGCTGCCTGACCTCCTCGATCAGGTCGAAGTCCAGGTCGCGGACCACGAGTTCCTCCTTGCTGTCACTGGCGACGTCCCCCACGAACTGTCCACGCGGGTCGACGAAGTAACTCGTCCCGTAGAAGTCGTTGTCGCCGTACTCCTCCTGGCCCACCCGGTTGATGGCGGCGACGAAGTACTCGTTGGCGACGGCTGCTGCGGGCTGCTCCAGGCGCCAGAGGTAGGAGGACAGGCCGCGGTGCGTGGCCGACGGGTTGTACACCAACTGGGCGCCGTTGAGGCCGAGTTGCCGCCATCCCTCGGGGAAGTGGCGGTCGTAGCAGATGTAGACGCCGACCTTGCCGACCGCGGTGTCAAAGACGGGCCAGCCGAGGTTGCCGGGCTTGAAGTAGTACTTCTCCCAGAAGCCCCTGACCTGCGGGATGTGGTGCTTGCGGTACTTGCCGAGGACGGTGCCGTCGGCGTCGATCACGGCGGCGGTGTTGTAGTAGAAACCGGACTGCTCGACCTCGAAGACCGGGACGACGATCACCATGCCCGTTTCGCGGGCGAGCTGTTGCATACGAGTCACGGTCGGGCCGTCGGGCACCGGCTCGGCCCAGCGGTAGTGCTCGGGCTCCTGGACCTGGCAGAAGTAGGGGGAGTTGAAGACCTCCTGGAAACCGATGATCTTCGCACCCTGGCGGGCCGCCTCGCGGGCGTGCTCCTCGTGTTTCGCCACCATGGACTCGGTGTCGCCGGTCCAGGTGGCCTGGACCAGAGCGGCGCGTACGACGTTGGCCATGAGCTGCTCCTTCGGCGGGACGTCAGAGCCTCTACGCCCGTAGACGCAGGTCGTAGAGGCACGAACGTAAGCCTCCGGGGCGGCCTTGCCAAGACCATCGCCGTTAACCCGCTGAGTCGATCGCGTTTCGCACCCCTGTGGGTGAGCGGTGGGGCCGGCGGGACGGATGGGAGTGCGGGGGAAGGGGTGGTTCAGGTGGCGAAGCCGGCCACCCGGAGGGCGTGGACCAGGTCCCATTGTCGCTCGTCCGAGACGCCCCGCGCCGCGTCGAGCAGCAGCGGGGCGAGGGTCTGCGGGTCGGGTGCGGCGCTGCGGGCGGCCTCCTCGGGGGTGCGGACGCGGACGTACGCGTCCAGCAGCGCGCGGACCTCGCGGTGGCGGCCGTCGGCGACGAGCGCGAGGACGGCGTCGCCGATCTCGGTGGCGGGCCGGACGACGCCCTGGCGCAGGATCTGCTCGCCGTCGGCCGTGCGACCGGCGGCGACCAGGGCGTCCGCGGCGGCCACGAGGCGGTCGGCGGGCAGGGAGGCGGCCTCCCACAGCAGGGTGGCCCAGTCGGCGCCCAGGCCGGCGCGCTGCAGTTCGGCGGCGAGCAGGGGGAAGCGGGCGGGGGGCCAGTGGGCGGCCTCGACGAGCAGGGCGTGCGCCTCGCCGCTGCGGCCTTCGGCGCGCAACCGCACCAGCGACTCCACGGCCCGGCCGACCTCCGCCACCGCACCGGCGTCGACCGGCACGGCCTCGGGCTCCGGCCGCCTGACCGCCGCGCCGGCCCCGGCGAACCGGGCCCCTCGCGGGGTGCGGCCCGCCGCGTCGGGCACGGGCACGACGGGCTCCGCGGTGGGCGGTACGACGACGGCCGCGGCCTCCTCCTGAACCACCATCCCGGCGAACCGGGCACTGCCCCGCCGCCGCTTGCGCTGCTTGGACGCCGGTTCGGACACACCGGCCGAGGGACCCTGCCCGGAGACGTCGACGACGGCATCGCCCCTCACCGCCCGGACGCCGTGCGGGTGCTCCACGGCCGACCCGACGGTTTGCTGCGACGCGCCGGACACACCGGAGACAGGACCGCCGCCCAGGACGGTGGGCGCATGACCGGGGCCGGGGGCGTCCGGGGCGTGACCGGAAGGCGGGGCGGCGGGGGCATGCGCCGAGGCGTCCATGGCGTGACCGGAAGACGGGGCGGACACATGGCCGCCGACCGCCGCGGCAGGGACATGACCGGAAGCCGGGGCGTGAGAGAGACGGCCGCCGTCCGCGGCAACGGGGGCATGGCCGGGAGCAGAGGCGTGAGAGAGACGGCCGCCGTCCGCGGCAGCGGGGGCATGGCCGGGAGCAGAGGCGTCCGGGGCGTGACCGGGGGCCGCGGGAACGGGCGCATGGTCCCAGGCCGACGATCCGGCGCCGTGGTCACGGGCCGGACCGAAGGCATTCCAACCGCCTGACCTGCCCTGCTCCATCGGCCACCGCCCGCCAGACACCCCCTGCTCCATCGGTCGCTGTCCGCCAGGTCCTCCCGGACCCATCCGCCGCTGCCCGCCAGGTTCCTCACGAACCACCGGCCGCCGCCCGCCCGCTCCTGCGCCGTCCGTCGGGCGCGAACCGGTCGGTCCGGCCTGCGCCTTCGGGTGGGACTCGTCGCTCAGGGGGTCGGCGTCCAGGCGGAACGCTCCCGCGTCGATTCTGTCGCGGCGGATCGAGGCCGCGTGGTCGGCTGCCTCGCGGTGGTCCAGGTCGGCCAGACGGCTGCGGAGTTCCGCGCAGCGGGCCGTCGCGCGTTCGTGGTCGTCGCGGGCCCAGGCGAGGTCGAGGCGGATCGCGTCGGCCTCCTGCGGGGTGGCCGCGGAGGCGAGCGACCGGCCCAGTTCCGCCTGGCGCTCGGCGGCGTAGCGCTGCTCGCGGAGCATGACGTCGAGCCGGTCGCCGAGGGCGTCGCGGCCGCCGGGCCGGGCGTCGTACGCGGCGACGGCGGACAGGTGCAGCGCCCGGGCCCGCTCCCGCTCCTGGGCCGCGACCGCCGGCCCGAGTGCCGAGGCCAGGTCCTGCAGCAGCGCCTCCAGCACGTCCCAGGGCGGCATCTCACGTCCGTCGAGACAGGCCCGCATGCCGTCGGGGTCGCGCTGCCAGAACACCGCGCACCAGCCGCGCGAGGAATCCAGGCGCGCCAGCAGGCCGTTCAGGTAGTTCGCGAACTCCCGCACCTGGGCCGGGAGTTGATCCACAGCCATCGCCCAACTCCCGCCAGACCGGAACACTCCGCTTCCGTAGGCAACACCAGTCGTGTTACGGGCCTGCTACGGGGAGTTTTCAACGGACGCGCAGGGACCTCATTGCACGATCTTGACCGATGGGCGGCGGGCGAGCGACCGACGGGCGTCAGACGGCCACCAGCGCGCACCGCTGCACCAGTTCGTCCATCGACAGCCCGAGCGCCCGCGCGAGCGCCGCGATCGTGAAGAACGCCGGCGTCGGCGCCCGGCCGGTCTCGATCTTGCGGAGCGTCTCCGCGGAGATGCCCGCCTCGGCGGCGACGTCCGTCATGCTCCGCCCGCCGCGGGCCTCGCGCAGCAGCTGCCCGAGCCGCTCGCCGCGTTCGCGCTCTTCCGGCGTGAGAGGGGTGCGCACCATGCCGACGAGTCTAGTCCGGGATTTCAATCCGGTCTAACAAGCCGGTATATTAATTGGCATGGTGGAACTGAAGACGGACACATCGATCGATGACATGTACGAGGCGGGGCAGGTGGTCGCCCGGGCCCTGACGGCCGTACGGGAGGCCGCCGCCGTGGGCGTCTCCCTGCTGGAGCTGGACGAGGTGGCGCGCGGGGTGCTGCGCGAGGCGGGCGCGTCCTCGCCGTTCCTCGGCTACCGGCCCTCCTTCGCCCCGGTCCCCTTCCCGGCCGTCATCTGCGCCTCCGTCAACGACGCGATCGTGCACGGCATCCCGACCGCCTACCGGCTGCGCGACGGCGACCTGGTCTCCATCGACTGCGGCGCCGAACTCGGCGGCTGGACGGGCGACTCGGCGATCAGCTTCGTCGTCGGCCGGCCCGACCCGGCGGACGTACGACTGGTGGAGACGGCGGAGCGGGCGCTGGCGGCCGGCATCGAGGCGGCGGTGGTCGGCAACCGCATCGGCGACATCGCGCACGCGATCGGCACGGTGTGCAGGTCGGCGGGCTACGGCATCCCGCAGGGCTTCGGCGGCCACGGCATCGGCCGCCGGATGCACGAGGACCCCGGCGTGCCCAACGAGGGCCGCCCCGGCCGCGGTTTCCCGCTGCGCGCCGGCATGGTCATCGCCATCGAGCCCATGCTGATCGGCGGCGGCACGGACGGCTACCACGCGGCGCCCGACGGCTGGACCCTGTGCACGGACGACGGCTCCAGGGCGGCCCACGCGGAGCACACGGTGGCGATCACGGAGGCCGGGCCGCGCATCCTGACGGAACGGAATTCAAAGAACTGACACAGCCCGCTCACACCCCTTTCCCATCCCGGCGTGCCGGTCCATGAACTCCGTATGGCGTCCATGAATTCCCTGTGACGCTGAGCGGCTCCGAACAAGCGACCCGTATTCGTCTCCGAGACGGGCGCGAAAAACCGCCTCGGTTCAGTCGCCTCATCGGCGAAGGAGTTCTCATTGGCGAAGGAGTTCTCATTGGAAAGCGTGCGCATGCGCATGCCGGTTCCCCGGCCCCCGCGGCGGCGCCCGGTGCCTCCCCCGCCGCCTCCCCAGGGCCCGCGCCCGCCCCGGCCCAACGCCGCCGGGCGCTGATCGTATGACGTGACCCTTCCCGCCGGCCCGGACGACGCGCCCCCGCCGCACGCCGCCGGTCCGGGTGTCGTCACCCTGGAGAACGTGGGCTTCCGCTGCCCCGGCGCGGACCGCCGCGTCCTCAGCGGCCTGCACTTCACCGCGTACCCGGGCCTGCCGGTCCTCGTCGACGGCCCGAGCGGCGCGGGCAAGTCGACGCTGGCGAAACTGCTGCTGCGCTCGTGTCGATCCCGCCGCGCCGGCTGCGCGAGCTGATCACCCTGGTCCCGCAGGCCCCCATGCTGCTGGACGGCACCATCCGCGAGAACATCGCCTGCGGCCACCCCGGCGCCGGCGAGGCGAGCGTGCGGCGCGCCGCCGAACTCGCCGACGTCGACGGCTTCGCCCGCGCCCTGCCGCAGGGCTACGACACCCCCGTGAGCCCCGGCGGACGGCAGCTGTCGGGCGGGCGGCGCCGGCGGGTGGCGATCGCCCGGGCGCTGGTGCGCGACACGCCGCTCCTGGTCCTGGACGAGCCGACGGCCTGCCTGGACGCCGCCGCGGCCGGGCGGGTGACGGGTCCGCTGCGCCGTCTGACGGCCTCCCGTACGACGTTCCTCATCACCCACGCCCCCCAACTGGCCGCCTGGGCCGACGTCGTCCTGCCCGTCGGCCCGCCGCCCGGACCGCTGGACGTGCCGGCCTCCCGGGGCCGTGCGAAGGTGGTGTAACCGGGCCCTGCCGGGGCACCCGCGTGGACCGGCACGTCGATCAGCGAGCGCGTCCCGCCAGGCGCCGGGACGCCGGAACGGAACGAACGCTCATGACCAGCGGTTTCCCCGGACCAGGCGACTTCGGATCGGATCCCTTCCAGGAGTTCTTCGCCCGCTTCTTCGGCGGACCGCGCCAGGGCCCGCGCCAGATCGACATCGGGCGGCTGCTCAGCCAGCCCGCGCGGGAGCTGGTGCGCGGCGCCGCCCAGTACGCCGCCGAGCACGGCAGCCGGGACCTGGACACCCAGCACCTGCTGCGCGCCGCGCTGGCCACCGAGCCCACGCGCAGTCTGCTCAGCCGCGCCGGCGCGGACCCCGACTCGCTGGCCACGGAGATCGACGAGCGCTCCGGTCCCGTCCAGCACCCGCCCGGCGAGTCCCCGGCGCCGACCTCGCTCTCCCTGACGCCGGCCGTCAAGCGGGCCCTGCTCGACGCCCATGAACTGGCGCGCGCGAACGGCGCCGGCTACATCGGCCCCGAGCACGTGCTCAGCGCGCTGGCCGCCAACCCCGACTCGGCCGCCGGGCACATCCTGAACTCGGCGCGTTTCGCGCCGGCCGGCCCGCCGGAGGCGCCCGAGGCACCCCAGAGCCGCACCGAATGGCCCCGGCCCTCCGGCACCCCCACCCTGGACAAGTACGGGCGCGACCTGACCGACCTGGCCCGGCAGGGCCGGATCGACCCGGTGATCGGGCGGGAACAGGAGATCGAGCAGACCATCGAGGTGCTCTCCCGGCGCGGCAAGAACAACCCGGTGCTCATCGGCGACGCGGGCGTCGGCAAGACCGCCGTGGTGGAGGGGCTCGCCCAGCGCATCGCCGACGGGGACGTACCAGACGTCCTGATCGGGCGGCGGGTGTTCGCGCTGGACCTGACCGGGGTCGTCGCCGGCACCCGCTACCGGGGCGACTTCGAGGAGCGGATGAACACCATCGTCGGCGAGATCCGCGCCCACTCCGACCAACTGATCGTGTTCATCGACGAGTTGCACACCGTCGTGGGCGCCGGCGGGGGCGGCGAGGGCGGGGCGATGGACGCGGGCAACATCCTCAAACCGGCGCTCGCGCGCGGGGAGTTGCACATCGTCGGGGCGACGACGCTGGAGGAGTACCGCCGTATCGAGAAGGACGCGGCGCTGGCCCGCCGCTTCCAGCCGATCCTGGTGCCCGAGCCGTCCGTCCCCGACACGATCGAGATCCTGCGCGGGCTGCGCGACCGGTACGAGGCCCACCACCAGGTCCGCTACACCGACGAGGCCCTGGTCGCCGCCGTGGAGCTGTCCGACCGCTACCTCACCGACCGCCGGCTGCCCGACAAGGCCATCGACCTGATCGACCAGGCCGGGGCCCGGGTGCGGCTGCGCGCCCGCACCAAGGGCACGGACGTACGGGCCATGGAGCACGAGGTCGAGCAGCTGACCCGGGACAAGGACCAGGCGGTCGCCGACGAGCAGTACGAGCAGGCCACCCAACTGCGTGACCGCATCGCGGAGTTGAAGGACCGCATCGCGCAGAGCAGCGGCGACGGGAAGGCCGACGAGGGGCAGTTGGAGGTGACCGCTGAGGCGATCGCCGAGGTGGTGTCCCGGCAGACCGGCATCCCGGTCAGCAGCCTCACCCAGGAGGAGAAGGAACGCCTGCTGGGCCTGGAGGAGCACCTGCACCAGCGGGTCGTCGGCCAGGACGAGGCCGTGAGCGTCGTCGCCGAGGCGGTGCTGCGCTCCCGCGCGGGCCTGGCCAGCCCCGACCGCCCGATCGGCAGCTTCCTCTTCCTCGGCCCGACCGGCGTCGGCAAGACGGAACTGGCCCGCGCGCTCGCCGAGGCGCTCTTCGGCAGCGAGGAGCGCATGGTCCGCCTCGACATGAGCGAGTACCAGGAACGGCACACCGTCAGCCGCCTGGTCGGCGCCCCGCCCGGCTACGTCGGCCACGAGGAGGCGGGCCAGCTCACCGAGGTCGTGCGCCGCCACCCGTACTCGCTGCTGCTCCTGGACGAGGTGGAGAAGGCCCATCCGGACGTCTTCAACATCCTGCTGCAGGTGCTGGACGACGGCCGTCTGACCGACTCCCAGGGCCGCACGGTCGACTTCACCAACACGGTGATCGTGATGACCAGCAACCTCGGCTCCGAGGCCATCACCCGCCGCGGCGCCGGCATCGGCTTCGGCCCGGGCGGCGCCGAGGCGGACGAGGAGGCGCGCCGCGAGCAGATCCTGCGGCCGCTGCGTGAGCACTTCCGCCCCGAGTTCCTCAACCGCATCGACGAGATCGTCGTCTTCCGCCAGCTCACCACCGACCAACTGCGCCGGATCACCGACCTGTTGCTGGAGAAGACGCGGCGTCTGCTGCACGCCCAGGGCATCACGGCCGAGTTCACGGACGCGGCGGTGGACTGGCTCGCGGAGCACGGCTACGAGCCGGAGTACGGCGCCCGGCCGCTGCGCCGCACGATCCAGCGGGAGGTCGACAACCGCATGTCCCGGCTGCTGCTGGACGGCACGGTCGCGGAGGGCAGCCGGGTGACGGTGGACGTCGAGGACGGGCGGCTCGTCTTCCGTACGGAGGATCTGCCGCCCGCTCCCGAGCTCTGATCAGGGCGCCGGGTGCACGACCATGGCCGAGCCGCCGCCGCGGCGCACCTTCTCCGCGGCGGCCAGCCACTTGCCGTCGGGCAGTCGCTGCACCCCGGTGGCCGCGCCGATCTCCGGGTTCAGTGAGAAGGAGTGCCCGATGGCCTCCAGCCGGGTCCGCAGGTCGCTGTCGTACAGGCCGGGTTCGAGCTCCGTCTTGGCCGCGTTGCGCTGGCTGGCGCGCGGGGCGGCGATCGCGTCGACGAGCGGCAGTCGGCGGTCGAGGAACTCGGTGAGCGTCTGCAGCACGGTGGTGATGATCGTGGCCCCGCCGGGTGAGCCCAGCGCCACCACCGGCCGGCCGTGCCGGTCCAGCACGATCGTGGGTGAGATCGACGACCGCGGCCGCTTGCCCGGGCCGGGCAGGTTCGGGTCGTGGACGGCCGGGTTGGCGGGCGCGAAGGAGAAGTCGGTCAGCTCGTTGTTGAGCAGGAACCCGCGCCCCGGCACGGTGATCGCGCTGCCGCCGGTCTGCTCGATGGTGAGCGTGTAGGAGACGACGTTGCCCCACTTGTCGGCGACGGTCAGGTGCGTGGTGTTCTCGCCCTCGTACGTGGTGGGGGCGGCCGTCCCCCCGGAGGAGCAGGCGGCGGGGTCGCGCGGATCTCCCGGCGCGAGCGGGCTGGTCAGCACCGCGTCGTCCTTGATAAGGCAGGCGCGCGAGTCGGCGTACTTCTGCGACAGCAGTTCCTTCGTCGGTACGTCCTCGAAGGCGGGGTCGCCGACCCACCGCCCCCGGTCCGCGAACGCGATCCGGCTGGCCTCGATGAAGTGGTGCAGGTACTGGACCTCGCTGGCCTTGGAGAGGTCGGTGTCCTCAAGGATGTTGAGGGCTTCTCCGACGGTGGTGCCGCCGGAGGAGGAGGGGGCGATGGAGTACACGTCCAGGCCGCGGTACGACGTCTTCGTCGGGGCCTGGAGTTTGGCGCGGTAGGCCGCGAGGTCCTTGTCGGAGAGCCGGCCCGGACGGGCGTTCCACCCCGAACCGGGGTCGACGGGCGGCTTGTTGACGGTGTCCACGATGTCCTGGCCGAGGTCGCCGTGGTAGATGGCGCCGACGCCCTTCTTCCCCAGCTCCTCGTAGGTCTGGGCGAGTTCGGGGTTCTTGAAGGTGGAGCCGACCACAGGCAGCTGCCCGCCGGGCAGGAACAGCTTCGCCGTGTCCGGGAAGTAGCGGAACCGTGTTTCGTTGGCGGCCGTCTGCGAGCGGAAGGTGTCGTCGACGGTGAAGCCGTCCCGGGCGATGCGCTCGGCCGGCTTCAGGACGGTGCCGAGCCGTCTGCTGCCCCACTGCGTCAGCGCCGTCTGCCAGGTCGCGGGCGTGCCCGGGGTGCCGACGCTCAGGCCGCTGCTGACGGCGTCGGCGAAGGCGAGCGGCTTGCCGTTCTCCAGGAAGAGGTCGGAGCCGGCGGTCAGCGGGGCGGTCTCGCGACCGTCGATGGTGTGCACCGTACGGGACTTGGCGTCGTAGTAGACGAAGTAGCCGCCGCCTCCGATGCCGGAGGAGTAGGGCTCGGTGACGCCGAGGGCCGCCGCCGTCGCCACGGCCGCGTCGACCGCGTTGCCGCCCTTTCTCAGCACCTCGATGCCGGCCGCGGTGGCGTCCGCGTCGACGCTCGCGACGGCGCCGCCGTAGCCGACGGCCACCGGCACCTTGGCGGGCGTGGAGCTCCCGGCGGCGGGCGGCGCCGCCGCTCCCACCGACACGACGGCGGCCGAGACCGCCAGGACCGACAGTTTCCGCGCGACGGGACGACGCATCCTCAACCTCCAGGGGAAAAGGCCGTCCGCGCAGCCTATTGCATCCCTCAGGCCACGTCAGGAGCGCGCGACGGCCACGTCAGGAGGTCGCGACGGCCGTCTCGAACACGGGTTTGCGTTCGCCCGCTACGATGCGCGCCCATGAACGACGACGTGCGCAACATCGTCCTGGGCGTGGTCGCGGCGGGCATCAGCGCGGCACTGGGCTGGCTGGCCCGTACGTACCTGTGGAAGCGGAAGCTCCGCCGCAAGCAGGCGTTCTTCGGTCTGCCGGACAACTCCGAGTCGCTGCTGGTGGTGAACCGGGACGCCGGCAGTCCCGATCTGGCGGTGCACCGCCATGACGTGTTCGCACTGCTGGAGTTGTCCGCCCTCATCAAGGACTGCGGGGCCAACGCGCAGGTCGTCACGCAGGACGCGGCCCAGCAGGGCTTCGGCGAGCGGACCGAGTTCTGTGTGGGCGGCCCCGGGTCCAACCGGCGGATGCTCGCCCACATGTCGGCGATGCTGCCGGGCGTGCGGGTGAACATCGATCCCGAACCGGGGCCGGACCGGGGCGCGTTCCAGATCGGCGGCGAGCGCTACCGCATGGAGCCCGGCGTCACGGAGTACGTCCTGCTGGCGCGGATCACCGCGGGACAGCTGCGCCCGGTGTTCCTCTTCTGCGGCCAGCGCGCGATCACCAACCAGGCCGCCACCCGCTATCTGGCCCGTCACCACGAGCAGTTGGCGCGCAAGCACGGCAACAAGACCTTCGTACTGCTGCTCAAGGTCGTCAACTCCCAGGCGTACGGCCCCGATGTCGTCGAGCTGGTCGCCGACGTGACCCGAGCGGCGCAGACGCCGCTGCCGGCCGCCGCGGAGCCCGCTCCGCGCAACTCCCACCGCGCGTCCTGAACTCATTCATCCCCCAACAATCGTTACTGGCACGTAACTTACCGACGGGTTACTTCCAGTAAACGGCCGCGGTTACCGTCGGGTCACTTTGCTCGGACACCAGTGAGGAGTGACCCGTGGGACACCCGCGCAAGGCCCTGCGCACGACCGCCGTCGGCGCCGTGTCGGCGACGCTGATCGCCGGCAGCGCCCTCGGACTCGCCCCCACCGCCCAGGCCGCCGAGCCCGCCGTCCGCTTCGTGGACATCGCCGGCGACGGCGGCACGGTCCTCAAGGCGAACGTCGTCACGCCCGCGGACGCCGACGGCACGCACCGCCACCCGCTGCTCGTCCTCGCCACGAGCTGGGCCTTCCCGCAGGTCGAGTACCTCGCGCAGGCGCGGCGGCTCGCCGACGCCGGTTACGTCGTGGTCGCCTACAACGTGCGCGGATTCTGGCAGTCCGGCGGCGAGATCGACGTGGCCGGCCCCGCCGACGTCGCCGACGCCTCCAAGGTCGTCGACTGGGCGCTCGCCCACACCCCCGCCGACGCCGACCACATCGGCATAGCGGGCGTCTCCTACGGCGCCGGCATCAGTCTGCTGGCCGCCGCGCACGACCGGCGGATCAGGGCCGTCGCCTCGCTCAGCGGCTGGGCCGACCTGGTCGGCTCGATCTACTCCGGACGCACCGAGCACGTCCAGGCCACCGCGATCCTCGACGGCGCGAGCCTGGTCACCGGCCGGCAGAGCGCCGAGACCCGCCAGGTCTTCGACGACTTCTACGCCTCCAACCTGGCGAAGGAAGAGGACCTGATCGCCTGGGGGAAGAAACGTTCTCCCTCGACCTACGTGGACCAGCTCAACGCCAACGACACCGCGGTCATGCTCGCGAACGCCTGGGGGGACACGGTCTTCCCGGCCAACCAGGAGGCGGACTTCTACCAGCGGCTGACCGGTCCCAAGCGGCTCCAGCTGCGCCCGGGCGACCACGCGACCGCCGAACTGCCGGGGCTGTTCGGGCTGCCCAACGACGTGTGGACGGACACCCGGCGCTGGTTCGACCACTACCTGAAGAACGAGGACAACGGGGTCGACCGCGAGCAGCCGGTGCGGATCAAACCCCGTTCCACGGGCGGCTACGAGGGCTACCCGGACTGGAAGTCCCTCGCCGCCACCGACCGCAGGCTCGCCCTCGCCGGCACGACCACCATCCACACCAACGTGGACTCGGGCGCGGACGGCGGGATCGTGTTCCTGTCCAGCATCCTCGACCAGGTGGCCCAGCTGCCGCCTGTCGCCCCGGTCCCGCTGCTCCCCCGCCGCTGGGCCGCCGTATGGCAGTCGGAGAGGTACGTCGCCGCCCAGCGGGTGCGCGGCACGGCCAGGTTGCACACCACCGTCACGCCGACCGCCGAGAGCGGCACCCTGGTCGCCTACCTCTACGACGTGGGGCCGCTGGGCCTGGGCAAGCTGGTCACCAACGCGCCGTACACCTTCCACGGGCGCACGCCCGGGCAGCCGTTCGGCCTCGATCTGGACCTGTTCTCCACGGCGTACGACGTCCCGGCCGGGCATCGGCTGGCCCTCGTCGTGGACACGGTGGACCCGCTCTACATCGAGCACAACCCGTCCGGCGCGCGGCTGACCTTCTCCTCGCCGGCGAACGACCCGTCGTACGTGTCGGTCCCGCTGCGCGAGCAGTGATCTCCGGCCGGCGCCGGGCGGGTATGGCTCTGTGACTGCCGCCCCTCCCACCGGGGAGGCCCCCCAGGGGTGCGGGTCCGCCGGGGGTTCCGCACCCGGCGGCAGCGTCCCTGGGACGGACGGAACAGCCTAGTCCACGTTCGCGGACAGGGCGCTCGGCGCGGTCAGTGCTGGAGGATCTTGGAGAGGAAGTCCCTGGCGCGGTCGCTGCGCGGGTGGGTGAAGAACTCCTCCGGGCTGCGGTCCTCGACGATGCGGCCGTCGGCCATGAAGACCACACGGTTGGCGGCCGAGCGGGCGAAGCCCATCTCGTGGGTGACGACGACCATCGTCATGCCCTCGCGGGCGAGTTGCCGCATCACCTCCAGCACCTCGTTGATCATCTCCGGGTCGAGGGCCGAGGTGGGCTCGTCGAACAGCAGCGCCTTGGGCTCCATGGCCAGGGCGCGGGCGATGGCCACGCGCTGCTGCTGGCCGCCGGAGAGCTGGGCGGGGAACTTGGGCGCCTGATCGGCTAGTCCGACGCGGCCGAGCAGCTCGCGGGAGCGCCGGTCTGCCTCCTCCTTCGTGCGGCGGCGGACCTTGACCTGGCCCAGCGAGACGTTCTGCAGGACGGTCTTGTGGGCGAAGAGGTTGAACGACTGGAAGACCATGCCGACGTCGGCGCGCAGCCGGGCGAGCTCCCTGCCCTCCGCGGGCAGTGGTTTTCCGTCGAGGGTGATGGTGCCGGAGTGGATGGTCTCCAGCCGGTTGATCGTCCTGCACAGGGTCGACTTGCCCGACCCCGACGGGCCGATGACCACGACCACCTCCCCCCGGCCCACGGTGAGGTCGACGTCCCGCAGGACATGCAGCTCCCCGAAGTACTTGTTGACGTCTCGCAGTTCGATCAGCGGATCGACGGCCATACGCAGCCCTACTCACTCTCAGCTGTGTCGTGGTTGCCGCAACCTATCGGGGCGGGAATGCCGCTACGGAACGACACGCACTTTCCGGGCATTAGCCGTATTTACGGCGCCCCCTGGGCCAGAGGCTCACGCTTCGGCGACCTCGCCGTACAGCTGCGACAGCTCGGGCACCCCGCTCTCGACCCACTCCCGGCCGGAGGCGACGACGTCGAACTCGCGCCCGGAGGCGAGCCGGACGACGGGCTGGCCGTCGGGCCAGATCTCCCAGGCGGCCCCCGGCACGGTGCGCACGATCACGGTGCCCAGGTAGAGGCCCACGTCGTTGCCCAGCCAGTCCATCGTCTCCTCGTCGTCGCGCCAGCGCGGCAGCACCTGGTCGAGCGCCTCCAGCGAGGCGGCGGAGTCGTCGAGCCGCACACCCTCCCGCGCGGCCTGGGTGCGCAGCAGCTCGCACTCGGCGAGGAGGTCGGCGAGGCCCTCGGGATCACGGGGACCGGGCCCCTCGTGGCGATGCCCCAGGAAAGGGATGTTCATACGTTCAGCCTCGCATCGACCCCCGTCCGCGCACCACAGGCGCGCGCACCGGACCGATCACCGAGCACCCCTTGCCAAGGTTATTCATTCTTCGTAGAGTTCATCACATCATGAGTTCAACGGACGTTGACTTCGGCCCGGGAGAGGCAGGACTCGTGCAGAAGATCCCCTTCCAGACGAACGAAGGCGGGCTCGTCGCTCTCCTGCCCAACGGCCACGTCGAGTTCCTGGCCGGCTCCGCGCGGGAGCTGATCCTGCGTCACAACTCCGGACGGCCCGTCGCCGCCGAGGAGTTGATGGCCCACGCGATCAGCGACCCACTGGTGACGCTGGACCGGTTCCATCTGCCCGCCCCCGCCATCGCGTTCGTCGAGACCACGAACCTGTGCAACCTGCGCTGCAAGCACTGCTACGCGGACTCCGCGCTCAAGCGGCCGAACGAGATGTCCACCCCGCGCATCAAGGAACTGCTCGACGACTTCGCCGAGATGGGTGTCCTGCAGGTCTTCCTGACGGGGGGTGAGATCTTCTCGCACCGGGACGCGGTGGAGATCATCCGGCACGCGCGCGGCAAGCCGTTCAGCACACAGATCTTCACCAACGGACTGCTGGTGACCGACGAGAAACTCGCCGCGATCCCGCCCGGCCAGTCCTTCTTCATCAGCTTCGACACCGCCGACCCCGAGCGCACGGTCCGCGGCCGGATGGACTTCCCCAAGCTGGAGCGCGCGTTCGAGACGATGCGCCGGCACGGGCACGTCTTCCGCACCGCGATCTCCGTCCACCGCAACAACATCCAGGACGCCGAGGAGATCTTCCAGTGGTGCGCCGAGCGCGGCTATCCGCGCCCGCAGTGGATCGAGACCCACCCCGTGGGCCGCGCCCTGCTCCACCCGGACATGCTGCTGCGGCCCGAAGACGTGGACGAGGTCTTCGACGTCTACCGGCGCTGCATGGAGCGCTACTCCGCCGGACCCGACGACATGGCAGCCGAGGCCGCCGAGGCGCCGGTCAGGCGGGCCGCGGACGAGATCCGCGGCGTGGACACGATCCAGTTCTGCCAGCGTCTGGAGCGGGCCGTCGGACAGGAGAAGTGCGGGCGCTCGGTCGTCTACGTCAACAGCCGCGGCGACGTCTACCCGTGCAGCAACTGCATGTCCGGCCAGCTCTACCGGGCCGGGAACATCACCGAGCGGCCGTTCGCCGAGATCTGGGAGACAGGTTTCGACGACTTCCGCGACATCCGCTTCGAGGACCACTCCGTGTGCGGGACCTGCCCGGTGGCCCGCGAGGACTTCTGGTGCCAGTTCCGGTGCCCGCCGCTGGCCCGCAACCTCACCGGCGACCCGCGCGGCTGCGGAGCCACCGAGTACCTCCAGGAGTTCATGCTGCGCGCCGGCCGCTACTGGCGCGAGCGCAAGCGGCGCGACGTACGCCTGACGCTCACCCCGCGCTAGCCCGGCCACCCGCCGGGCCCCACCGCCCCCGCTCCCGACGACGCGAGCGGGCCCCGTCCGCGGGCGGCCCAGCCGCCGCCCCCCAGTGAAGGGAACACCGACATGCCGGAAGAGAAGAAGGTCATCCGCATCCACCTGGAGCCCGGCGAGGAGGGCGTCACCCTGAGCGCCGTCGGCGCCGCCTCCGCCACCGCCCCGGCCGAGACGATCGTGGAGGCCACCAACATCACCGAGGCCACGGTCATCGAGGTCGAGATCTGACCCAGGCCCGTGACGACGAGGACCGGAGCGGTGCACGACCTCCCGGGCCCGTAGAGGGACGGGTCCGAGGAGCGCGCGCCCGAGGGGCCCCCGGCCGGTGGACGAGCCGGGGGCGGGCGCCGCACGGCCTTCCCGGCCCGTAGAGGGACGGGCCGGGAAGGGCCGAGCCCGAACAGGTGTGAGGAGACGAGGTCGCGATGAGCAAGACGGTTGCTTCAGCCGGCACCACCGCCGTGCGCCCCGGCACAGGACTCGCGCGGCTGCTCCGGGAGAACCCCGCGCTGCGGATCGGCCGGGATGACTACAACATCAACGTGACGGCCAACTACGGCGAGCGGCTCACGCCCGCCGAGGTCGCCGACGCCCTGCGCGACCACCCGGGCGCCGGCCGGCCCACCCATCTGTACTTCCACGTGCCGCTGTGCGCGTACATCTGCCACTTCTGCAACTACGTCAAGCGCAAGGTCCCGAGCGGCGCCGAGGGCGAGCGGGCGCCGCGGGTGTGGACCGACCTGCTGATCAGCGAGTCCGGCCGCCGCCTGGTGCACGCACCGTGGCTGGCCGGGGCCTCGGTCGAGTCCGTCTACCTCGGCGGCGGCACCGCCTCCCTGCTTGGCACCGCGCAACTGCGGCGGCTGGTCGGCCACATGAGGGCGTGTTACCTGCTGACCGAGGACTGCGAGATCTCCCTCGAAGGCAACCCCGACAACTTCCAGCACGACGAGCTCGCCGAGGCCTGCGAGATCGGCTTCAACCGGTTCAGCGTCGGCGTGCAGTCCCTGCAGAGCGAGGTCAACGCCTTCGCCGGACGCGGCCACGACGCCGCCATGTCGGTGCGGGCGATCGAGAAACTGCGGGCCACCGGCAAGCCGTTCAACGTCGACATGATGTTCGGCCTGCCCCACCAGACCCCGGCGAAGGTCGCCGACGACATGCGGCGCCTCATCGACCTGGGGGTGCCCACCATCACCATCTACCGGCTGCGCAACGCCGACCGGGCCAAGATGGGCATCGGCAACCGGGCCCTGTGGAACGTCGAGAGCGTCCGCGACCGGCTGCACGAGGAGCACGCCTTCCCCGGCCTCGACGACACCTACGCGATGCGCGAGGCGATCGTGGAGCTGCTGCAGGACGCCGGCTACCACCCGAGCCCGTGCGGCTGGTGGAACAAGCCCGGCGTCTACCCCGACGGCAACATCCCGCGGGTCTCGCGCAACAAGTGGCAGCGCCACGACACGATGATCGCCTACGGCCCCGGCGCGTACGGCTGGCTCACCCGCGACGACGACACGGTGGTGCAGACCCACAACACCGCCGACATCTCCGGCTACGCCCGCCAGCTGCAGGACGGGAGCACGCTGCCGCTGGCGTTCGGCCGCCGGCTCGCCGGCCTGGAGGCGATCGGGCTCGTCCTCGGCTTCAACTTCAAGGCCAACCAGCCCATCGAGGCGGCCCGGTTCAGGCGCCGGTTCGGCGTCGAGCTCTTCCACGACGAGCCGTTCGCCTCCGTCTTCGCCGAACTCCTGGAGCGGGGGCTGGTGGAGCCGGTGCCCGGGATGCCGCAGAGCGTGATCCCGACCCTGGACGGCGAGGCGCTGCACGAGGAGATCATCAGCGTCTACTTCCACCAGCGCGTCGGCAGCTTCGCCGACGCCGTGTGCCGGAGGTGACGCGGTGAGCCCGCACCGGCACGTCCAGTGGCGCAGGGACCCGGGCGGGGCGGAGTACCGCACCAGGCGGTCCTTCCCCGCCGGCCCGGCGAGCTCCACCGTGGTGCTCGCCGGCCCCGGAACCGTCTCGGCCCTCGACGGCGAGGGCCGGGACGACCTGCTGCTCGCGCGGCTGACGGCGGGCCTGGTCGCCGCGGGTGCCCAGGTGCTGGAGTGCGACATGCCCGCCCGGGACGCGAACGCGCCCGCGGAGGAGTCGGACGAGCTGGCCCGCGCCGCACGGCTGCGCCGGCTCATGGCCTCCACCAGGCACCTGACGACCGGCCCGCTGATCCTCATCGGCTTCTCGCTCGGCGGACAGGCCCTGCTGCGGCTGCTGGAGTCGGGGGCGCCGCCGCGCGCGGACCGGGTGGTCCTGGTGGGCACGGTGGTCGACGCCGACGTCTTCCTCACCTCGCGCATCCCGGCGATCGAACTCGTCTACGGCGGCCACGACCTGCTCGGCTTCCTCGACGACACGGACACCAGCCTGCCGCCCGCCGTCTTCGAACCCTCCGTCTACGCCGACTGGTCCGCCCGCCACCTCATCGGCTCCCCCACCCCCGCGGTCCGCGTCCACGTGCTCGAAGGGCTCGGCCACACCCTCCACCCGTGCGGCGCCGGCCCGTCCCGGGACCCGCTCGCCGCGCTCACCTCGCTGGCGGCCGCCGAATGGTGACGGTCCGTCAGCTCCGCCTCCCGCTCAGCCGACCGAAAGAGGACGCCATGCCCGCCACCGAGACGCTCTCCAGCCGGCGTTTCGACAAGATCGCCGACAACTTCGCCCGGAGCGAGGTGCACCGGTCGAGCCCGACCATGGAGGCGCTGCACGAGACGCTCGGCCCGCAGACGGGCAGCGCGATCTGCGACGTCGCCTGCGGTGCCGGCCATCTGGCGCTGTCCTTCGCCGACGAGTACCCGGCCCGGCTGGTGGGCGTGGACCCCGCGCCCTCGATGCTGGAGTCCTTCCGCAAGCTGGCCGCCGAGCGCTCGGCGACCGTGGAGACCGTGCAGGCCGCCGCCGAGGAACTCCCCTTCCCGGACGCCTCGTTCGACCTGGTCGTCTCCCGGCTCGCCCCGCACCACTTCCAGGACATCAGGCAGGCCGTCGGCGAGATGGCGCGGCTGCTGCGCCCCGGCGGACGCCTCGCCGTGATCGACCTCGAAGGGCACGACGACCCCGAGACGGACGCGCTCAACCACGAGCTGGAGATCCTGCACGACCCCACCCACGTGCGCAGCTACACCCTCGCCGAGTGGGTCGGCCTCCTCCAGGACGCGGGCCTCAACGTCCCCGTCGCGCGCGGCGAGCAGGCCGAGAGCCGCACCGGAGTGCCGGTCAAGCGCTGGTGCGAGATCGCCTCCTCGGGCGCCGAGGCCGAGCAGGCCATCCGGCGCCGGCTGGCCGGGGCCCCCGAGGAGCGGCGGGCGGCGCTGGGCATCCGGCAGGACGGCGAGGAGTTCCTCATCCCCGTGCGCACCTGCATGGTGATCGGCGTCAAGCCGCTGGGCGGGGTGCGCTGAGATGCCGGTGATCAGGCTCTACTCCCCCGCCGCCAGCCCCGGCCGGGCCGCGCTGCGGCAACTGACCGAGTCCGTCACGGACCTGCTCGGACTGCCCGCCGAGCACTGCTGGGTGTGGTGGCAGCAGTTGCCGCCCGGCACCTACCACCGCCCGGAGTGGCGCGGCACCGAGGACAACCCGGCGCCGGTCGGGCTCGTCATCTGCAAGGAGAGCTACCCCACCGAGCAGGTCACCGCGCTGCTGCGGCTGCTGCAGACGCGTCTCGGTGAACTGCTGGGCGTGCGGGCGGACGAGATCTATCTGGCCGTACAGCGGGCCGGCGCGGGCGAGTTGCTGGTGCGCGGGGACGTCTGGGAACCGCAGCCGGGGCCGGCGCCCATCGCCGACCTCGTGCCGGTCGCGCACGTCCACAACGACCGCCGTGAGATCACCGACGACTTCTGGGGAGACGTGCCCTCGGTGATCCGCCTGGACGCCGACCGGTTCACGCCCGAGGCACTGCTCTCCCTGGACTCCTTCTCCCACGTCGAGGTCGTCTTCCATTTCCACCGGGTCCCGCCGGAGAAGGTGCAGACGGCGGCCCGGCACCCCCGCAACAACCCCGACTGGCCGCTCGCGGGGATCTTCGCCCAGCGCGGCAAGAACCGCCCCAACCGCATCGGCGTCTCGCGCTGCCGGCTGCTGAAGGTGGAGGGGCTGGACGTGCACGTCCTGGGCCTGGACGCGGTGGACGGCACCCCGGTGCTCGACATCAAGCCGTATCTGCGCCAGTTCGGGCCCCGTGAGGAGGTCGTCCAGCCCGAGTGGGTGGACGACCTGATGCGCGACTACTACTGACCGACCCGAACTCCCCTCGAACGGAGCCGACATGAAGAGCCCCGCACCGCGGGAGAAGCTGCCGGGCACGGTACTGGCGCTGCTGGCCGCCGTGTTCGTCGACGCCCTCGGCAGCGGGCTCTACATGTCCGTCTCCGTCATCTTCCTCACCCGCTACCTGGGCCTGGGCGACGGCCAGGTCGGCGTCGGCCTGTCCGTCGCCGGGGCGCTGTCCTTCGCGCTGCTGGTGCCGACCGGGATCCTCGCCGACCGGGCGGGGGCGCGGCGGATGCTGATCGCCGCGCACCTGCTGCGCGCGGTCCTGCTGACCGTGTATCCGTTCGCCTCGGGCTTCCTGCCGTTCCTGTGCGTGGTGTCGCTGCTCGCGGTGGCCGACCGGGCCGCCTCGCCGCTGCTGCAGGGCCTGTTCGGCTCGGCGGTCGAGGGCGGGGCGCGGGTCCGCGCGATGGGCCGGGCGCGCTCGCTGCAGAACCTGGGCCTGGCGCTCGGCGGGCTGGCGGCCGGCGCGGCGCTCGTCTCCGACAGCGACACGACGTACCTGACCGTCGTGTACGTCGACTCGGCGTCGTTCGTGATCGCGGCCCTGCTCGTCACCCGGCTGCCGGCCGCGGCCGACGGTCCGCGCGCCGGGAGCCGTCCGCTGCCCTGGCGGCGGCGCCTCGGCGTGTTCAAAGACCGCCGCTTCGCCGCGCTGACCGTGCTCAACTCCGTGGTCAGCCTGCACGTGACGGTCCTGACGGCCGGCATCCCGCTGTGGGTGCTCGCCCACGACACGCTGCCGCACGCCGTGATCGCCTGGGCGGTGGTGCTCAACACCGTCGCCGTGGTGCTGTTCCAGGTGCGGGCGACCCGCGCCACCGAGACCGCCGCGGACGGCGGGCGCGCGCTGCGGCTGAGCGGCGTGCTGCTCGCGGTGTGCTGCTGCGCGCTGGCGGCCACCGGCGCGCTGCCCACGGCCGCCGCCGTCGCGGTCCTGCTGACCGCGGTCGCCTTCCAGGCCTTCGCCGAGATGCACCAGCAGGCGGGCGCCTGGGCGATCTCGTACGAACTCGCCCCCGAGGACCGCCGGCAGGTCTACCTCGCCTTCTTCAGCCTGGGCAACGCCGCCCGCAACACCTACGGGCCGCTGGTCGTCACGTTCCTCGTGGTACGGCCCGGCGCCCCGGGCTGGCTGCTGCTCGGCGCCCTCGTGCTCGGCGCGGGCGCGTGGGCGGCGCGGTTCAGCCGTCCGCCCGCCGAGCCCCGCCCCCGGCCCGCGCCGGCGGCGCCGCTGACCGATGTCCAAGGAGGAACCCGTGGCCCACGCACCTGAGCAGTCCGTCATCGTCGCCGGAGCCGGCCCCACCGGACTCGCGCTGGCCTGTGAGCTGGCCGCCGCCGGAGTGTCCTGCACCGTCCTGGAACGCCGTCTGACCACGTCCGAGCAGTCCCGCGCGATGGGGCTGTACAGCAGGACGATGGAGGTGCTCGACCTGCGCGGGCACGCCGACGCGCTGGCGGCCGTGGGCCGTCCGGTGGGCCGTATGCGGCCGGTCCGCGGCGCGGTCATCGACTTCACCGAGCTCGACACCCGCTTCCCGGCGCTGCACGTCGTGCCGCAGAGCCGCACGGAGGAGGTGCTGCAGCAGCGCGCCCTCGACCTCGGGGTGATCATCCAGCGCGGGGCGGAGGTGTACGGCCTCGCGCAGGACGGCTCCGGTGTCACGCTCCAGGTGCGCGGCGAGTCCGGGGAGTGGGAGGAGAGCGCCGACTACGTCGTCGGCTGCGACGGCGCGCACAGCGCGGTGCGCGACCTGGCGGGGATCGCCTTCCGCGGTCGTACGTACGACATCGCGCCGCTGCTGGCCGACGTACGGCTGCGCAAGCCGCCGCCGGACGACGTGGTGGTCCTCGCCGGGGGCGGCGGGGTGATGGTGACGGTGCCCTACGGCGACGGGCTGTACCGGATCGCGGTGGCGCGGCGGGACCGGCCGTGGACGCGGGATCCGGTGACGCTGGAGGAGCTGGCCGAGGTGATGACGCAGGCGCTCGGCTTCGATCCCGAGCCCTACGATGCCGTCTGGCTCGCCCGGTTCAAGATCCACCAGCGGCTGGCGGACCACTACCGGGCCGGGCGGGTGTTCCTCGCCGGGGACGCCGCGCATCTGCACTCTCCCTTCGGCGGGCAGGGTCTCAACCTCGGCATCCAGGACGCCGTCAACCTCGGGTGGAAGCTCGGGGCGGCGGTGCAGGGGTGGGCGCCGGCGGGGCTGCTGGACACGTACGAGTCGGAGCGGCGGCCGCAGGCGGAGCGCATCCTGCGCGCCACGGACCGCGCGACCAACCTGGCCACGAGCCCGGTCCCGGCGGTGACGGCGGTCCGACGGCTCCTGCTCGGCCAACTCCTGACAAACCGCCGGATCCGCCGTTTCGCCGGAGAGGCGATCTCGGGGTTGCGGGCCGGGTACGGGCGCGGTGGGGGGCAGGGCGGGCTTGCGGGGGCTCGGACCGGCGGGATCGCAGCGCTGCGGGCCGGCGGCGGTCTTGCGGGGATTCGGGGCGGCGGCGGTCTTGCAGGGGCTCAGGCTGGTGGGATCGGCCGGGTGGTCGGGGGCGAGGGTGGGCTTCCGGGGCTGCGGGCCGGGCTGGGGCGGCTTGGAGGGCAGGTTGTCTCCGGGTTGTTGAGCGGGCGGGGGCGGAGCGGTGATGAGAGCGGGGCCGGGGCGTCGGCTGAGGCTTCGGTTGGCGCTTCGGCTGGGGCGTCGGCCGGGGCTTCGGTTGGCGCTTCGGCCGGGGCTTCGGCCGGGGCTTCGGCTGGGGCTTCGGTTGGCGCTTCGGCTGGGGTATCGGCTGGGCCTTCGGCCGGGGTATCGGCTGGGGCTTCGGTCGGCGCTTCGGCTGAGGCTTCGGTCGGGGTTTCGGTTGACGGTGAGCCGCGGGGTGGGGCGGTTGGTTCCGGGGCTGGGGGCGAGCGGGGGCAGGGTGGCCGTGGAGACGTTGGTTCCGGGGCGGCTGGTGTCGGTGTCGGGCATCGGGGGCGTGGCGGGCGGCGGTTGCGGGTTCGGGTCGGGCAGCGGGTGCCGGACTTGACGGTGCCGCGGCCCGGGGCGGCTCCCGTGCGGCTGTACGAGTTGATGCGGGACGGGCGGTTCGTGCTGCTCGACCTCGCCGGGGACGGACGGGCCGCGTTGATCACCGAGGCGTGGGGGTCGCGGGTGTGCCCGGTCCGGGTGGCCGGGGTGGTTCCCGAACTCGCGGGGCTGAGCGTGCTGTTGGTCCGGCCGGACGGGTACGCGGCCTGGGTCGACGGGGCGGCGGATCCCGGTGGGAGGGAAGGGCGCGTGCGGCAGGCGCTGCATCACTGGTGTGGAGCGGAGGGGCCGGTGGCACGGCTGGAGGTGGGGGTGGAGATGCCGGTGGGGGTGTCGGTGGAGACGGTTGCGGAGCGGGAAGTGGTGGAGGCCGAGCCTGCGGAGGTCGAGCAGGGGTGACGGGTGGGTGGGGGTGGGCGTCGGGGGTTGTCGCCCCCGCCGCCCCTACCCGTCCCATCCTCAGGGGCTGCCGCCCCTGCACCCCCGGCGGGGACCAGTCCCCCTGCACCCCTGGCGGGGCTCCGCCCCCGCACCCCGGCGGGGACTATGTCCCCTGCGCCCCTCGCAGGACTGCGTCCCCTGCGCCCTCGGCGCCCCGCGCGGGACCCAGCCTCGGCATCCCTCACGGGACACAGCCTCGACACCCCTTCCGGAACTCGCCTTGGACGCCCCTTCCGACACTCGCCCTCGCCGCCCCTGGCAGGACTCGCCCTCGCCGCCCCTGGCGGGACTCATCTTGGACGCCCTTGGCCGGCCCCGTCCTCAGCACCCCTGCAGGACCCGCCCTCGACACCCCGGCCGAACCCGCCCTCAGCACCCCCGACCGGACCCGCCCTCAGCACCCCCGACCGGACCCGGACTTCGCGCCCTCTCGCGGACTCGGGCTCCGCTTGCTATCGCGGAACCCGGGTTCTGCCTCCTCCTGCGGAACGCGAGCCCTGCTGCCTCTCACAGAACTCGTCCTCTGCCCCCTCTCGCGGAACACGGACCCTGCCTCCTCACAGGACCGCGACCGCGTCCCAGCACCCGGGGCGGGGCCCATCCCCATCACCAGCACTCTGCGGGGGCCTCACCCCAGCACCCCGCCCAGACCGCACCCCATACCCCGCACTTTTCGCCCATCTCGCCCCGCACTCAGCGGAGTTGCATCCCACACCCCCCTCCCATCCCGCCCTCGCGCCCACCGGAGTTGCACCCCACCCCCTCCCCGGTTCCGCCCTCACACCCACTCGAGTCGCACCCCCACACCCCTCCCTCCTGCCGAAGTTGCCCCTCCGCACCCCTCGCGGGTCCCGTCCCGGCCGACGGGGCTTGGCTGTTGGTGGAGCCGTCGGCAGACAATTCGTGCCGCCCGTTGAGCGGGTGGTCTCAGTGATCGGACGCGGCGTCCCGCGTGGGCGTCAGAGGAAAGGGGTCTCGTCATGACCCAACCCGTTTCGCCCCGTTCACGGCGGACGCGTGAGGCGATTCTGCGGGCCGCCCGGGTGCGGTTCGCGGCCGATGGGTACCAGCGGGCCACGATCAGGGCCATCGCCGCCGACGCCGCCATCGATCCGTCCATGGTGATGCGTTACTTCGGCAGCAAGGAGCAGCTCTTCGACGCCGCTCTCGACTTCGACCTGGGCCTGCCCGACCTGGCCGGCACCGACCCGGACCGGCTGCCGCAGACCCTCATCGCGCACTTCCTCGCGCCCTGGGAGAACGACTCCGACGAAGGCTCCCTGCGCCTGCTGCTGCGTTGCGCCGCCACCAACGAGCGCGCCGCCGAACGCCTGCGGCACATGCTGCACGAGCAGTTCGCCAGCAGCCTGACCGGCGTCCTCGGCGCGGAACAGGCCGCCGCCGGCAGTGGACTGCTGGCCGCGCAGCTGCTCGGCGTGGCGTTCACCCGGTACGTGCTGCGCCTGCGCCCGATCGCCGACCTCTCCGTGCCCGCGCTGGCCGAGCTCGTCGCCCCCTCCATGCGCACCGCCCTCGCCCTGCACGCCGTCGAGCGCGTCTGAACACGCCGGCGCCCGTCGCCGTCCAGCACGGCAACGGGCGCCCCGGCGCCGTCAGTTGCGCCAGCTCACCGGCGAGCGGTACGGCACCGACGGCGCCGGCCGCTCCCACAGGGGCACGACCCGTACTGTCTCCTCCGCCTCCCCCTCCTCCGGCGCCGCGGCCGCGCGGGAGAGCAGGACCGCGGTCAGGGCGGCGAGTTCGTCGGCGGCCAGTTCGCCGCCGCGGACCACCCGCACCAACGGCTCGGACGTGACGGTGGTGGGTGTTGTCATCTGATGCTCCTTCAGACAGACGGCTACTGGGGTGGGTTGCCGTGTTTGCGGGCCGCGAGCTCCGCGTGCTTGGTGCGCAGCATGCGCAGCGACTCGATGAGGACGCGGCGGGTGTCGACCGGGTCCAAGACGTCGTCGAGCAGGCCGCGTTCGGCGGCGTAGTACGGGTGCATCAGCTCGGCCTGGTACTCCTTGACCAGCTGGCGGCGCATCGCGTCGGGGTCGTCGGCGGACTTGATACGGCGGCGGAAGATGACGTTGGCCGCGCCCTCCGCGCCCATCACCGCGATCTCGTTGGTCGGCCAGGCGTAGGAGAGGTCCGCGCCGACCGAGCGGGAGTCCATGACGATGTACGCGCCGCCGTAGGCCTTGCGCAGGATGAGGGAGATGCGGGGGACGGTCGCGTTGCAGTAGGCGTAGAGCAGTTTCGCGCCGCGCCGGATGATGCCGTTGTGTTCCTGGGAGACTCCGGGCAGGAAGCCGGGCACGTCGACCAGGGTGACCAGCGGGATGTTGAACGCGTCGCACATCTGCACGAAGCGGGCCGCCTTCTCGCTGGCGTCGATGTCGAGGACGCCGGCCTGGACGAGCGGCTGGTTGGCGACGATGCCGACCACCTGGCCGCCGAGCCGGGCCAGGGCGCAGATGACGTTGGCCGCCCACCGCTCGTGGATCTCCAGGAACTCGCCGTCGTCGACGATCTCCTCGACCACGCGCCGCATGTCGTAGGGGCGGTTGCCGTCGGCGGGCACGATGTCGAGCAGGGGCTCGCAGCCGCGGTCGACGGGGTCCTCGGCCGGTACGGCGGGGGGTGTCTCGCGGTTGTTCTGCGGCAGCAGGGACA
Source organism: Streptomyces sp. 7R007 (assembly GCF_054850255.1). Taxonomy (NCBI): domain Bacteria; kingdom Bacillati; phylum Actinomycetota; class Actinomycetes; order Kitasatosporales; family Streptomycetaceae; genus Streptomyces; species Streptomyces sp. 7R007. The sequence continues at coordinate 50,361 of NZ_JBTWMV010000005.1, read as the reverse complement.
GGAGGTAGCGCACCTCCTCGATGCACGTCTCCTCGTCGTCGTAGGCGAAGTGCGCGACGCCCGAGACCTCCGCGTGCACGTCCGCGCCGCCGAGGCCGCCGATGGAGATCCGTTCGCCGGTGACCGCCTGGACGACGTCCGGGCCGGTGATGAACATCTGCGAGGTCTCGCGCACCATGAAGACGAAGTCCGTCAGGGCAGGCGAGTACGCGGCACCTCCCGCGCACGGGCCGAGCATCACGCTGATCTGCGGAATCACCCCGGAGGCGCGGGTGTTGCGGCTGAAGATGCCGCCGTAGCCGGCGAGTGCCGTGACGCCTTCCTGGATACGGGCGCCCGCGCCGTCGTTGAGCGAGACCAGGGGGGCGCCGGCGGCCATGGCGCGGTCCATGATGCGGTGGATCTTCTCGGCGTGGGCCTCGCCGAGGGCGCCGCCGAAGATGCGGAAGTCGTGGGCGTAGACGAAGACGGTCCGGCCGTGCACGGTGCCCCAGCCGGTGATCACACCGTCGGTGTACGGCTTCTTGTCCTCCAGGCCGAACCCGGTCGCCCGGTGCCGGCGCAGCGGCTCCGCCTCCTGGAAGCTGCCCTCGTCCAGCAGCAGCGCGATGCGTTCGCGGGCGGTGAGCTTGCCCTTGGCGTGCTGGGCGGCCGTGGACTTCTCGTCCGGGCCCTGCTCGATCTCCTCCTTCAGCGCCCTGAGCGCGGCGCTGCGGCCGTGGATGCCCGTGGCGGGCACGTCGGCCGTCATGACGCCAGCGGCGAGAACGTCCCGCCCGCCGTGAGGAGTTGGGGCACGGCGCTGTGCGCGTCCGCCGCCGCCGAGGCGCCGCCCATGGTCCACTCCAGCAGCGCCGTGCCGACGCTCATCCCGCCGCCGAACGCGGCGAGCACGACGAGTTCGCCGGGGGCGACGGCGCCCGTGCGGTCCATCTCGGCCAGGGTGACGGGCACGGAGGCGGCACCGGTGTTGGCGTACCGCTCCAGCGTCAGATGGAGGGCGGCGCGGTGCAGGCCGAGCTCGGGCCAGAGCTCGGCGAGCATGATGCCGTTGGCCTGGTGCGGCACGAAGTGGTGGACGGCGTCCGGCAGTACGGCCGAGGCGCGCAGCAGGCGCTCGATCTCGTACGGCAAGGTCCGCTGTACGAAGGAGCGCACGCCCCGTCCGTCCATGCGGAAGTAGTGCCCGCCCTCGGTCACGGTGCTCGGCGAGGCCGGCCGGCGGCTGCCGCCGGCGTCGACCCGGATGAGCTGGTGGGCGTCGCCGCGTGAGACCAGGGAGATGTGCCTGAGACCCTGGCCCGCGCCGACCGGCCCCAGCACGACCGCTCCGGCGCCGTCGCCGAAGAGGGCGGCGGTGCGGCGGTCGCTGTAGTCGAGGATGCGGGAGTAGATGTCCGCGCCGATGACCAGGCCGTGCCGCGGTTCGCCGGGGCCGGCCGCGGCGAGCAGCTTCTCCACGGTCTTCAGGGCGTAGACGAAGCCGCTGCAGACCGCGTTGACGTCGAAGGCGGCGGCGCGGGCGGCGCCGATCCGGTCCTGGACGAGCGCGGCCGTGGCGGGTTGCGGGTGGTCGGGGGTGGACGTCGCCACGACGACGTAGGCCAGTTGATCCGCCGTCAGACCCGCGCGCTTCAGGGCGCGTTCGGCGGCCAGGGCGGCCAGGTCGGAGGTGGCCTCGTGGGGAGCGGCGCGGCGCCGCTCGCGGATGCCGGTCTTGCGGACGATCCACTCGTCGGTCACGCCGGCGCCGTGCCCGATCTCCTCGTTGCTGATGACCGTCTCGGGCAGGTACGAGCCCACTCCGGTGATGCCGATGGACTGCACGATTCCTCCTCGGGCAGCGGCGAGCCCTACATAACTCACCATGCGTTGAAATCATCGCAGAGGCGCTTGACTAATTCAACATGGAGGGAGTTCACTTGCGAGTGAATTCTACGATGGCGGCGCACCGAGGCGCCGTCCGGACGTCCACCCAACGGGAGTTGCAGACATGACCGCCATCAGCGACGCGAGCGCGGCAGAGGCCAGGGCCGAGGCGACCCAGTCCCTGATCTCCGCGGGTCGCACCCTGTTCACCGAACGCGGCTACCGGCAGACCGACTACGCGGACATCGCCAAGGAAGCCGGTTTCGACGCCGACTACGCCCGCGACCTGCTCCCCGACAAGGCGGCCGTCTACGGCGCGCTGATCGAACGGACCGTCAGGGTGGCCGGGCTGCTGGCCCCCGCCGTCGCCGAGGGCATCGACGACGACCTGCCCGTCCGTCTCGCCCGCCTCTACCTGAACCTGTGGGAGCAGGGCGAGGAGGGCGAGTCCCCGCTGGTGGAGGTGTACCGGATCGGACTGTCCGACAAGGAGGCCTCGGCGGTCCTGCGCACCCGCATCGCGGAGACGCTGAACTCGATGGTGGACCAGGAACTGGGCGGCGACACCCCCGAGGTGCGCACCGCCCTCTTCGGCGCCCAGCTCGGCGGGACGGCGATCGTCCGGCATCTGCTGGGGGTCAAGGCCGTGGCGTCCCTGGACATCGAGACGGTCATCGCGACGATCACCCCGGCCCTGCGGGATACGCTACTGGCGGCCCCCACCGCGGACTGACGTCGGGCGACGACGGAGCGACGACATGGCGACGATCAGGCTGTCACCGACTCCCGGCGCGCCGAGCGACGGCGCGAACCAGAGGTTTCCCGAGCCCGACCTGTGGATGGAATCCCGGCGTCCCGCCTGATAGGATGTTTTCATCGTGTAGTGAATTACCTGCCGGTAAGCCCCCGTGAAGTGCAGTGATCTCATGACATCCAGGCGAGCGGACGGTTCCGCCACTCCTGCCCGAAAGTCCACCCCGGCCTCGCACACCGCGAACTCCGGTGCGCGCAAGCCGCGCCCCCAGCGCGCCCGCAGCGGGCGCCGCCCCGGCGACAGCGGCACGCGCGAACAGATCCTGGAGTCGGCGCTCCATCTGTTCGCGGACCGCGGATACGCACGGACGACGATCCGCGCGATCGCCGAGGACGCCCAGGTGGACCCGGCGTTGGTGCACCACTTCTTCGACAACAAGGAGGGGGTCTTCAACGCCGCCATCAACTCGCCCTTCAGCGTCTCGATGGCCTTCGACACCATGCCCGAGGAGCAGGCGGGCACTTCGGAGGCGGACTGGATCGCCCGGACCTACCTGGACTTCTGGGAGAACGAGCGGACCCGCTACGCGATGACCGCCATCTACCGGGCGGGTCTCGCCGACAGCGCCACCTCGGACGTCCTCAGGGCCCGTGTCGAGGCGAGCGCCAAGGCCTGGGCCAGCCGGAGCGGTTACCGGGAATACCCCGACTCCGAGATCCGTCTGGCCCTGGCCTCCAGTCACTTGGCCGGGCTCGCCATCATGCGGTACGTGCTGCAGATCAGCCCGCTCGCGGACATGACGTTCGAGGAGTTCCTCGCCTGGGTCGTGCCGTCGCTGGAGCTGCGGCTGTCGCCCAGGCTGGAGCCACGCAGCCAGTCGGAGGCACAGCCGGCGGAATGACGGCGGCTGGGCGGCCGGGGTCGACGGGACGAGGCGTGGACGGCTCACGGGCTTACGGGCGTACGGGCTTTTGGGCATACGGGCTTACGGGCTTACGGGCTTACGGGCTTACGGGCTTACGGGCTTACGGGCTTACGGAAACGGTGAACCGACGCCCTGGGGACAACGGTTTCCGAGGCCCGCAAGACGGGGGGTTGAGGCCCCTGATGTCGACGGCGCAGGCGGTGGCGCGAGGTGCTGGAACGTTCCGGCACCTCGCGCTCGGGCGTCCCTGTCAGACGCCGTCCCGCCACACCGTGCGCATCGCCATCACGGAGACACCCGGGCCGACGCCCAGCACCAGACCCTGCGCGCCCTCGGCCGGCGGCTTGGCGAAGGTGCGCTCCAGCACCTCCAGGACCGAGGCGGAGCCGAGATTGCCGACCTCGCGCAGCGAGTCACGGGCCGGGTCGAACATCTCGGGCGCGCACCCGAGACCCTCGACGAGGGTGTCGAGCACCTTGGGGCTTCCGGTGTGCGAGACGACGAACTCCGGCGCGCCGTCGGTCCCGGCGGGCGCGGTCCGCTCCAGCCAGTCCCTCATCCTCGGCATGACGCCGCGCACCGAGGTGACCAGGCCCGGCGAGTTGTACGTGTGCAACCCGTCGCCGGCCGTGCGGGTGCCGACGATGCCGTGGCTGTTCGGCTGGACGCACTCCCAGGACGCGGTGAGCTCCATGTGCGGGCCGCTCGCCTGGCCGCGGACCACGCAGGCCCCGGCCCCGTCGCCCAGAATGCCCTTGAAGATCATGCCGTCCATGCCCTCGTCGGCCAGGTGCAGGTAGTGGCTGAACACGTCGGCGCACACGACGAGAACAGTGGCATCCGGGCGGGCGGCGACCAGCTCGCCGGCCATGGAGAGCCCGAACACACCGCCGCAGCAGCCCAGTTGGGAGACCGGCACACGGCGCACCGACGACCGCAGGCCCAGCCTCGTCATCAGCAGGACGTCGAGTCCCGGCATGGTGTGACCGGTGGCGCTGGCCACGACCAGCGCGTCCACGTCGGACGGCACGAGTCCGGCCTCTCGCAGCGAGGCTCGCGCCGCGCTCTCCGCGACTTCCAGGCAGTCCCGCAGGTGCTCGCGGGTCCGCTCCGCGAGCGAGTAGTCCTTGCGCAGTTGCTCGGACAGGGGGCGGGTGTACCAGCGTGTGCGCACCGTGGTGGCCCGGATGATGCGCATCACGTCCGCACATCTGGGGTGGTCCTCGTACAACTCGGCGATGCGGTACAGCAGTTCGTCGGTACTGACCTGGTGGCGGGGAAGAGCGACGACGGGAGCGCTGACGACTGACACGACGTCTCCAAAGTGGGAAGCCTGTGGGAAAGTGCGGACTGGTCACACCCGCCCGATCTGACCGCGCCCGGACAACGGTTGGCGCCGTTGCCCGGCGACTCTCGCCACGGAGATCTGCGCACGCCGAACACCCCCCGGTGTTGACCGTGCTCCCCCCGTTGGGAGCGCCTTTCGCAAGCGCGGAACGAAAACGAGAACCTGAATCTCGGTACTCACCGGCACCCGGGACGGCCCACAGCACGTCTTCGAGGCTCTCCGTCGCCGGGGAGTGACATGACGGACGACGCCTCGGCTCGCACGGCCCGAGGTGCGTCAAGGAACAGCCCTGGGCGGTTCGCGACCCCGGAGTGTGTCCCCAACGTGACCGTACGGCAGAGCGGTTGGCTCCGGCAAGGGCGAATTTCAACGCCTGTGGAATCACACAGCGGGCACAGTTCGTCCAGGTCTCAACCACATTTGTGCTTCGGGGGGCTGCACGGGCCAGGAAGTCAACACTCATTGAAATCATCCGGTGTTGAGTTTAAGCTGGTCGCACGGACAGCCTCGTCACACCCGAGAAAGGGCCGACCGCCATGTACGCACCAGTGCGCCACCGCGCGGACACTGACCCCTGGGTGGAACGCGCGGTCTGTCGGGACGTCGACCCCGAGACCTTCTTCCCCCCGGCCGGCGGCACGGACGGCTCCGAGCGGGAGACGACCGCCAAGCGGCTCTGCGCGCGTTGCCCGGTGACCCGGGAGTGCCTGCGGGAGGCGCTGCTGCGGGAGGAAAGCACCGGCATCTGGGGCGGGCTCAACGTGCGGGAACGGCGTGAAGTGCTGCGCGTCGCCGCCACGTTGGACGAGATCGCCGGGGAACTCGCCGCGTTCCTCGCCGCCGGCGGGCGCAGGATCAGCGCGCCGCCCCGGGAGCGGCCCGCGTACGTGTGGTTCCTGCGCCGCCACGGCTGGGCTCCCGGCCGCATCGCCGGCGCCCTCGGCCTCTCCTTCAACCAGGTCCAACAGGCATGGCGGACCGCGGAGTACGCGTTCGCGTGCACGCGGGGTCCGGTGCACCGGATGCCGGGGTTCACCTTGGCGAAGGGGGCCGCCGGGCAGGGGCGCGGGGCCGGCGGGCGCCAGACGGAGAGCGCGGGCGGGGCGGCTGAGGGTGTGAGCCGTACCGCTCAGCGTGTGAGCCGCGTGGCCGAGGGCGTGAGCCGGGGTGCTCAGAGTGTCAGCCCGGCCGTCGAGACGGCCGCCCCGGCAGCTCGCAGGGTCGACCCGGTGGTCGAGAACGCGGGCCCCGCAGCTCGGAGTGTCGACCCGGTGGCTGACACCGGGGGCCCCGCAGCTGGGAGTGTCGGCTCGGCGGCTGACACCGCGGGCCCCGCAGCTCGGAACGGGTGCCGGGAGGCGGAGGGCGGGCGTCCTGAACGGGGCGGCGCGTCGCCTCACCGGGAGCGCGCGAGCCGCGAGACGGAGGGGGCGGCGCGGCAGCTGGAGAGCCGAGGTCGCGGTAGGGATGCGGAGGTCGGAGCCGGGCTTGTGGAGGCCGGGACCGGGCAGGCGGAGGTCGGAACCGGGCAGGCCGAGGTCGGGACCGGACAGGCCGAGAGTCGGCGGCCCGGGGACGACAGCGGTGCCGGGCGGGCCCAGAGCGGACGGGGCGAGGGCCCGGTGGGCCGGCACCGAGCGGCGAGCTGGCGCGCGGGCGCGGAGGCCGCAACCCGACGGGCGGAGACGCAACGAGCGCGCGGCTCCAGCGAAGACGCCCGGTCAGAGGACCGGCACGCAAGCGTGGAGACCGGAGCACGGCGGACGACGGAGACCCGACGCGCGATCACAAGGGCCGAGGCCCGGTGGGCGGAGAGTCGGCGGGCCCAGTACTCGGCCGCGGAGCTGCGCGCCGAGAACCGTCGTGCGGTGGCGGAGGTCGTGGCCCGGCAGGCGGAGACCCTGCGAGCCGAGTGGCCGGCCGACGGCCTGCGGGCGGAACGCGCGCAGGTGGAGGGGCCGACGGGAGACGGTCCGGTGGGAAGCCAACGGCCACAACACCCACAAGCCCAGGTGTCGTTGGGAGACAGCACGACGGAGGACCGACGAGCACAACGCCCGCCGACTCAGGACCCCTTGGGAGGCGGCACGGCGGAGAGCCAACGGACACAATGCCCGCAGGCTCAGATCCCGTTGGGAGACGGCACGGCGGAGAGTCGGCGGGTACAACGCCCGCAAGCGCAGGCCCCGTTGGGAGACGGCACGGCGGAAAGCCGGCGGACACAACGCCCGCAGGCTCAGGTCCCGTTGGGAGACGGCACGGCGGAAAGCCGGCGGGTACAACGCCCGCAAGCGCAGGCCCCGTTGGGAGACGGCACGGCGGAAAGCCGGCGGACACAACGCCCCCAAGCCCAGGCCCCGTTGGCAGGCGGCACGACGGAGAGTCGGCGGGTGCACCGCCCACTGCCCCAGACCCCCTTGAGGGATGGCTTGGCGGACAGCCGGCGGGAACAACACGCACGAGTTCAGGCACCGTTGGGAGACGGCACGGCCGAGAGCCGTCGGGCACAACGTCCGCAGTCGCAAACCCGCTTGGGGGACGGCACGGTGGAGAGCCGGCGAGCGGAGGGGGCCGTACAGGTTCCTCTGGGCCGGGGCGCAGGGGCGAGTGCGGAGAGCGGAGAGGGGCAGGCCCAGGATTCGCTGGTGCAGGTCGACGAGGTCCGCTCGGACGACCGGCGGCCGGAGGAACTGGCCGCACGTGCTCATGCGGCCAGGCCGCAACCCCAGCCGCCCGCCGGGCCAGCCCAGGCGGAGAACCCGCACCCCGTGCGGATGGTGCGCGGGCCTGGTTCCGCTGCGCGGCTCGCTCAGGCGGCCGAACGCCGTACGTACGGAGACGGTGCGGCCAGGCCGGCTTCGGGTGAGGACGGTGTGCGCTGGGTCCGTCAGCGTGTGGTCCGTGAGGACGACATCCGTACGGCCAACGGCCCCTCGCCCGCGCCCAGTTCACCACAGGACGTAGGGAACGCCGCTGAGCCGCCAGCGACGCCCCCGCAACCCTCCACGGCCGACCCGTCCGACGCACCGGTCGCCGCACCCCGCGGCCCGCGCTGGGTGCGGGTCGGTGGAGTTGAGCGGGCGTCATGAGCGAGGTTGCCGTGGGGGCCGCCCGGCAGGTGTGCCGGAGTGTGACCACCGACGACGGGGCCAAGATCGCCGTGTACACGCAGGGGCGGACGGACGCCCGTGCCACCGTCGTGCTCAGTCACGGGTGGACGATGTCCGCGCAGGGCTGGCGGCCGCACATCGACGCGCTCACCCGGCCGCGGCCCGGCTTTCCGGCGCTGCGGACGGTCAGTTACGACCAGCGCGGGCACGGGCGTTCCACACGCGGCACCGCACTGCTCGACATGGCGCTGCTCGGGCGGGACCTGGGCCGGGTGCTGACCGAGGCCACCGCCGGGCTGGACGGACCCGTGCTGCTGGTGGGGCATTCCATGGGCGGCATGGCGATCCAGCAACTCGCCGCGGCCCGGCCCGGGATGTTCGAGGCGCGGGTGTCCGGCGTCGGGCTGTTCTCCACGTGCCTCGACCAGGTGGGGGCCGCACCGGCCGCGCCCGACGAGCGGCCCGCGCAGCGCCGGGCCCGGGTCGGACAGCGCGCGGTCGCCGCGGGGCTGCTGCGTTCCCCCGGCTGGGCCCGTACCGTGCACCGGCTGCTCACCGGTCCGCTGTCGCACCCGGCGACCGCCCTGGCGTGGCGCGCGCTGTTCGGTGCCGGACGGCAGGGCGAGGGCATCCGCACCGACGCGCGGGCGCTGGGCGCGCTGCCGCCGCTGACGGTCGCCGAGTTCTACGCCGCCCTCAGCACCCACGACTGCACGGGCCGGCTGGCCGCGCTGGGCCGGGTGCCCACGCGGATCGTGGTCGGCGCGGAGGACTGCTACACCCCGCCGGCGCAGGCCGCGCGGCTGGCCGACGAGATCCCGGGCGCGCTGCTTCAGACGGTGCCGCGCCAGGCCCACGATCTGCCGTACGAGCGGCCGGTGTTGGTGGTGGAGACGGTGCACGCGCTGCTGCGGGAGCTACGGCCGCGTCCGGCCCGCGTCCAGCAGGTGGCGGCGGTCCGATGAACCGACCCGAGGACGGCGAAGTGAGCATGCGGACTGACGTTCTGACGGCCCGTCGGATCGTGGTGAAGGTCGGCTCGTCGTCGCTGACGACGGCGCTCGGCGGCCTCGACTCGGACCGGGTGGACGCCCTGGTGGACGTGCTCGCCCAGGCCCGGCTGCGGGGCCTGGAGATCGTGCTGGTCTCCTCGGGCGCCATCGCCGCGGGCCTCGCCCCGCTGGGGCTGACCGAGCGGCCCGACGACCTGGCCCGGCAGCAGGCGGCGGCCTGTGTCGGGCAGGGTCTGCTGGTCGCCCGCTACACGGCCTCGTTCGCCCGTTACGGCCTACGGGTGGGCCAAGTGCTGCTCACCGCCGACGACATGGGGCGCCGTGCGCAGTACCGCAACGCCTACCGCGCCCTCGCCCAGGTCCTGGCCATGGGCGCCATGCCGATCGTCAACGAGAACGACACCGTGGCCACCCAGGAGATCCGGTTCGGCGACAACGACCGGCTCGCCGCGCTGGTCGCCCATCTCGTCAAGGCCGACCTGCTGGTGCTGCTCTCCGACATCGACGGCCTCTACGACGGCGATCCGCGCCGGCCGGGCGCCCGGCGGCTCGGTGAGGTGCGCGGGCCCGAGGACCTGCGGGACGTGGAGATCGGCGGCGCGGGCAGCGCCGGTGTGGGCACCGGGGGCATGGTGACCAAGGTGGAGGCGGCGCGGATCGCCACCGCCGCCGGCATCCCGGTCGTGCTGACGGCCGCCCGGCACGCCGCGGACGCGCTCGCCGGGCGGGAGACGGGGACGCTGTTCCATCGCACCGGGGACCGGACCGCCGACCATCTGCTGTGGCTGGAACACGCCAGCAGCCCGCGCGGGACCGTGCAGTTGACCGACCACGCCGTGCACGCCCTGGTCCAGGGCCGCGGCCCGTTGCCCGCGGAGGGGGTGGCCGGCGTGGAGGGGCACTTCGTCGCCGGTGACCCGGTGGAGCTGGTGGACGAGGAGGGGCGGGTGGTCGGCCGCGGGCTGTCCTCGCTCGCCGTCCAGGAACTCGCTCTGCTGCGAGGGCGTTCGGGCCGCGAGGTGGTCCACCAGGACGACCTGGTGCTGCTGCCGGGCGCGACCCGTGCCGGACTTCCCGCCCAGCGTCGCAGGCGGGTCAGCGTCCGGATCCGGCCCGCGCACGGCGGCACGGTGCAAGCCGCCGCGCCCGTCGGCGAGTTGCCGTCCGCCGGCTGAACCCGCGCCGCCGGTCGGCAGGTTCGGCCTGCCCCCTCCCCACCGCCGTATCAGACCACAGGAGAATCCCCCACTGCCGTATCAGACACCAGAGAATCCCCGACCCCCGACCCCCGATTCCCCGAGCCCCCGCCCCCCCACATCGCCGCTACCGGAATTCCGAGCATCACAAGTCCAGAGAGGAGAGCGAACCTCATGGAAGATGTCCTGATCGTCGGGGCCGGGCCCACGGGGCTGGTCACGGCGGCCGAACTCGCGCTGGCCGGGGTGCGGTGCCGCGTGCTGGAGCGACGGGCCGAACGGTCCGGCTGGTCCCGGGCGTTCGGCCTGCACGCGCGCACGCTGGAGCTGCTGGACGCGCGGGGCCTGGCGGAGCCGCTGGTGGCCCGCGGCTACCGCTCGCCCGAGATCCGGCTGGACACACGGCTGGTCGACCTGCACCGACTGCCCACCCGTTTCCCCTACTTGCTCATCATTCCGCAGAACGAGACGGAGGAGGTCCTGGAGGACGCCGTACGCGGCATGGGCGTACCCGTGGACCGGTCCGCCGAGGTCGTCGACGTACGGCAGGAGCCGAACCACGTCCAGGTGCGGGTGCGGGACGCGGACGGACGGGTGCGTACCGAGCGGGCCCGCTACCTGGTGGCCGCGGACGGGCACCGCAGCACCGTGCGGCGGCTGCTCGGCGAGCCGTTCCCCGGGTCGCCGTACGAGATGACGGTGATGCTCGGGGACGTGGTGCTGAAGGAGCCGCTCGGGCCGCAGATGCAGATCGTCTCCACCCGGCGCGGCATGGTGCTGTGCACCCCGTTCCGCGACGGCCACCACCGGGTCATCACCATCGACCACCGGTTCACCGACGTGCCGGTCGGCGAACCGCTGTCGCTGCTGCAGCTCGCCTCCAGCACGCGCTACGTCAGCCGGCGCACGCTCGGCTTCGTGGAGGCGCGCTGGCTGTCGCGGTTCTCCAGCCACCAGCGGCAGGCGCCTCGGTACCGCGTCGACCGGGTCTTCCTGGTCGGTGACGCGGCGCACGTGCACTCGCCGGCCGGCGGGCAGGGGCTCAACACGGGGGTCCAGGACGCCGTCAACCTCGGCTGGAAGCTCGCCGCGGCGGTGCGCGGGTGGGCGCCGGAGTGGCTGCTCGACAGCTATCACGAGGAGCGGCATCCGGTCGGCGCCGACGTGCTGCGCCGTACGGACCTGATGCTGCGCGCCATGTCGCTGCGGGCGCGGCCGGCGCGGGCGATGCGCAAGGTCGGGATGGCGACGGCGCTGTCGCTGCCGCTGCTGCACCGCCGGGTGCGGGAGGGGATGGCGATGACGTCCCTCGCGTATCCGGCGCGCGGGCCCGAGCAGCATTCCTGGGCGGGACGTCCGCTGCCGGACGAGCATCTCGTCACCGCCGAGGGCCGTGTCTCCCCGTACCACCTGCTGCGGGACGGCCGTTTCCTGCTGGTCACGACGGGCTGGACGGCGGCCGGCGGCACGGCCGGCTACGAGGGGCGGGTGCGCGCGGTCGCCACGGCCGGGCTTCCGGGCCCCGACTGGCCGGCGGTGGTGCTGGTCCGGCCCGACGGCTATGTCGCGGCGGCCTCCGGCACCGTGGACGACGTGCCCGCGATGCTCGGCACCTGGTGCGGAACACCGCGGACGGCGGCCACTCCGCTGGGATGACCGCCGCCAGGGCCTGTCCGGCGCTCGGCGCCGGGCAGGCCCTAGTCGATGCCACGGACGATGTGCGACTCGGCGGGGTGGTCCTCGTCGACGCCGGCCAGACCCAGCCACGGGGCCTGCGGGGCGCTCTGCCGGTCGCGGGGCCGTTCGGCCTCGTAGACGAGCCGACTCGCCTGCTTCGTCTCGGTGATGATGCGTATGTACATGAACCTGCCTCCCGTCTACGGCAGCGGGGCGGCCGCTCCGCCCCGGATGTGACCGTCGCCCACCAGGACGTACTTGGTGGTGGTCAGCGCGGTCACCCCCATGGGACCGCGCGCGTGGAGTTTCTGGGTGGAGATGCCGAGTTCGGCGCCGAGCCCGAGTTCACCGCCGTCGGCGAAGCGGGTGGAGGCGTTGACGGCGACGACCGCGGTGTCCAGCGCGGCGACGAAACGGCGGGCCGCGGACTGCGAGTCGGTGACGATGGCCTCGGTGTGGCCGCTGCCGTGGCGGCGGATGTGGTCGACGGCCTCGTCCAGTGAGTCGACGACGGCGGCGGCGAGTTCGAGGGCCAGGTACTCGCGGTCCCAGTCCTCGTCGGTGGCGGGCAGCACGTCGGGGCGGAAGGGCCGTACGCGCTCGTCGCCGTGCACGAGGACGCCGCGTTCGGTCAGGGCCGCGAGGGCGCGGGGCAGGAACTCGGCCGCGACGGCCGCGTGGACCAGCACCGACTCGGTGGCGTTGCACACGGAGGGGCGCTGGGTCTTGGCGTTGAGCAGGATGGCCAACGCCTTGTCGAGGTCGGCGTGTTGGTCGACGTACACGTGGCAGTTGCCGACGCCGGTCTCGATGACCGGTACGGCGGCGTCGCGGACCGTGGTCTGGATGAGTTCGCGTCCGCCGCGCGGGACGAGGACGTCCACGAGGCCGCGCAGGGACATCAGTTCGTGTACGGAGGCATGGCTCGCGCCCGGTACGAGCTGGACGGCGTCCGCGGGGACGGCGCTCCCCGCGAGGGCTTCGCGGATGGCCGCGACCAGCGCCGCGTTGGTGTGGCGGGCCGTCGAAGAGCCGCGCAGGAGAGCGGCGTTGGCGCTCTTGAGGCAGAGGGCGGCGGCGTCGACGGTGACGTTCGGGCGGCCCTCGTAGATCATGCCGACCACGCCGAGGGGCACCCTGATGCGGCGTACGTCCAGCCCGTTGGGCATGACCGCGCCGCTGACGCTCTCCCCGACCGGGTCCGGCTGCTCCGCCAGCGCCCGCACCGTGCCGGCCAGTCCTTCGAGGTGCCCTCGGGTGAGGGCGAGCCGGTCGAGCACGGTGGCCGACTGCCCGGCGGCCCGCGCGGCCGCCACGTCCCGCTCGTTGGCGGCGAGGATCTCACCCGCCGCCGACACCAGTCCCCGGGCCACGGCGAGCAGAGCCGCGTCGCGCTCCCCGCCGGTGGTGAGCGCGAGCCGCCGGGCGGCGGCCTGCGCGGCGACGGCGGTGTCGCGGACGGAGGGGGTGGGGGGCGCGGCGTCCTCTGCCGCCGGTCCGGTCCGGTGGGTGGTCGCCGTCATCCGTTCTCCCCCTCCCGGTCGTTGGCGGCCGGTGTCATCGGGGGCAGTACGTCCGCCGAGGTCGGTGTGCAGCCGATGAGTTCGGCCAGGAGCGCCCAGGCGAGGGCGTCGGCCTCGGTGCTGTGGGTGGTCGGTTCGGGACCGGTGCTCTTCATCGCGTTCTCCCTGTCCTGACGTCCTGACGTCCCTTGCGGTGCCGGGTCAGCCGTAGACCCGGAACCCCGCGCCCGACTTGCGTCCCGCTCGACCGGCGGCCACCAGGTGGCCCAGCAGCGGTGCCGGTACGGTGCCGGGGCGCCGGTCGGCGTCGTGCAGGACCCGCTGGATGCTCAGGGACACGTCGAGGCCGATCACGTCGAGCAGTTCGAAGGGCCCGAGCGGGTATCCGCACCCGTGCTTCATCACCGCGTCGATGTCGTCCGCGCCGGCGTAGTGACTCTCGGCGAGCCGCACGGCCCCGTTGAGGTAGGGGAAGAGCAGCGCGTTGACGATGAAGCCGGGCCGGTCCATGCACTGCACGGGGTGTTTGCCGAGCCGCCGGCACACCGTGCGGGCGGTGTCGACGTGCCGCTGTGCCGTCTCCAGGGACGGGATCACCTCGACGAGCCGCATCACGGGGGCCGGGTTGAAGAAGTGCAGGCCGATGACGTCCTCGGGGCGCCCGGAGGCGAGACCGCACTCGATCACCGGCAGGCTGGAGGTGGTCGTGGCGAGCAGCGCGCCCGGCCCGCAGACCGCGCCGAGGCGGGCGAACAGCGCTTTTTTGACGTCGAGTTCCTCCGCGACGGCCTCGATGACGAGGTCGCAGTCGGCGAGCCGGTCGGCGTCGCCGGTGGGGTCCAGCCGTTCCAGCGCGGCCGTCTGGTCCGCCTCGGTCAGCCTGCCGCGCCGCACGGCCCGCCCGGTGGAGGCGGCGACCGCCTCCCACGCGCTCTTGGCCCGTTCGTCGCTGCGGCCGACGAGCAGCGTGTCGAGGCCGCCCTTGGCGAAGACCTCGGCGATGCCGGTGGCCATGGTGCCGGTGCCGACGACGCCGACCCGGCGCACCAGGGAGGCGCCCTGCGAGCGGCGGGCGGGGGCAGGGGCCGTGCTGCCGGCCTGCTCCCGGTAGTCGTAGAAGCCCCGGCCGGACTTGCGGCCGAGGAGGCCGGCGAGGGCCATGTGCCGCAGCCGGCGGGCGGGTTGGAAGGCGGGCTCGTCGCAGCGGGCGGCGAGGGCGTCGAGGATGTCGCAGGCGGTGTCCGTGCCGATGACGTCGAGGAGTTCGAACGGCCCGTGCGGCAGCCCGCAGCCGTAGCGCATGGCGGCGTCGATGTCGTCGTGTCCGGCGGCCCGCTGGTCGTACATGGTGACGGCCTGGTTGAGGAAGCCGAACAGCAGGGCGGCGGAGATCAGGCCGGGGCGGTCGCCGACGGTCACGCTCCGCAGGTCCAGCGCGCCGGCCAGATCGCGTACCCGGGCGACGGCGGAGGCGTCGGCGATGACCGTGCGGCCGATCTCGACGAGGCCGGCCGTGGGCAGCGGCAGGTGCAGGCCGACGACCCTGCCGGGCCGGCCGGAGGCGGCGGCGAGGTCGGTGAGGGAGAGCGCCGAGGCGGTGGTGGCGAGGACGGTGTCGGCCGGGCAGACCCGGTCGAGTTCGCGCAGCACCTCGGCCTTGGTGTCCCGACGTTCGGGCACGGCCTCGACCACGACCCGGGCCGAGGCGAACTCCGCCCAGCTGCGGGCGAGCCGGATGTGCCGGCCGGCGGCGCGTGCCTGCTCGGGCGAGTCGAACAGCTGCGTCAGCCGCTCGCGCGCGTCGGGCCGCGGATCGCGTACGACGACGGAGTGCCCGGCGAGCACGGCCCGCCGCAGCAGGGCGCCGCCGATGGTGCCGATGCCGACGATGCCGAGGGCGCCGTCCGCGGATCGCGGTGTCCGTGCGGTGCTCATGCCGCCACCTCGCTCAGCCGTGTCCTGGCGGTCTGCCGGGCGGCGTCCCGGAAGCGGTTGATGGCCGGTTCGTGGCGGGCGCGCAGTTCGGGGTCGCGGACGCCCAGGCCCTCGGCGGGCGAGAGGCACAGCACGCCGACCTTGCCCTGGTGCTGGTTGCGGTGGATGGAGTCCACGGCCTGGGCGACGTCGTCGAGGTCGTAGGTGCGCGAGAGGGTGGGGTGGATCCTGCCCTTGGCGATGAGGCGGTTGGCCTGCCAGGCCTCGCGGTAGTTGGCGCAGTGGGTGCCGATGATCCGCTTCAGGGACATCCACAGGTAGCGGTTGTCGTACTCGTGGACGTAGCCGGCCGTGGAGGCGCAGGTGACGATGGTGCCGCCCTTGCGGGTGACGTACACGGAGGCGCCGAAGGTCTCGCGGCCGGGGTGCTCGAAGACGATGTCGACGTCCTCGCCGCCGGTCAGTTCACGGATGCGGGAGCCGAAGCGCTTCCACTCCGCGGGGTCCTGGGTCCGCTCGTCGCGCCAGAAGCGGTAGCCCTCGGCGCTGCGGTCGATGATCAGCTCGGCGCCCAACGACCGTGCCAGCTCGGCCTTTTCGGGTGACGACACTACGCAGATGGGGGTGGCGCCGCCGGCCAGGGCGAGCTGGGTGGCGTAGCTTCCCAGGCCGCCGACGGCGCCCCAGATCAGGACGTTGTCGCCCTGTTTCATGCCGGCGCCGTTGGGGGTGACCAGCTGGCGGTAGGCGGTGGAGTTGACCAGGCCGGGGACGGCGGCCTCCTCCCAGGTGAGGTGCTCCGCCTTGGGCAGCAGCTGGGTGGCCTTGACGAGGGCGAGGTCGGCGAGGCCGCCGTAGTTGGTCTCGTAGCCCCAGATGCGCTGCTCGGGGTCGAGCATGGGGTCGCCGTGGCCCTCGGCGTCCTCCAGTTCGACCGAGACGCAGTGCGCCACGACCCGGTCGCCGATGCCCCAACGCCGTACGCCGGGGCCGCACTTGACGATGACGCCGGCCAGGTCGGAGCCGATGACGTGGTACGGCTGGTCGTGCCGGGCGGCGAGGCCGCCGAGGCGGGCGTAGCGCTCCAGCATGGCGAAGGTGGGCACCGGCGAGAACAGCGCGCTCCAGACGGTGTTGTAGTTCACGGCGCTCGCCATGACGGCCACCAGGACCTCGCCGGGGCCCGGTTCGGGCGTCGGCACCTCCTCGATGTGCAGGGAGTCCGCGGGACGCCGCTCGCGCAGTGGGACGCCCTCGAACATGCCCGCCTCCGCCTTGTGCAGCACGGCGGCCCGGTAGGAGCCGGGCACCCCCACGGCCGCCACGTCGGCCGGCACCGAGTCCGGTGACTCGATGGCCTCCACCAGTTCACGCATGAGCCGGCACCACCTTCCGCGGTTCGGTGCGTTGCCGCAGAGCTCGACGGTTCGCACCCAAGAACTCAACAAAGGATGAACTCAACAGGTAAGGAGTTTTACACGCAGACAAGGCCGCAGCAAGCCCCGTCCGCAAGGCTCACATCGGGCCGACGCCCCTTGTCCGCACCGACTCCGCATGCAAAACTCATCGGCAGTTGAGTTCTCTGCTCGTTGAATTTTGTTCGAGATTCCCAGGCATCCGAGGGAGCTGCCGTGACACCGCATCAGCTCGAATCCCTGCAGGCAACCGCCATCGCCGGGATCGCCGGCATCCTGATCGCCGGAACGGCACTCGCCTATGTGGCGCGCAGGGTCCGTCAGCCCGCCGTCATCGGCGAGATCACCGCGGGCATCCTGCTGGGCCCGAGCCTGCTGGGCCTCTTCCCGGGCGACCTGACCCATCGCCTCTTCCCGGACAACGTGCGCCCCTTACTGTCCATGGTGGCCCAACTGGGGCTGCTCCTCTTCATGTTCACCGTGGGCTGGGAGCTGGACTGGGCCTCCATGCGGCGCCGCAAGACCTCCGTGGTCGCCGTGACGGCCGGCAGCATCCTCACCCCGCTGGCCCTCGGCATGGGCGTCGCCGCGCTGCTCTACCACCACCACTCGGTGGTCGACGGCGACAAGGTGCCGATGTTCTCCTTCACCCTGTACCTGGGCGTCAGCATGTCGATCACCGCCTTCCCGGTGCTGGCCCGCATCCTCAAGGACAACGGCCTCAGCCGTACGGCCATCGGCGCGCTCGCGCTCACCAGCGCGGCCTTCGGCGACGTCCTCGCCTGGTGCCTGCTGGCCGCGGTGGTCGCGGTGGTCACCGCCTCGGGGCCGTCCGGGTTCACCGACACGCTGTGGATGTCGGCCGGTTACGGCGCCGCGATGATCGTCGTGGTCCGCCCGCTGCTGCACAAGGCGGTCGCCCGGGTGGCGAAGAAGGGCACCGGGGCCTATCTCGCCGCCCTGGTGACGGCGGGCCTGCTGCTGTCGGCGTACACCACCTCGAAGATCGGCATCCACCCCATCTTCGGCGCCTTCGCCTTCGGCCTGGTCATGCCGCGCAAGCCGCAGGTCATGCTGGAGGAGCGGATGGTCCGCCCGCTGCAGCACGCCGGCGAGCTGATGCTGCCCGTGTACTTCATCATCACCGGTCTCAACGTCGACGTCGCGGGGCTCTCCGCCCGCGCCTGGGGCGAGTTGGGCCTCATCCTCGCCGCCTCGGTGGCCGGCAAGCTGCTCGGCGCCGGACTGCCGGCCCGCTCCTTCGGCCTGAACTGGCGTGAGTCCACGGGCGTCGGCGTCCTGATGAACACCCGCGGCCTGACCGAACTGATCATCCTCGGCGTCGGACTGAGCCTCGGTGTGCTCGACGAGACGCTGTTCACCGAGATGGTCCTCATGGCGCTGATCACCACCGCGATGACCGGCCCCCTGCTGCCGTACCTGTTCCCCCACAAACTCGGCCTGGTCACCACGCGCCCCCCGGCCTCCGTGGTCCGGATGCCCGAACCCGCGGAGCAGGCCACCGATCTGGCCGGCTGACCGGCCGCCCGCCCGGCCCGCGGCCGCCGGGCGGGACGCAACGTACAACGAAGGAGATGGTCCAGGTGCACCCCGTCATCAGCACGCTGTCCCGGGTTTTCGACATGCCGTCGGAGTTCATCGGAGACGAGATGCGGCTGCGCGCCGTGTCCAGCTGGGACGACCTCACCGCTGTGGAACTCCAGGTCCACCTGGAGCACGAGCTGGGCACCACCCTCGACGACCACCTCATCGAACGCATCGAGTCCGTAGGCCAGTTGCGCGAGTTCTACGACGAACGCCTGGCCGAACTGTCCTCGATGAAGGCTCCGCCGGACGCCTCCGCCATCGCCCCGCCGCTGCCCGGTCCCGCCGACCGGCTCACCCCCGACGAGGTGGTGTTCGGCGAGACCCGCATCTCCGAGGTGGACCCGGTGCGCGGCCGGCTGGCCTACCGGGGCTACCCGGTCCAGGAGTTGATCGGCAAGGTCACCTTCGAGGAGGTCGTCCACCTGCTCATCCGGGGCTGGCTGCCCGACCCCGACGAACTGACCGCCTTCCGCGCCCGGCTCGCCGCGGCCCGCGAGATGCCCGCCATGGTGGCCACCAACCTCGTGCTCAACGCGGGGTGCAGCACCTCCAGCGTGCTGCGCACCGCGGTCTCCGCGCTCGCGGTGGCGGCGGAGGCGGACGCCGACCCGGCGGCCCACATCGACCTCGGCGAACGCCTGGTGGCGCGCATCCCCACCATCTTCGCCATCCAGCAGGCCGCCCGCACCGGCCGCCGGCTGCCGCGGCCCGAACCGGAGCTGTCGCACGCCGAGAACATCCTGCACATGCTGGGCCTGCCCCGCGACCCGGAGCGGGTGCGGCTGGTCGACCTCTGCCTGATCCTGCAGGCCGAACACGGCTGCAACGCCTCGGCGTTCGCCGCCCGGGTCGCGGCCGGCACCGGCGCCGACATCTTCGCCACCATGACCGTGGCGCTCGCCACCTTCACCGGCCCGCTGCACGGTGGTGCCGCCCACCAGGTCATCGACCTGGCCCGGGAGGAGCGCGACCCCGGCACCGCCGCCGCCTATCTGCGCGGCCGCGTCGACCAGGCCCGCAGCGAGCGCGCCCGCCAGAACTCCTACGCCGGGGAGGATCCCCGGGTGCGCCCGCTGCGCGAGGCGGCCCGCCGGTTCCGCGGCGGCAGCCCCGACGGCCAGCACGTCCTGGAGGTCCTGGACGCCGTGCGCACCGCCGCCCATCCGTCGAAGGGCCCGCGCCCCTATCTGACCGTGGACTGCTACGCGGCCGCGATCTACCACATGCTCGGCATGCCCTCCGACCTGTTCGTCCCGATGTTCGCCGCCGCCCGGGTCCCCGGCTGGCTCGCGCACGTCGAGGAACAGCGGACCCAGCAGGGAGGCATCCATCCGCGGCTGCGCTACGTCGGCCCGCGGAACCTGCGCCTGCCCTCGTCCCGTACCGACTGAGAAGCGACCGCCGCGGGAGGGCGTCCCCTTCCCCGTACCCCAGGAGCAGATGTGGAGTTCGGCTGGAAAGCAGAGCAACAGGCCCGCTACAACCGGGTGTTGGAGGCGACCCGGGCCGCCTTCCCCACACCGCCGACCGGCGGGTTCTACAGCCGCAAGGACTGGCTGCGGCTCGGCGAGATCGGCATGCTCGGATCCTGCCTGCCCAAGGAGTACGGCGGAGGGGGCCTCGGCGCGCTGGACACCGCGCGGGTGGTGGAGGCGGTGGGCCGCGGCTGCGCCGACACCGGGCTGGTGTTCGGGGCGGCGGCGCACACCTTCGCCTGCTCGGTGCCCATCGCCGAGTTCGGCAGCCAGGAGGTGCGGCGCCGGCTGCTGCCCGAGCTGGCCGCCGGCCGGCTGATCGCGGGCAACGCGATGACGGAGCCGGAGGCCGGCTCCGACTCCTCCCGGCTCGGCATGATCGCGACGGCCGTGGACGGCGGATACGTCCTCAACGGCACCAAGAGCTTCATCAGCAACGGCCCGGCCGCCGACGTGTACGTGGCCTACGGGACTGTGAATCCGAAGGCGGGCTTCCTCGGCGTGACCGGCTTCGTCATCGACCGCACGGCCGACGGGGTCGTCGTGGGACCGCCGTACGAGAAGATGGGCATGCACTCCTGCCCGGCTGGCGCCGTCACCTTCCAGGACTGCTTCGTCCCCGAGGAGAACGTGCTCGGCGGGGTCGGCGCGGGCGCCGCCATCTTCCAGCACTCCATGGGCTGGGAACGCGCCTGCCTGTTCGCCCTCTACATCGGGCTGCTCGACCGGCTGCTGGAGCAGTGCGTGACGCACGCCCGCGAGCGGCGCCAGTTCGGGCGCCGGATCGGTGAATTCCAGTCGGTGTCCAACCGCATCGCCGACATCAAGCTGCGCCTGGAGAGCGCGCGGCTGCTGCTGTACCGCGCCTGCTGGTCGATGGACCAGGGCGACCCTTCCGTGCTGGAGATCGCCCTGTCCAAACTCGCCGTCTCCGAGGGCGTGCTGGCCTCCGCCTCGGACGCCGTACGCGTCTTCGGCGGCCGCGGCTACCTGCGCGAGGACGGCATCGAGGCCGCCCTGCGTGACGCCGTGCCCAGCACGATCTTCTCCGGAACCTCCGACATCCAGCGCCAACTGATAGTGAAGGAGATAGGGCTGTGAGGCTCCACCAACTGGTCATCGACTCCGCCCGGCGGGACCCGGCCGCCACGGCGGTGCGCACCTCCAAGGGGGTGCACAGCTACGGGGAACTCGACGAACTCGCCGACCGCTACGCCGCCGCCCTGCACCGGCGCGGGGTGCGGCCCGGCGACCGGGTGGTGCTGTGGACCCACAAGACCGTGGACGCGATCGCCCTGATGCAGGGCGCGCTGCGCGTCGGCGCGATCTACGTCCCGGTCAGCGCCAACAACCCGGCCGCCCGCGTCCAGCGCATCGCCGCCGGCTGCTCCCCGGCCCTGGTGGTCGCCGACGCCGACGGCATCCGGCGCGCCGCCGACCACGACTGGCCCGCCGAACTGCCGCTGGCCGCCTTCGACGACGTACGCGAGGAGGCGCCGGCCGCCGACGCGCCGCCCGTCCACGACAACGAGCCCGACGACGCCGCGTACATCCTCTACACCTCCGGCTCCACCGGCGAGCCCAAGGGCGTGTGCATCAGCCACCGCAACGCCCTGTCGTTCGTCAACTGGGCCGTGAAGGAGACCGGGTTGACCGCGGCCGACCGGCTCTCCAACCACGCCCCGTTCAACTTCGACCTCTCCGTCTTCGACCTGTACGGCGCCTTCGCCGCCGGCGCCTCGGTCTTCCTGATCCCCGAGGGCCTCGCCTACGACCCCTCCCAACTCGCCACGCTGCTGCGGGGCGAGCGCATCAGCGTCTGGTATTCGGTGCCCTCGGCGCTGATCCTGATGATGCAGCGCGGCGACCTGCTGGCCGGCGACCCGCCCGAGGACCTGCGGGTGTGCATCTTCGCCGGCGAGCCCTTCCCCATCCAGCAGGTGCACGAACTGCGCAAGGCCTGGCCGGACGTACGGATGTTCAACTGGTACGGCCCCACTGAGACCAACGTGTGCACCAGTTACGAGGTGACCGAACGGGACCTGGGCAGCACCCGTCCGCTGCCGATCGGCGCCCCGGCCTCCGGCGACCGCATCCGCATCCACCCGCCGCGCGAGCGGGAGGGCGAGATCGTGGTCAGCGGTCCGACGGTGATGCTCGGCTACTGGGGCCGTGAGCCGCAGCAGGGCGCCTACTTCACCGGGGACATCGGCCGGATGGGTCCCGACGGGATGCTGGAGTACGTGGGCCGGCGCGACCACATGGTGAAGGTGCGCGGCCACCGCATCGAGCTCGGCGACGTGGAGTCCGTCGTCGCCGCCAACCCGAAGGTCGCCGCCGCGGCCTGCGTGGTGGTGGGCAGCGGTCTGGACGCCCGCATCCACGCCGTGGTGGTGCCCGAGGGCGACAAGGCGCCCGGTCTGCTGGAGCTCAAGCGGGACTGCGCCGACCGGCTGCCCCTGTACATGGTGGTCGACGCGGTGCACGTGGCCGACGAACTGCCCCTGACGGCCAACGGCAAGACGGACCGTCAGGCCCTGCTGGAGCGCATCACGTCCGTCGACTCCTGAGGACGGCGTCCGCCGATGTCCGCGGCCCTGGCCCGCCTGGGCCTTACCGACGACGAGGATCTACAGATGCCTGAACAACTCCGTTCCGTCCAGCCCGTGTTGGACCAGGTGGACCTGCACACGTTCCGCTCGGTGATGGGGTCGCTGCCCACCGGGGTCAGCGTGGTCACCAGCGTCACGTCCGACGGCGAGCCGCGTGGGCTGACGTGCAGCGCGGTGTGCAGCGTGTCGGCGTCGCCGCCGCTGCTGCTGGTCTGCGTCAAACACCCCAGCGCCACCCTGGAGGCCATTCACGAGAGTTCGGTGTTCGCGGTGAACTTCCTGTCCTCCGGGATGGCGGAGACCGCGAAGACGTTCGCCTCGCCGGTGCCCGAGCGGTTCTCCGGCGTGCGGTGGACGCCGGGCAAGCGCATCGCGGCGCCGGTGCTCGATGACAACGTCGCCACCGCCGAGTGCATGCTGACCAGCAGTTATCTGGCGGGCGACCACCAGATCCTGGTCGGTCGCATCGTGCACGGCGACGTGAGCACGACGCAGATGCCGCTGGCGTACTGGAGGGCCCAGTTCTCCGAGCTGACGGCACAGCCGGCTGCCTGAGCGCCGCGCGAAACGCCGCCGGCCTTCCCCCTGGGTGACGGGGGAAGGCCGGCGGCGTTTCGCGTGCGGCGGGCGTCAGCCGGGCAGGACCCGCAACACCCCGCTCACGTAGGCGTGGAAGGCCGCGTCGTCGAGCAGGAAGTGGCCGCCGGGCAGCCACTCGATGCGCACCTCGCCGGTGCCGTGGTTCTCCCAGTCCCGGAGCCCGGCGTCGTCGACCATCGGGTCGTCGGTCCCGGCGCACACCCACAGCGGGCAGGCGAGCGGCGGTCCGGGCAGCGGCTCGTACGTCTCCGACAGGGTGAAGTCGGCGCGCAGCACCGGCACGAACAGCTCGATGAGCTCGGGGCGTTCGAAGAGCTGCGGCGGGGTGCCGCCGAGCCGGCGCACGGCGTCCAGGAACGCGGGGGCGGCGAGGCGGTGGATGTCCGGGAACGGCCGCCGGGCGGTGGGACCGTTGCGCCCGACGAGGATCACCCCGGCGGGCGGGCGCCCCAACGCGCTCCAGTGCCGGGCGAGTTCGTAGGCGAAGGCGGCGCCCATGCTGTGGCCCAGCAGCACGTACCGGCCCGTGGTGTGCGGTGCGGAGGACCGCGCGAGGTCGTCCAGCACGTCGGCGAAGTCGTCCCGGACGGGTTCGGTCATACGGGTGCCGTGCCCCGGCAGCTCCAGCAGCACGGTGCGCGCGAGCGACGGCACGGCGGCCCGCAGACTCGCGAACGCCCGCGCGGCGCCTCCGGCGTGGGGCAGGCAGAGCAGGGTGGGCGCGTCGGCGGGCGCGGCGAACGCACGGAGGGCAGACGCCGCGGCTCCTGTGGAACTCAGCTGCATGTCGGAATCTCCTTCACATAAGACACGCCGACCAAGGAAGAGGCCGACGGGGTGGGCCGTTCCGGGAGGGGCTGCGAGGTGGGGGTGGAGGTGGGGTGGGGGCTGGACCGGGGGCTGAGGTGGGGAGTGGTGTCGGCCGTGGGATCGGGGTCGGGGGGTGGGGGTGGGATGAGAGTGGAGGTCGTGCGTGGGATCGGGGTCGAGGGTGGGATGAGGGTCGAGGTCGGACGTGGGATGGAGGTCGGGGGTGGGGTTTCCGGGGCCGGAGACACCGGCCCGGGGTTGGCCACCACGGAGGGTTCGGGATGGGCCGCCGCGGAGGGGCCGGGGTTGGCCGCCGCAGAGGGGCCGGGATTGGGCACCGCGGCGGGTCCGGGGTGGTACGGCGGAAGGGCAGGAGGGGCCTGAAGACCACCGGGGGCAGGAGTGCCGGGGCCCGAGGCGGGCGTCGGCAGGCCGGCAACGGAATCGGGCACGCGCACCCCGGGACCCAGCACTCCGAGACCCGAGAAGTGGAGCAGCACGCCGGCGACCCTGTCGGACACGCCCACCCCCGGACCGAACACCCGCACCAAGCCGCCCCCGCTCGCCACCGCGACCGCCGCCCGGTACTCCTCCCCCACGTCGATGAGCTGGAGCCGCCACGCTCGCCCCGCCGCACCCGGCGCGCGGTGCACGGTCACCGGCCCGTCGCGGCGCCGGCCCGGTGTCACCCACACGGCCGCGAGGTCGCCGGCGAGGCCGTTGCCGAGGGCCTTGAGGACGGCCTCCTTGCAGGTCCAGCTGGTGAACAGGGAGACGTCGTCAGAGGTCGCGCAGCGCTCCGCCTCCCAGTCGGAGAGGATCTGGCGGCGCAGTCCGGCCGGGTCGCGCAGCGGCTTGACGCGTTCGACGTCCACGCCGACCGGCCCGTCCCGGCTGACCGCGACGAGCGCGAGGCCCTCGGTGTGGGAGAGGCTCACCCGCAGCCCGGGATCGCCGGTCACATACGGTTTCCCGAACTTCCCGCGCGCAAAGCGGACGTCGGTCGCGGGACGACCCGAGTACAGCGCGGTCACGGCCCGCAGCGCCGCGTGCGAGCAGGCGTACAGCGTGCGCGCCGACGGCACGATACGGCCGAAGCGGCGCCGTTCGTCCGGCGCGAGCACCCCGACGCAGCGGCTGAGCAGCGCTTCCCGGCGCGCTCCCGGCGCGGGTTCGGGGACGACGAAGACGTGCGTCTCACCTGCGGGCGGACCGTATCGCATTCGGTTCATGGCGCCTCCAACCTCGGGTTCGTCGGTCGCAGTTGGCCCCTTGACGCGAAACTCAACACTAGTAGAGTTCATCAGGAAATGACATCATCAGGCGTTGAAATCAACGAGTGTTGAGCTCTTTGCCGCACCCGCCCTCAACGCGTCCCAAGGAGGCATGGCGTGGCCAGTGACCGCGAAGAACTGCTCTCCCAGCTCACCGAGTTCGTCCAGGAGCGACTGCTCTCCGAGCCCGACTCGCAGGGCCTCGCCCCGGACACCCCGCTCCTGGAGTGGGGGATTCTCACCTCGATGAACACGGCCCAACTGCTGACGTTCATCCGGGACGACCTGGGAACCAACATCCCCCCCACCGAGCTGACCGGCTCCAACTTCCAGAACCTGGACAGCATCACCGACCTGGTGCTGACCCTCCGCTGACCCGCGCGCGCCCGCCCGGCGCGCGCTGAGCGACCGCGACTGACCCGCGCGCGCCCGCCCGGCGCGCGCTGAGCGACCGCGACGGAACGCCGCCCGACACCACATCACGACAGGAGATCACGTTGTCCGAGGCAACCGAGAACCAGGCGACCTACGACTACGACATCGGCATCATCGGCGGCGGACCGGCCGGCTCCAGCGCGGCCGCGTACCTCGCCAAGGCGGGCCTGTCCGTGGTGGTGTTCGAGGCGGAGACCTTTCCGCGCGAGCACGTCGGGGAGTCCCTCGTGCCGGCCACCACCCCGGTCCTGATCGAGACCGGCGCCATGGAGGCGGTCGAGGCCGCGGGCTTCCCGAAGAAGTACGGCGCCGCCTGGACCTCCGCGGAGGACCGGGACATCGACCACATGGGCTTCACCGGCCTGGACCACGACTTCCGCGCGGCCGAGGTCCTCTTCAGCGAGCGCGACCAGGCCGGCGTCGACCGCGACCACACCTTCCACGTGGACCGCGGCAAGTTCGACCAGATCCTGCTGCAGAACGCCGAGTCCCTGGGCGCCAAGGTCTACCACGGCGTCCGCGTCAACCGCGTCGACTTCACCGAGCGCGACCGCCCCGTCATCCAGGCCAAGGTCGGCAACCAGCCGATCGGCGTCCCGGTCCGCATGGTCGTCGACGCCTCCGGCCGCCGTACGATGATGGGCTCGCAGCTCAAGTGCAAGGAGCCGGACCCGGTCTTCAACCAGTACGCGGTGCACACCTGGTTCGACGACTTCGACCGCAAGGCCCTCGCTGTCAACAAGGACCAGGCCGACTACATCTTCATCCACTTCCTGCCGCTGGAAGACACCTGGGTCTGGCAGATCCCGATCACCGACACCATCACCTCCATCGGTGTCGTGACGCAGAAGGCCCGCTTCAAGGCCGCCAAGAACGACCTGGAGACCTTCTTCTGGGACACCATCGGCAGCCGTCCGGCGCTGCGTGACGCGCTCAAGAACTCGCGCCAGGTCAAGCCGTTCAAGTCCGAGGGCGACTACAGCTACGCCCTGACGAAGATCGCCGACGACTCGCTCGTGATGATCGGCGACGCGGCCCGGTTCGTCGACCCGATCTTCTCCAGCGGTGTCAGCGTCGCGCTCAACAGCGCCCGCCTCGCCGCCGCGGACATCATCGCCGCCCACAAGGCCGGCGACTTCCGCAAGGAGCGCTTCGACACCTACGTCAACACGCTCCGGGGCGCGGTCAACAACTGGTACGAGTTCATCTCGATCTACTACCGCCTCAACATCCTCTTCACGGCGTTCGTCCAGGACCCGCGCTACCGCCTGGACGTCCTGAAGATGCTGCAGGGCGACGTGTACGACGGGGAGCCCAAGGCCCTCGCGGCGATGCGGGAGATCGTCGAGGCGGTCGAGAACGACCCGACGCACCTGTGGCACAAGTACCTGGGCACGCTCAAGGCGCCCTCCGCCGCGGCCAAGTTCTGACGCCGACGGCACTCCGGGTGGCGCGTGGCGCCCCGCGCGCCACCCGGCCCCTTCCTTCCTCCCCTGCCCTCCATCCCTCCCATCCCTTCTCATCCCGGCCGAACCGTCGCTCCTGACAAGGGGGATCCATGCCCGCCCGCAACGGAACCAGCACCGACCCGGCCATTGCACTCGTCGGCATCGGGTGCCGTTACCCGGGCGGAGTGGTGGACCCCGAGTCCTTCTGGCGCGTCCTGCGCGACGGCGTCGACGTCATCGGGGAGATCCCACCCGAACGCTGGGGACCCGAGTACATCAGCGAGGACGGCGCCGCCCCCGGCACCGGCTACTGCCGCTGGGCCGGCGTACTGCCCGGACTCGACCGGTTCGACGCCGACTTCTTCGGCATCTCCTTCCGCGAGGCCCGCGAGATGGACCCGCAGCAGCGGCTGCTGCTGGAGGTGTCCTGGGAGGCCCTGGAGCACGCGGGCCTGACCCGGCCGAAGCTCTCCGGGTCGAAGACCGGTGTGTTCTTCGGCATGCTCGGCATGGACTACACACTGCTGCACTCCAAGACCCGCGGTGTGAAGGCCATCGACCCCTACTACGCCAGCGGCAAGGAGTTCAGCTTCGCGCCCGGCCGGGTCGCCTACACCCTGGGCCTGCACGGTCCGGCGCTCGCCGTGAACACCGCCTGCTCCTCCTCCCTGGTCGCCGTGCACCTGGCCTGCCGCAGCCTGGCCAGCGGCGAGGCCGACACCGCGCTGGCCGGCGGCGTCAACGTGCTCGCCGCGCCCGAGCTGTCCATCTTCATGAGCAAGGTGCAGGCCCTGTCCCCGACCGGGCGGTGCAAGCCGTTCTCGGCCGCGGCGGACGGCATCGTGCGCGGCGAGGGCTGCGGGGTCGTCGTCCTGAAGCGGCTCGACGACGCCCTCGCCGACGGCGACCGGGTGCTCGCCGTGATCCGCGGCAGCGCCTTCAACCACGACGGCCGCAGCGCCGGCCTGACCGTCCCCAACGCCTCCGCGCAGGAAGCCCTGTTGCGCGACGCGCTGGTGCGGGCGCAGGCCACCCCGGAGCAGGTCGCCTTCGTGGAGACGCACGGCACCGGCACCCCGCTCGGCGACCCGATCGAGGCGTACGCCCTGCAGCAGGTGTTCGGCCCGGGCCGCGAGCGCCCGCTGCACATCGGCTCGCACAAGGCCAACTTCGGGCACACGGACGCCGCGGCCGGTGTCGCCGCGCTCATCAAGACCGTCCTGACCGCCCGCCACCGCCTGGTCCCGCCGCAGCTGCACCTGGGCACCCCGAACCCGGCGATCCCCTGGAACGGCCCGCTGAGCATCTCGGCCGAGGCCGTCCCGGTCGACGGCGCGAGCGAGGAGACCCTGTTCGGCGTGAGCGCCTTCGGGCTCAGCGGCACCAACGCCCACGTGCTGCTGTCCGCGCCCGCCGAGGACACCGCGGTGACGGAGCCTCAGCAGGCCGGGCCCCAGGTCCTGTTGCTGTCCGGCACCACCGAGGAGGCCCTCCAGGAGCGCGCCCGCGACCTCGCCGAGGCGCTGGACGGCGACCGCCCGCTGCCGGACCTGCTGCACACCGCGGCCGTACGACGCACCCACCACGAGGCCCGGGCCACCGTCATCGCCGCCGACGCCGGTGAACTGCGCTCCTCCCTGCGCGAGTTGGCCGAGGGCAACCCCGACGAGCGGACCGTCACCGGCACCGCCGAGCCGCGCCGCCGGCACCGCACCGTCTTCGTCTTCTCCGGACAGGGCTCGCAGTGGCGCGGCATGGGCCTGGACCTGTGGGACAGCGACCCGGTGGCCGCCGCCTCGCTGGAGCGCAGCGACGAGGTGCTGCGCGCCGCCGGCCTGCCCGGGCTGCGCGCACTGCTCGGCGACAGCGACCTCGCCGCCACCGAGCTCGCCCAGCCCGCCGTCGTCGCCCTGCAACTGGCGCTCGCCGAGGTCTGGCGGGCGCGTGGCGTGGAGCCGACGGACGTCGTCGGGCACAGCCTCGGCGAGATCTCCGCGGCCTGCTTCACCGGCGCCCTCGACCTGGACACCGCCCTCGACCTCGCCGTACGGCGCGGCCGGATCATGGCGGCGGCGGCCGGCACGGGACGGATGCTCGCCGTGGCCCTGCCCGAGGAGGAGGCCGTGCAGACCGCGGCCGGCACCGGGCGCGTGGTCACCGTCGCCACGGTCAACGGCCCGTCGGCCACCGTGTTCGCCGGGTCCGAGGAGGACCTGAGCGCCATCGCGGCACTGCTGCGCGAGCGGGGCGTCTCCGCCCGCTTCGTCCCCGGCGACTACGCCTTCCACAGCCCGGCCATGGCCCCGTACGCCGAGCAACTCCGCACCGAGCTGGCCGACTTGACGCCGAGCCCGCGCCCGGACGCCTTCGTCTCCACGGTCTTCCCGGACGAGCCGCCGGCGGTCCTGGACGCCGACTACTGGGCGGCCAACGTCCTCAGCCCGGTGCGTTTCTGGCCCGCCGTCAGGAACCTGATCGCCAACCAGGGCGCCGACTTCGTCGAGATCGGCCCGCACCCCACCCTCGTACGCCCCCTCAACGACGGCCTGACCTCCCTGCGCCGCCAGGGCATCGCGGTCGGCTCGCTGCGCCGGGACGCGGACGGCCCGCACACCCTGCTCACCGCGCTGGCCGAACTGCACTGCGCGGGCGCCTCGGTGCGCTGGGACGACCTGCTGCCCGGGCGGCTGACGGACCTGCCCCGGCATCCGTGGCAGCACGAGTCGTTCTGGCTGCCCGAGGTGACGCCCGGCACCCAGTACGCGCCGGGCGCCGTGCCCGAGGCGGGCGTGCGGCCCGCACGGCTCGCGGTGCAGCTGATCGACGAGTCCGGCAACCCCCTGGGACCGGCACGTCAGCTCGACCTCGGCGAGGGGGCGGCCGAGACGGCCGGTGCGCCCCTGGCCGGCCTCACGACTCCGGTGGAGATCCCCCCCTCCGCCGGCGACTCCCCGGTCGCGGCCCCGACCCCCGACGCGGCCGACCGGGAAGTCGAACCGTCCGCCGCCGCTCCCGTGATGAGGCGGAGCGGAGCGGCGGCGGACACCGAACCGGCGACCACCGGTCGGCCGGCCACGGGCCACAAGGCCACCGGTCAGCCGGCCAACGGTCAGACGGGCGGCACCGACCGGCTGCGGCGCACCCTGATGCGCCGCACGAGCGAGGTGCTCGCCTCGGTGCTCGGCCAGGACCCCGGCCGGCGCATCCCGCCCCGGCGCGGTTTCGCCGACCTCGGCCTGGACTCGCTGACCATCGTGGAGTTCGTCGACCGGCTCGGCCTGGAGCTGAGCCTGGACATCCCGCTGTCCACGCCGTTCGAGCGGCCCTGCCTGGACGAGCTGGTGGACCATCTGCTGCCGATGGTGGCGGAGCGCGAGGCGGCCGAGGCCGGCGGTGCCGCGGAGGAGGCCGCCCAAGAGGTGCCGGGCGCCGAAGTCGCTGCGGCCGACGCCCCGTTGGACACCACTCCCGCGTCCGTGGCCGACGACCCCATCGCCGTCGTCGGCATGAGCTGCCGCTTCCCCGGCAGCCCCTCCGTCGGCGACTACTGGCAGCTGCTGACCGACGGCCGTGTCGTCATCCGGGACGTGCCGTCCGACCGCTGGGACGGCCAGGCGTTCCTCTCCGACGGGCCCTGGACCCCCGGCACCATCACCTCCCTGCGCGGCGGCTACCTGGACGACGTGCGCGGCTTCGACGCCGCCTTCTTCCGGGTCTCCCCGCGCGAGGCCCGCAGCCTCGACCCGCAGCACCGGCTCTTCCTGGAGGTCGCCCACGAGGCACTGGAGGACGCCGGCGCCACCAGGGAGCGGCTGCGCGGCTCGGCGACCGGCGTCTTCGTCGGGATGAACAGCTCCGACCACTCCCAGCAGGTGGCGAGCCGCCTGCAGGACGTCGACCTGTACTACGGCACCGGCAACTCCTTCGCCGGGGCGGCCGGCCGGCTGTCGTACTTCCTGGGCCTGACCGGTCCCAGCATGGCCGTGGACACCGCCTGCTCCTCCTCGCTGACCGCGGTGCACCTGGCCATCCAGAGCCTGCGCTCCGGCGAGAGCGACCTCGCGGTGGCCGGTGGTGTCAACGTCATCCTCAGCCCGGTCATCCCGGTGTCGGTGTCGGCCGGCGGCGCCCTGTCCCCCTCCGGGCAGTGCCGCACCTTCGACGAGGCGGCCGACGGCTATCTGCGCGGCGAGGGCTCCGGCGCCGTCGTCCTCAAGCGGCTGTCCGACGCGCTCGCCGACGGCGACCGGGTCTACGCCGTGCTGCCGGGCAGCGCCGTCAACCAGGACGGCGCGAGCAGCGGACTGACCGTGCCCAACGGCACCGCCCAGCGGGCGCTGATCGAACGCGCCCTGGAGCAGGCCGGGCTGGAGGGCCGCGAGGTCGGCTACGCGGAGGCCCACGGCACCGGCACCCCGCTCGGCGACCCCATCGAACTGCGGGCGCTGGCCCAGTCGCTCAGGCCGCAGGGCCCCGACGGCGCGCCCCTGCTGGTGGGTTCGGCCAAGCCCAACATCGGACACCTGGAGGCCTCCGCCGGCATGGCGGGCCTGATCAAGGCGATCCTGGCCGTGCACCACGGCGCCATCCCGCCGCACGTCGGCGTGACCACCCGGCCGACCCCGCAAGTGCCGTGGGAGCGCATGGGGTTGGCGATCGCGTCCGGCGGCGACAGCTGGCCGGAGCCGGAGCGGCGCCGTATCGCGGGCGTCAGTTCCTTCGGCTTCACCGGCACCAACGCGCACGTCCTGGTGGCCGAGGCCCCGCACCCTCCGCAGGCCCCCGGGGCCGCCGGGGCCGCCGAGCCGCCCACCCGTTTCGCCCTGCCCCTGTCTACGGCGCAGGAGACCGCGCTGCCCGACGCGGCCCGGCAGTATCTCGACCTGCTGGAGTCGGCCGACGCACACACCCTCGCCGACCTCGCCTTCACCGCGGGCGCCCGCCGCAGCCATCTGGAGCACCGGGCCGTCGCGGTGGGCCGGGACGTGGTGTCGGTCCGTTCGGCCCTGCGCGCCCTGACCAAGGGCGCGGAGCACCCCGGACTGCTCACCGGCACCGCCGACACCGCGCGCTCCTGCGTCTTCGTCTTCTCCGGCTTCGGCTCCCAGTGGGCCGGCATGGGCCGCCAACTCCTCAACACCGAGCCGGTGTTCCGGGAAGCGGTGGAAGCGTGCGAGGAGGAGATGCGCAAGTGGATCCCCTGGTCGCCGCTGGCCTCGCTGCGCGGCGAGCCCGACAGCAGGCCGTTCGACGAGGGCATCCCGCAGGAGCTGATCTTCGCCGTCCAGGTCGGTCTGGTCGCGCTGTGGCGCAGCTGGGGCGTGGAGCCGGCCGCGGTCGTCGGGCACAGCATGGGCGAGGTGGCCGCCGCCTGGGCGGCCGGGGCGCTGACGCTGGCGCAGGCCGCGGAGGTGCTGTGCCTGCGCTCGCGGCTGCTGGACACGCTGGTGGGCACCGGCGGTTCGGTGGTCGTGGGGCTCGGCCGGGAGGAACTCGCGCCCTATCTGGTGCTCTACGAGGACAAGTTGGGCATCGCCACCATCAACGGCCCGCGCACCACGGTCGTCGCCGGTGACGTCGACGCCCTGGAGGAGCTGGCCGAGGAGCTGACCGAGGCGAACGTCTTCGTCCGCCGGGTCAAGGTGCCCGTCGCCCCGCACTCGCCCCTCATGGACCCGCTGCGCGAGCGGCTGGTGTCCGGCCTCGCCCACCTCACGCCGTCCGAGGCGCGCATCCCGGTGTACTCGGCCGTGGCCGGCGGCGAGGTCTCCGGCCTCGACCTGACCGCCGAGTACTGGGGGCGCAACCTGCGCGACACGGTCCTCTTCCAGGACGCGGTGAGCGCGGTGGAGGACGCCGAGGACCGGGTGTTCGTGGAGGTCTCCCCGCATCCGGTGCTGGTCTCCGGCACCGAGGAGTCCCTCGCGGCGGCCGGCGCCGGGCGCCCGCTGGTGCTGCCCTCGCTGGTCCGCGACGAGGACGAGGTGGGCGCGCTGCTCACCACCCTGGGCGCCCTGCACGCGCACGGCGTGCCGGTCGACTGGGCCGCGTTCGCCGGGCCCGGACGCCGCGTTGTGGACCTGCCGCTGTACCCCTGGCAGCGCAAGGAGCACCGGCTGCCGGACCTGCCGGTGGACCGCACCGGCACCGCGGGCGCCCTGGTCGGCGCGCCGGTCCGGCCCGCGCACGCGCCCTGGACCGCCCTGGTCCCGGTCTCGGTCGACGGCACGCGCAGCCCCTGGCAGACGACGGGCGAGGGCTCCCGTACGACGGTGTCGGCGTCCGCGCTGCTGGAGGCGGCGCTCGCCACGGCCGCCGCCACGGGCTCCGCCACCCCGGCCCTGAGCGACGTACGCTTCGGTCCCCTGCCGCGCACGGACGCCGAGCACCGGGCGGCCCTGCAGGCGGTGGCCGACACCCGCCAGGGCACGCTGGCCCTGCGCGCGCTGGGCGAGGACGCGCCGGCCGACCCGGCGCTGACCGCGGCCGTGGGCCTGCCGGACGACCTGGACGACGTCCCGGCGGCCGCGACGGACGCCGGCGCGCTCGCCGACGACGAGACGCTGCGCGCCGCCCTCGCCGAGGCGTTCCCCGCGCTGGGCGTGGAGTCGGCCCGCAGCGGCGGCGGCTCGGCCGAGGTCACCGTCCGGATGCCCGACACGGCCGCCCGGCACCGGCTGCCCGCCGAACTCCTGCGGCTGGCCCTGCACGTGACCGGCGACTCCGCGGCCGACGGCGTCGCGGCCATCGGCTCGGTGCGGGTGAAGGCCGCGGTCGACGGCACCGTACGCCTGTGCCGCGGGCCGGTGCGCCGTACGCCCGACGGTCAGCCGGAGGCGGACGTGCGCGTCCTGGACCCGGCGGGCCGGGCGGTGGTGGAGCTGACCGGGCTGCGGCCCGCGGCGCCCGAGGCGCTGGTGCCGGCCGACGCAGGGCGGGACCGGCTGGAGAGCCTGCTGTACCGCATGGTGTGGCAGCCCGCCGCGCAGCGGCCGGCCGGCGAGCAGGACGGCACGGCGGTACCGGCGACGCGCTGGCTGGTGTGCGGTGACACCGAGCACCTGGCCGGGACGGTGGCCGAGCAGCTCAGGGCCGCCGGGTGCGAGGTGCGCCGGGTGCGGTCGCTGGCCGCGCCGGCCTCCGCCGACCCGCACGACCTCAGCCTGGACCCGGCCGACCGGGACGCCTGGCGGACCCTGCTGGCCGTGCACGCCAACTCGCCGACCACGGCGGTGTGCGACCTGTGGCCGCTGGAGGATCTGGACTCGCGTTCCGGGGGCTGGCTGACGACGGTGGCGCTGACCGCCGCCCTCGCCGACACCGAGGGCCCGGCGCCCCGGCTGTGGCTGGTGACCCGGCACGCCCTGCTGCCCACCGGGCACGCGGGCTACCCCGACGGCAACCAGGGCGCCCACGCCGGGCTCGGCCGGACCCTGGCGATGACCTGCCCCGACGCCTGGGGCGGGCACATCGACCTGACGCACGGCAGCGCCGAGGAGCTGCGCACGCTGGTGACCCGGCTGCTGGGCGTGCCCGGCGACGAGCACGTGCGCATCGAGCACTCCGCGGTGCAGGTCGGCTCGCTGGTGCGCGGCACGCCGCCGCGGCGGCCCGCCCCCCGGCATCTGGCGGCCGACCGCTGGCACCTGGTGAGCGGCGCGGGCGGCGCCCTGGCCCCGGCCGCGGTGGACTGGCTGGTCGGCGCGGGTGCCCGGCGGATCGTCCTGGTGGACACCGAGCCGGACGGCGCGCCCGAGCCGGTGGACGTCGA
This sequence comes from Streptomyces sp. 7R007, assembly GCF_054850255.1. Classification (NCBI taxonomy): domain Bacteria; kingdom Bacillati; phylum Actinomycetota; class Actinomycetes; order Kitasatosporales; family Streptomycetaceae; genus Streptomyces; species Streptomyces sp. 7R007. The sequence goes on along the minus strand of NZ_JBTWMV010000005.1, from coordinate 15,563 downwards.
GCGGATCGCCGGCTGGCGGTCGGCGGGGGCCGAGATCCGGCTCGCCGCCACCCATGGCTCGCGTGGTGAACTGACGTCCCTGGTCGAGGAGTTGCGGGCCGAGTGCGGGATCGCCTCGGTGGTGTGCGCGGGCTCGCCGGGCGCGGCCGTACCGCTGGAGGAGACCACCGAGGCGCTGCTGCGGGCCGAGCTGAACCGGGCCGAGACCGCGCTGCTGCTGCACCGGCTGACCGCCAAGGACCCGGTGGGCGTGTTCGTCCTGCTGGGTTCGGTGCCCGGCACCTGGGGCGGCGCGGTCACCGGCGCCTCGGCCCCCTCGGACTGGTCGCTGCGGGCGCTCGCGGCCCGGCGCCGGGCGAGCGGGCTGCCGGTGACGCACCTGGAGCTGATGCCGATCGCCGGCAGCGAACTCCTCGACGAGCGCACCACGTTGCTGCTGAAGACCAGCGGGATCGCCCCGCTCCGAGAGGAGGACCTGGTCGCCGCGCTCGATCTGCTGGCCGGGGACGACTCGGTGCACTGGGCGGTCGCCGACGTCGACTGGGGCCAGTTCCGCACCGCGCTCGCCGACGCGCCGCACCGGAGGCTGTTCGCCGAGGTGCTCGGCGGCGGGCAGCGCGAGGACGGCACCGGCTTCGTCGCCGGGCTCGACACCCTCGACCCGGACCAGCGCCGGGACCGCACGCTGGACTGGGTGTGCGGGCAGGTCGCGGCCGTGCTCGGTCTGTCCGAGGACGAACTCCGCGCCGACCAGGGCTTCTTCGACCTCGGCATGGACTCGGTGATGTCGCTGACCCTGCGCCTGCGGCTGTCGCGCGAGCTGGATCTCGAACTGTCCTCGACGGTCGCCTTCGAGCACCCCACCGCGCTCGCGCTCACCGCGCACCTGCTGGAACGCCTCGGCTATCCGGCCGAGGCCTCCGAGGAGGCCGTCACGGAGGAGGACCCGGCCGAGGCGCCGGCCACCGAGGACCTCGACGACCTCGACGACCTCGACGACGACGAACTGCTACGCCAGTTGGAGGCGGAGATCTCCGACTCACAGAACTTCGGGTTTGAGGAGAACTGATGACGAAGAGCCACGCCGAGCAGCCGAGCCAGGACGTCCTGCGCGGCCGGCTGAAAGACTCCCTCGGCACGATCCGCAGTCTGCGCGCCCGGGTCCAGGAGCTGCAACGGCCCCAGCCGCTGGCGGTGATCGGCATGTCCTGCCGGCTGCCGGGCGGCGGAAGCCCGGAGGAGTTCTGGCAGTCCCTCACCGACGGCCGTTCCCTGACGTCCCAGTTCCCCGAGGAGCGCCACTCCGTCGCCGGCTTCTACCACCCGGACCCCGACCACCCGGGGACGGCGTACACCCTGGCCGGCAACTTCCTCCAAGGGCCGGTCGACACCTTCGACCCGACGGTCTTCGGCATCTCGCCCCGCGAGGCGGCCGGCATGGACCCGCAGCAGCGGCTGGTGCTGGAACTCGCCTGGGAGGCCATGGAGAACGCCTGTCTGCCGCCCGCCGAGCTGGAGGGCAGCCGGGTCGGTGTCTTCCTCGGCGCCAGCACCAGCGACTACGTGCGCATGCGCCAGCAGAAGGGCGCCATGTCGGACGTCGACGCCTACCAGCTGATCGGCGAGCCGAGCTTCCTGGCCGGCCGGGTGTCGTACACCTTCGGCTTCCAGGGTCCCAGCATGGTCATCGACACGGCCTGCTCCTCCTCGCTGGTGGCGCTGGAGCAGGCGGTGCTCAGCCTGCGCTCGCGGGCCTGCGACATGGCGCTGGTCGGCGGGGTGAACCTGATGCTGTCGCCGTACGGCTTCGTGCTGGTCAGCAAGTTGCGCGCGCTGTCGCCCGACGGCCGCTGCAAGACCTTCGACGCCTCCGCCGACGGGTACGCGCGCGGCGAGGGCGGGGCGCTGTTCGTACTGAAACGACTCGCCGACGCGGAGGCGGCCGGTGACCGCATCCTCGCCGTGGTGCGCGGGGTGGCCACCGAGCACGACGGCCGCAGCAGCGGTCTGACGGTGCCGAACCCGGCCGCCCAGCAGAACGTCATCAGCTCGGCGCTGAAGAACGCCGAGGTCTCCCCCGAGCAGCTGTCCTACGTCGAGGCGCACGGCACCGGCACCCAGCTGGGCGACCCGATCGAGCTCCAGGCGCTGAACGCGATCACCAGCGTCAACCGGCCCGACGACCGGCCGCTGCTGGTGGGTTCGGTGAAGACGAACATCGGGCACCTGGAGCCGGCCGCGGGCGCCGCGGGCATGCTGAAGGTCGTCCTGGCCCTCCAGCACGACACGCTGCCCAGGCACCTGCACCTCAACGACCCCAACCCGCAGATCCCCTGGGACCTGCTGAACGTCAAGGTCACCACCGTCGACACCCCGTGGCCGCAGGGCCCCCGCGTCGCGGGCGTCAGCAGCTTCGGCGCGAGCGGCACCAACGCGCACGCGGTGATCGCCGAGGCGCCCAAGCCGGCGCCCCGGGAGGGCTCGCCGCGCGAGGTCGGGCTGCTGACCCTGAGCGCCAACAGCACCGAGGCGCTGCGGGAGATGGCACGGTCGTACGAGCCCTTCGTACGGTCGGCGGACCCGCGCACCCTGTCGGACATCTGCTACTCGACGCACATCGGCCGCGCCCGGATGAAGCACGGGCTGAGCATCACCGGTGACCGTGACCAACTCGCCGCGGGGCTCGCCGCGTTCGCCTCCGGTGAGCGGGCCGAGCAGATGGCCGCGCACGGTCCGGCGGGCGCCAAGGCCCGCCGGGTGGGCTGGCTGTTCACCGGGCAGGGTTCGCAGTACGCCGGGATGGCCGCCGAACTGGCCGCCAGCGAGCCGGTGTTCGCCGAGGCCCTGGCCGAGTGCGTGGCGGCGCTCGACGAGCACCTCGACGAGCCGCTCGGCCCGGTGCTGGCCGGCAGCGGCGGGGACGGCGAGCGCATCAACCGCACCGGGTTCACGCAGCCCGCGCTGTTCGCCGTCGAGTACGCGCTGGCCCGTATGTGGGAGGCGTGGGGCATCCGGCCGAGCGCGCTGATCGGGCACAGCCTGGGCGAGATCACCGCGGCCTGCGTGGCCGGGGTGCACTCCCTCGCCGACGCGGCCCGGCTGGTCACCGCGCGGGCGCGGCTGATGGAGGCGCTGCCCGAGGGCGGTGTCATGGAGACGCTGGTGTGCGACGAGGAGACGGTGCGCGCGGCGCTCACGGAGGCGGGACCGGTGCCGGGCACGGCGATCGCCGCGGTCAACGGGCCCACCGACGTGGTGCTGTCCGGGCCCGAGGAGGAGGTCGCCCGGGTCGTCGAGGTGCTCGCCGCGCGCGGCCTCAAGCACCGCCGGCTGAACGTCTCGCACGCCTTCCACTCCCCGCTGATGGCGCTGATGCTGGAGGAGTTCCGCGCGGTCACCGAGACGTTGGCCTTCAACCAGCCCAAGTATCCGATCATCTCCAACGTCACGGGCCGCGAGTGGGGCCCCGACCAGCTGCGCGCCGCGTACTGGTCGGAGCACGTGCTCGCCCCGGTCCGCTTCTACCAGGGCGTGACCCGCCTGTACGAGACGGGCTGCCGCACCTTCCTGGAGCTGGGCCCGGCGCCGGTGCTGCTGGGCCTGGGCGCCCGCTGCCTGCCGGAGGACGGGGTCGCCTGGATCCCGTCGCTGCGCCGCGACCGCCGTGACGCGCACATCGTGGGCCAGGCCCTGGGCGCCCTGCACCACCGGGGCGTCAGTATCGACTGGCAGGCGGTGCACGCCGCCGAACAGCCCCGCCGCACCTCGCTGCCGAGCTACCCGTGGCAGCGTGAGCGGTACTGGTTCAACGACGGCGACCCGTCCGCGGACCCCGCCACACTCTCCGCCGACGACGGCCCCGGCGCCCTCTTCGAGGGCCACCTGCTGTCCGGGCCACCCACCTTCTCGCCGCAACTGGACCAACTGCCGGAGGAGTTCGTGCAGACCGGGCAGGACGGCCGGCGTCAGGTGTCCGCGGGCGGCTTCTGCAACTGGGCGCTGGCCGGCGCGGCCCGGCTGCCCGGCGCGCAGCCCCGCCTGGTGGACCGCTTCGTGGTGGGCGAGCCGCTGCTGCTGGACCCCGAGCACCGGCCGGCGAAGATCCGCGTGTACGTGCTGCCGCAGGACGACGAGGGCCGCTCGCTGTTCCTGTGCTTCTCCCGGCAGGGTGTGGAGTCCGTGGAGAGCGGCAGCTGGCGGCTGCACGCCCGCGGTGTGCTGGTGCGCCGTCCGCCCACCGACACCGGGGGCGACCTGGCGGCGATCCGGTCGCGCTGCGTGCCCGCCGACCCGACGTCGATCACCGTGCCGGCCTGGGCCGACCCGGTCGTCAACGAGATCTACCAGGGTCCCGGCGAGGTCCTCGCCGAGGTCAACCAGGAGGCGGAGAAGCTGCCCCGCGGCGCGCTGCTCGACCTGACGCTGGGCCTGCTGCGCCAGTCGGAGCACGCCCCCGAACCGGGCCCGGGCCCGCAGCCCACCGCGATCCCGGCCGGCACCCGGCGCTATGTCCACGGCTGGCTCGCACCCACCTCCGGCGAGGGCGGGCTGCGCGGCGGCCTGGAGATCCTGGGCGCCGACGGCAGCGTGCTGATCGCGATGCGGGACGTGCAGCTGCGCCCGCAGACCGAGCCGGCCGTGCCGGACGCGGGAGCGGACGTCCGCGAGGACACGGTGTGGGAGGAGGTGTGGCGGCCCGCCGACCCGGCCCGCTTCACCGAGCGCGCGCTGCGCGGCGAGCGGGTGCTGCTGCTGGGCGGCGCCGAGCTGGCCCAGGACGTCACCAAGCAGCTCGTGCTGCGCGGCGCCGACGTCACCCGCACCGACGCCGAGGCCGAGGCCGCGGTCCGGGCCCTGGAGTCCAACGGCGGCTACGAGCACGTGGTGCTGCTGGGCGGGCTCGACCTGCCGGTGTCCGGTTTCGACGCCGACTCGGTGCGCCAGGCGCGCGAGAGCGTCGAGTACGTCTTCCTCGCCGTGGCCCGCACGCTGGCGCAGGCGCAGGCGCCGACGCGGATGTGGGCGGTGACCCGGGGCGCCCAGTGGACCGGTGCCGGTCAGCGCGACCTGTGCGTGCCGGCCGGGCCGCTGTGGGGCCTGGGCAAGGTGGCGGCGCTGGAACACCCCGAGCTGTGGGGCGGGTTGCTGGACCTGGACCCGGCGGGCGCCGCGGACGAGGCCGAGCAGATCGCCGCACTGCTGGCGACCGAGACGGTGGAGGACCTCACGGCCCGGCGCGGCGGCGAGATCCTGGTGCCGCGGCTGGTGCCGGTGGCCCGCGGCGAGGAGCGGGGCGCACCGCGCCTGAGCGACCTCGGCAGCTACCTGATCACCGGTGGTCTGGGCAGCCTCGGTCTGCTGGTCGGCGAGTGGCTCGCCCGCAACGGCGCGGGCACGGTCGTCCTCATCGGCCGCAGCGGCCTGCCCGACCGCTCCCGCTGGGACGCGGCCGACCTCGACGACGCCACCGCCGCGAAGATCGCCGGCGTGCGGCGGATCGAGGCCCAGGGCGCGGACGTGCGCATCGAGGCCCTCGACGTGTGCGACGAGACCGCGCTGCGCTCGCTGACCGACCAACTCGGCCTCGCCGGGCGCCCGTTGCGGGGCGTGGTGCACGCGGCGGGCCTGTCCGAGCCGCAGTTCCTGCGGGAGAGCGACCCGGACACCTACGACCGCTGCCTCAGGCCCAAGGCGGACGGCACCTGGGCGCTGCACAACGCGACCGTCGACCAGTCCCTGGACCTGTTCGTGTCGTTCTCCTCGATCGCCTCGGTGTGGGGCTCGCAGCACCTGGCGGGCTACTCGGCCGCCAACGCCTTCCTCGACTCCTTCGCGCACTACCGGAAGCTGCGGGGGCTGGCGGCCACGACCGTCAGCTGGGGTCCGTGGGGCGCGCGTTCGGGGCTCGCGGACGACTCGGTGATGGCGTTCCTGCGCTCCATCGGCCTGGTCCAGCTCGACCCCGGGCACGCCCTGGACCTGCTCGGCGAGGCCATCGCCGACGGGGTCGCGCACCGCACGGTGTGCGCGGCGGACTGGGCGCTGTTCCGGGACCTGATGGAGGCGCGGCGGGAGCGGCCGATCCTCAGCGAGATCCGCAGCGCGGCCGCCGCCGCCGACGGCGCCGACCCCGAACTGGGGCCGCTGATGGCCAAGTTGGTCGACCTCGGCCACGCCGAGCGGCTGGCCGAGCTGAACGAGTACATCCGCGCCCAGCTCTCCGCGATCCTGCGCCTGGAGCTGGACACCCTCACCGAGGACACCCGCCTCGCCGACATGGGCCTGGACAGCCTGATGGTCATGGAGCTGATCAGCCGCTGCCGGGACGACCTGCGCCTGGAGATCAACAGCCGCGACTTCTTCGCCTGCCCCGGCATCCACTGGGGCGCCCATCTCCTGGAGCTGGTCGAGGAGAAGTACCCGGCCGGCCACAAGACGCCCGCCGCACAGGCCTGACCATCCGCCTCGACCACTGGAGGAACGAGCATCATGCAGCCACTGCCCGCGTCCGGTCCGTCCGGCCCGGCGGACCACGACGTCGCCATCCTGGGCGCCGGCATCGCCGGTTCCATCCTCGCCGCGATCCTGTCCCGCAACGGCGTCAAGACCGTGCTGATCGACGCGGGGACCCACCCCCGCTTCGCCGTCGGCGAGTCGACCATCCCCTACACCTCCGTCATGCTGCGCATCCTGGCCGCCCGCTACCGGGTGCCGGAGATCGCCCACCTGAGCCACTTCTCCACGATGCGCTCCAAGGTGTCCTCGAACTCGGGCCAGAAGCGCAACTTCGGCTTCGTCTACCACCGCGAGGGACAGCCCCAGGACCCGCGCGAGATCAACGAGTTCGTCATCCCGGTGGCCCTGTCGACCGAGTCGCACATGTTCCGCCAGGACGTCGACGCCTACATGTACAACGTGGCGTTGCGCTACGGCGCCACCAGCCGCCTCAACACGCGGGTGAGCGACGTCGACATCGACGGCTCGGGCGTCACCCTCGCCGTCGAGAAGGGCCCGGACATCCGCGCCCGCTACATCGTGGACGCCGGCGGCCACAACTCGCCGCTGGCCCGCAAGTTCGGCCTGCGCGACGAGGTGCCGCAGCAGCGCACCCACTCGCGCACCCTCTTCACGCACATGATCGGGGTGCGTCCCTACGACGACTGCCCCGCGGGCCGGCTGCACGACAACCCCAGCCCCTGGCACCAGGGCACGCTGCACCACATCTTCGACGGCGGCTGGCTGTGGGTGATCCCCTTCGACAACCACAAGGCCGCCACCAACCGGCTGTGCAGCGTGGGTCTGACCCTGGACCCGCGCCGCCACCCCAAGACGGACACCCCGCCGGAGCAGGAGTTCGCCGAGTTCCTGGAGCGCTTCCCGGCCGTCGCCCCGCAGTTCAAGGACGCGCGGGCGGCCCGGCCGTGGGTGTCCACGGGCCGGCTGCAGTACTCCTCCAAGCAGGTGGTGGGCGACCGCTTCTGCCTGACCTCGCACGCGGCGGGCTTCGTCGACGCGCTGTACTCGCGCGGCCTGACGAACACCACCGACGTGGTCAACTCCCTTGCCTGGCGGCTGATCGAGGCGGTGAAGGACGACGACTTCTCGGCCGAGCGCTTCGCCCACGTGGAGCGGCTCCAGCTGGGCCTGGTCCGCGCCCACGACGACGTCGTCTCCTCCTCCTTCACGTCCTTCCGCGACTACGGCATGTGGAACGCGACGTTTCGCATGTGGGCGCTGGGCACGGTGCTCGGCACGCTCAACGCCCAGGACGCGCTGACGCGGTTCCAGCGCACGGGCGACCACCTGATCTGGCGCGAGCTGGAGGCGCAGCCGCATCCGGGCGCGCTGTTCCCCGCCAGCGTCGGCTTCAACAAGATCACCGACGCCGCGTGGGCGGCCTGCCGGGACGTCGAGGCCGGTCTGATGACTCCCGACCGGGCCACCGGCGAGCTGTTCGACCTGCTCTCCGACGACGGCTACGCCCCGCCGCCGTTCGGTCTGCACGACCCGGACAACCGCTTCTACAACCCCAACCCGCCGCGCATGATCCGCACCATGCACTGGGCCAGGCGCGGCTCCGCGGCCCCCGACACGGGCCCCGTCGTGGCCAGCGCCCTCGGCGGCTTCCTGCGCTCCCGTTTCCACAAGAGCGCGTGAGAGCGAAGGAGGACACGAGATGCCCAAGGACGAAGGGGCACCAAGGCCCACCGCAGCGTCCCGCACCCGCCGCACGGCCACGCCCAAGGACGTCCAGTCCCGCCGGACCCCCAAGGCGGCGCCACACACCAAGTCTGACGAAGCATCAGCGGCCACAGCGGTCACCGCGGCGACCGTGATGACCGCAACCGCGGCAGCCCGGACGATAGCGGAGGCCCCCACACCGAACACGGCGACACAGACGGCGACCGAGACCCCCACGCCGGACACGACCGCGCGGGCAGTGACCGAGAGTCCCTCGCCGGACACGACCGCACGGGCGGCGACCGAGACCCCCACGCCGGACACGGCCGGGCGGGCGGTGACCGAGACCCCCACGCCGGACACAACCGCACAGACGGCGACCGAGACCCCCACGCCGGACACGGTCGGGCGGGCGGTGGTCGAGGCGGCCCCCTCGCGGGACACGGTCGTCGCCATCACCCCCGTGTACGACGGCAGTTGGCTCGACGGGGCCGACCCGGTGGGTGCCGCCGAGTCGGCCCTGCCGGACGAGCCGGACGACGTGACGGACGACGTGACGGACGAGGCGGCCGGCAGCGCCGCGGACGTGTCGCTGCCGACGCCCCCGGCGACAGCCCCGGCGACGGCCCCCGGCACGCTACCGCGCCCCGCCGCCGCGCCCGCGCCCGGCTCCTCCCCCGCCCGTCCCCTCCCCCGCCACAAGGTCGCCGTCCTCGGCGCCCACCTCGGCGGGAGCATGCTCGCCGCGATCCTGGCGCGGGCCGGTGTCGACGTCGTGCTGGTGGACTCCGTGCACGACACCGCGATCCCGGCCGGCGAGACGACGGTGCCCTACACCGCGGAGGTCTTCGAACTCCTCGCCCGCCGCTACGGCGTCCCGGAGCTGGCCGCGCTCGGGCACTTCGGGCAGCTGCCCGAGTCGGTGCGCCGGACGTCGGGGCTGAAGTCGAGCATCGGCTTCGTGTACGCCCGCCCCGGCTGCCGCGTACGCCCGCACCAGGTCGTCCAGTTCAACGTGCCGAGCGAACACGGCGAGTCGCACCTGTACCGGCCCGACGTCGACGCCTGGGTGCACCGGGTCGCCGTCGCGCACGGGGCGCGGGCGCCGCGGGGCCGGGCCGCGCTGAGGGACGTCAGGGGCGAGCAGGGGGACTTCACCGTCGAGCTCGCCGACGGCAGCACCGTGGGCGCCGAGTTCGTCGTCGACATGTCCGGCCCCGACGCCCCGATGCTCGCCCGGCTGGGTCCCGAGCCGGCGCTGCGCCCGCTGCGCCACTCCTCGCGGGTGCTGACCGCGCACCTGCGGGGGGTGCGTCCGCTGGAGGGACGCGTGGACCCGGGCCCGGGCGGCACGCCGTGGACCGGCGGCACCACCCAGTTCGTCTTCCCCGGCGGGTGGATCCAGCTCGTGCCGTTCGGCGAGGACCGCACCGGCGAGGAGGCGCTGACCAGTGTGGCGGTCAGCCTCGACACCAAGCTGTGGCCGCAGGGTTCGGCCTCGGCCCAGGAGGACTTCCAGCAGCTGGTCCGTCAGTTCCCGGACCTGGCCTGGCAGTTCGAGCAGGCGACGGTGGTCCGCCCGTGGACGAGCGCGGAACCGTGGCAGTACGCGGCCACCGCGGCGGCCGGCCCCGGCTTCGTCGTCCTCGACCGCTCCGCCGTACGCTGCGACTTCACGCTCTCCCGGGACGTCACGCTCACCGCGGAGCTGGTCCACGAGGCGGCGGCGCACATCATCGCCGCGGCGTCGGACGGCGACTGGTCGGTGTCCCGCTTCAGGACCCTGGAATCCTTCCAGTCGAACCTGATCGAGCACAGCGAGCGGCTCCTGGGCACGGCGCTGACCGCCACCACCGACTTCCGGCTGTGGAACGCCTTCACCCGGGTGTGGCTGCTGCACTCGATGTTCGCCGCCCTCTCCCTGAAGCGGGCCCGCAACGACGCCCTGGCCAGCGCCGGCCGGGCGGGGCAGTGGCGGGAGCTGGGACGACCCCGGGGCGCGGGGCTGTGGTTCCCGGTGTACGCCGGGTTCGTCGCCCTGTTCGACGACGCGGAACGGCTGGCGCGCCAGGTAGCGGACGGCCGGTTGGGCGCGGGTGCCGCGGCCGAGCGGATCTTCGGCCAAATGCGGGACGCGTCCTTCGTGCCGCCGCTGTTCGGCTTCGGCGACCCGGGCGACCGCTACTACAGCTTCACCCCTCTGAAGCGGATCAAGGTGCTGCTGTGGGCCAAGCGCCGGGCTCCGTACCTGGTCCAGCGCGTCCTCACGCCGGGCGCCACCGTCCTGCCCAGCGTCGAGCGGTGACCCGGCGTCCCACGGCTCCCTGAGGGCGGCAGGGAAGGCGTCGCCGTTCCGCGCTCGCCGGGCGAGGCGAGCGCGGAACGGCGGCTCCGTGTGCGCGCACCCCCGTGCGAACTGCCGCGCCAACTGCCGTGTTCCCGACGGCCGTCGAATCCGGCCAGCGGCGCCGGGGGGCGCAACCGGTGTGGCTGGACAACGGCGCACACCGAACGGAATGCTCCCTACCGGGGAGTCGTTGCATGTGGAATGCTGGTAACGTTGATTTCCACATCCCATGAATTAAAACGGAGGGGCAATGAGTAACGGAGCCGGGAGCCCCTGCCCGAACAGCACCGGCACCCGTCGGGGCACCGCCCGCGGGAGCCGGCCCGCGCGGGGCAGCGGTCGGCGACCGGGCCAGAGCGGAACGAGGAACCAGATCCTCACCGCCGCGCTCGAACTCTTCGCCAACAAGGGCTACTCGGGCACCACCATGCGTGGCATCGCCCAGCAGGCCCAGGTGGACCCCGCGCTCATCCATCACTTCTTCAACAACAAGGACGGCCTGTTCCAGGACGCGGTCTCCTCCCGCATCGACATGTCCGCGCTCTTCGACTCCCTGACTCGGGAGGAGGCGGAGGCCGGGATGAAGAACCGCGGCGAGTGGATCGCCCGTACGTTCCTGTCCTTCTGGGAGGACGAGGCGACCCGGCCCGCGCTGGTCGCCGTCTACCGCACCAGCCTGTCGGACGAGGCGACGGCGAAGACGTTCCGGGACCAGATCGAGGCCGCCTTCGCGGACTGTCTGCGCCGCATCGTGCCCGAACACACCGACGGCACACCGACGTTCACGTCCCTGGTCTCCGCGCAGCTGGCCGGCCTGGTGATGCTGCGCTACGTCCTCGCGGTGGAGCCGCTGGCCTCGCTCGACTTCGAGGAGCTGATGGAGTGGCTCGCGCCGGCCATCGAGGTCCACTTCGACCGCCTGTCCCAGGAGTAGCCGCGGGGCGCGGCGGGCGCCTGTTCGGCCCGCGCCAGGACGAGGACGCCCCGCGCCGCGGTCAGCGCCGCGGCCAGCCCCGCGAGGACGGTGGCCGCGCCCGTCGCGTACCGGTCCCCCAGCACCACCACGCCTATGACCGCCGCGAACACCGGGTTGACCAGGGTGACGGTGGCCAGCGGGGCCTCCAGGCCGCTGCGGTAGGCGAGTTGACACAGCATCAGGCCGCCCGGCGCGAGCGCGGCCACACCGACGGCGACCAGGAGCGCGGAGCCGGGCGTGAGCGGGCCCCGGCCGGTCAGGCCCAGCACGGCGGTCTGGGCGAACGCCGAGGCGGCCCCGAAGGCGACGCCGGCGGCGGCCGCGTACGCCAGGCTCACCACGACCGTCCTGCGGGTCACCGCCGCCACGACCATCGGCACCCCGAGGCATACGGCGGTCAGGGCCACGACGGCCACCAACTCCCTCCCGCCGAGCGGGCGGTCGGCCCCCGAGGAGGGGACCAGCATCAGCAGCCCGACGACGCCGGCCACGGTGGTCGCCGTACCCGACCACTGCGCCGGGCTCATCCGGCGCCCCAGCAGCAGCGCCGACAGCAGCGGTGCCGCGACCAGGGTGAGCACGCCGAGCATCTGGACGGCCACCAGTGAGCCGTAGCGCAGGCCCGCGGTGTGCAGCAGCGCCCCCAGGCCGTTGAGCGGTACGGACACCCACCACGCGAGCGACCGTCCCAGCCCCCGGCCGTCATCCCGCGCGGCGGCGGCCCGCTGGGCGACGGCCGCCGCCGCGTACACCAGGGCCGAGCCGGCACCGAGCGCGAGAACCGTAAACACGCTGGTCACGGAATCCTTTCACCGCGCGCGACGCGGCCGTCGGAAGTTTCCTGCGCCCCACACGGGCACAATCCGCGACCGGCGCCACCGCCGGCCCGGAAACGAACGGAAGTCCGGGACGAGGCATCGCCCCGGCCCGGAGCGATCCGGTCCGGGGCGGGCACCGCGGCACCCGCCCCGGCTTACTCGGTCACGCTCCGCCGGGCACGTCCGCGACGTCCTCGGGGCGGATCTTCGGCAGGGCGAGGACCAGCAGGCAGGACAGGCCGAAGCAGCCGATCTGCCAGTACACGACCTGCTCGAAGCTGTCGCTGAAGTTGGCCTTGCGGGCCTCGGGCACGGCCTTGCCGAGCACCGCGGCCTGCACCTTCTGCTTCACCGCCTGCGGCACCGGCGCGCTCGCCATCTCCTTCTGGATCTGGGCGCAGCTGGCCGGTGTGTCGGTGAGGTCCTTCTGGTTCATCTTGTCGTGGAAGCAGGTCTGGAACGCGGTGGTGATGTGCGTCTGCTGCGCGCCGGTCACCCCGGCCGACGTCAGATCGCCGCGCAGTTGCGGCAGCGCCGACTGGCTGGCGCCGTCCGCGTTCGTGCCGAGCAGCCCGTAGAAGATGATGCCCGCCACCGCGATGCCGATGGCGATGCCGACCTGCTGCACGGTGGCGAGCATGCCGGAGGCGGAACCGGCGTTGCTGGAGCGGATGCCCGCCAGAATGATGCCGGTGCACGGCGCCAGGAAGAAGCCGCCGCCCATGCCGGCCACCATCAGGGAGGGGATCAGCTGGTAGCCGTGCAGATCCGAGCCGGCCCAGTGCAGGGTGCCGATCACGCCCGCCATGCCGATCAGCAGCAGACCGGTGCCGAGCGCGAGCGTCTTCGTGCCGAGCTTCTTCACCACGGCCGCCGAGCGTGCCGAGCCGACCGCGATGAGCGCGGCGAAGCCGAGGCTGACCAGACCCGCGGAGATCGGCGTGTAGCCGAAGCCGATCTGCAGGCTCATGAAGAAGGTCATGAAGAACGACGGGATGCCCGCGAAGAACACGACGCTGATGATGAGCCCGACGGTGAACGACCGCTCCTTGAACAGCCCGGTGGGCACCAGCGGTGACCGTCCCGCCAGCTTCGAGAGCTTGTTCTCGTACAGGAAGAACTCGGCGAGCAGCACCGGGCTGAGCACCAGCAGCACCAGGCTCCAGCCCGGCCAGTCGTGCTCACGGCCGATGACCAGCGGGAGGATCAGGCTGAACAGACCGGCCGTCAGGATCACCGCGCCGGTCACGTCGAGCCGCTGCGCACCCGGCGCACGGGACTCGGGGATCTTCGCGAGGCCCAGGCACAGGGCGATGATGCCGATGGGCAGGTTGACGTAGAAGATCGCCCGCCAGTCGGTGCCCAGGATGTCCAGGTCGATCAGCCAGCCGCCGAGGACCGGGCCGAGGACGGTGCCGAGCCCCACCGAAGCGCCGTACATGGCAAGGGCCTTGGGGCGTTCCTTGGTGGAGAAGGTCACCTGGATGATCGACAGCACCTGGGGGAACATCAGGCCCGAGCACATGCCCTGCAGCACTCGGGAGCCGATCAGGAAGGTGGAGCTGGGGGCCGCGCCGCACAGGGCGGAGGCGATGGTGAAGCCCAGCATGCCGATGAGGAAGATCTTGCGGCGACCGTGGATGTCGCCGAGCCGGCCGCCGGTCACCAGGGTGCAGGCGAAGGCGAGCGAGTAGACGGCGACCACGAGCTGGATCTCGGCGAACGTCGAGCCGAGATCGCTCTGCAGCGACGGCAGCGCGACCATCGTGATGGTCGTGTCCAGCATCTGCATGAAGATCGCGCTCAGCGTGACCGCGAGGATCACCCATCGTGCGGGGTTACCGGTGGCGGACGTAACGGGCGCGGCGCCGGGCGGCGCCGCCGCCTTCGTGCCGGTGTCGATGGATTCCATGATTCCTCCCTGGGTCGCCTGCCTGCCCGACAGCGCCCTCCAATATTTCACTCTCCAATGAAGTCTACGAGTACTGAATTCCTGGCCGCAACCGGTACGACCGTGATCCGGACACCTGACGTCCGCTCAATCAGGCCTCTTGGCCGCTGGGTTGACCTGCGAGGACATCGGTGGTTGGCGCAAAGAAGCCCCTCCGCCCCGGCGTTGGGGGGCGGAGGGGCACGAAGGTTCGACACCGCAAAGAGGGCGGGAGGTCAACAGGTGCGGAACGGAAGGAGTCGGCACGGCGCCCGGCAGGGGCCGCGCCGGGGTCAGGCGGTGCGGCGCCCGTCGCTCGCCGCCCCCTCCGGCGCGAGGTAGGAGGCGACGACCGGGGACAGGGACCGCACCAGCTCACCGTCGGCGTGCGTGAACCGCTCGTCCAGCAGCCCCATGTGACGGGACGTCATGACCCCGATGAACAGACTGCTGATCATCCAGACGCGCACCTCGTCCGCGCCGCCGCCCTCCACCCCCTCGGGCAGCAGGGACTGGCGCAGCCGTTCCCGGGCCGCCGGCAGGTCGGACACGGACCGCAGCACCCCGAGGATGCGCCGGCGCTGCACGGGGTCGTCCCAGTCGGCGACGGCGTGCCGCAGCAGCCACTCCGCCACCTCCGGATCCCGGCGTTCGATCGCCTCGCGGATCACCTCGGCAGGCCGAACCGTTTCCTCCACGACGGCGTCGTAGAGCACCTCCTTGGAGGCGAAGTAGTGCGTGACCAACGCCGGATCGCAGCCCGCGTCGGCCGCGACGGCACGCATCGACGTGTTGTTGTAGCCCAGTTCAGCGAACAGGTCCGCCGCGGAGCGCATGATCGCGCGCCGGGTCGCGGATGCGCCTCTGGCCTTTGTCACGGCGGCACTTCCTCTCGCTCCCGAGTCCCCCGAGGAACGCACGACGCAAATTCATGTTGGCGTGAAGTCTACGGTCAGTGACTTCCAGGGTCAAAGCTTTCGCCGCGCGTAGACGCAACCGGACACTACCGTCCACGTCAAGCCAATTCAACACCCATTGAAATCATCGCTTGTTGAGCTTACGCTCGCCCCGGGGCGCGCACCCTACGCCAGCGCGACACGCGTATTTCCGCCCACGGGGAGGCACTTGCCGGTGACGAATCAAACACAGCAGCTCGCACGGGTCGTCATTCGCTTCTCGGGCGACTCCGGCGACGGCATGCAGCTGACGGGTGATCTGTTCACCTCACAGACCGCGTCGTTCGGCAACGACCTGGCGACCCTGCCGAACTTCCCCGCGGAGATCCGCGCCCCCGCCGGAACCCTGCCGGGC
>NZ_JBTWMV010000049.1:0-53684 GCF_054850255.1 Streptomyces sp. 7R007 | reverse complement strand
CAGGCCCATCCAACTCAGGCACCAACGTCGCCAACCTGGTCACTTACCCGTAGAGTCCACCAACCCGCCTGCCGCCTCCACTAGTTGGCTCGGAGACAGATCCATGGAGGTGACGGAAGCGGTCTGTGAGAATGCGGGAAACAGGTTTCGAGTCAAAACAGGAACGATAAGTTCCCAGCATGGACGCACGGCTCGCTCTCCTGAACACGGTGGCCCCCGGAGTCACGGAGAGCGAGGTCTTCCGGCTGGCGCTCCAGCACGCGGTCGGAGAACTGGGCGCCCTCGGCGCGACCGTGCACCTGCGGGGTCCGATGTCCGCACTGCGCCTGGTCTCCTCGGCGGGCCTTCCGCCGGCCCTGGTGCGTGACTGGGAGATCGTCGACCAGGAAAGCCCGCTCGCCCCGGCCCACGCGCTGCGCCAGGGCCGGGCCGTGTGGCTGCCGCTGCCCGAGCGGGACGCCGACCGGCCGGGCAGCGGTCTGGCCGCCCTGCCGCTGCTCAGCGGGCGGCGCAGCATCGGCACGCTGACCGTTCTGACGGGCGAGCGGGGCGAACCCGCGCCGGAACAGTGGGACTTCCTGCGCCGGGTCGTCGCCTGGACCGAGGACCGCATGGCCCAGGCCCCGCCCCCGTCCGGCCCCGGCCACACCGGCCTGCGCGGCGAGCGGCTGCGGCAGGCCCTGAAGGAGGTCCGCGTCGGCTCCTGGGACTGGGACCTGCGCACCGGCGCCCTGATCTGGGACGAGGCGGCGCTGGCCCTCTACGGCACCCGGCCGGCCGACTTCACCGGCAGGATCGACGACTGGATGCGCAGCGTCCACCCCGACGACCTCGCCCCCACCCTGGCGGCGCTCCAGCGGGCGATCACGGAGCGCACGGTCTACGAGGCCGAGTTCCGGGTGCGGCGCCTGGACGGCACGTACGGCTGGACGCAGGCGCGCGGCCGGGCGACGTACGACGAACACGGCGAGCCGTTGCGGATGATCGGCGTGGGCTGGGAGAGCAACGAGTCGCGGACCGCCCGGGACACGCTCAGCCGGGCCCTGCGGCACATGAGCGACGGCTTCCTCGCGGTCGACGACGAGTGGCGGATCACCTTCGCCAACCTGGAGGCGGAGCGCTTCCTGGGCTTCTCCGAGGAGGAGTTGTTCGGGCGGCTGCTGTGGGACGTGCCCTCGGTGCGGCAGGTGCCCGGCATGGAGAGCCGCTGCCGGCACGCCTCGGTCGAGGAGAAGCCCACCGGTTTCGACGTGTCCATACCGAGCTGCGGCAAGCGGCTCCATCTGCGGCTGGTGCCCGGCCCCGACGGGCGCACCCTGTACTTCACCGACGTCACGGACAAGCGCCGGCTGGCGGAGGAACGCCAGGCGGCGGAGCACGCGGCGGCCGAACGGGCAGTGCGGATAGCGGACCTGACGACGGAGCTGGCCAAGGCGACGACCTCGGCGGACGTGGTGGAGGCGGTGGCCCGCCGGGTGCTGCCGCCGTTCTCGGCGACCGGCCTGGTGGTGCAGGTGCGCGAGGACGACCGGCTGCACCACGTCGGTTCCGTCGGCTACCCCGACGGCTTCCTCCACGTCCTGGAGAGCCGCGCACAGCACAGCCCCAACCCGTTCTGGGACACGATCCTCACCGGCACCCCCCAGTTCCTGTCCTCCCCGCGGGAGTTCGCCGACCGCTACGCCAGCCGGTCCGACCTGCCCGACTACGCCGGCAAGCAGTCCTGGGCGTTCCTCCCGCTGACCGCGTCGGGGCACACCTTCGGTGTCTGCGCCGTCTCCTTCGACCACCCGCGCCGCCTCTCCGACGAGGAACGCACGCTGCTGACCACCATCAGCGCCCTCGTCGCCCAGTCCCTGGAGCGGGCCCGCCTCTACGACGCCGAGCACACCCGCTCCCGCGAACTCCAGCGCAGCCTGCTCCCCCAGGGCCTGCCCGACCTGCCCGCGTGCACGGCCGCCGCCCGCTATCTGCCGGCCGGGCACGGCACCGACGTGGGCGGTGACTGGTACGACATCATCCCGCTGTCCGGCGGGCGGGTCGCGCTCGTCGTCGGCGACGTCATGGGCCACGGGCTGCCGGAGGCGGCCACCATGGGCCGGCTGCGCACCGCCGTGCACACCCTGACCGACCTCGAACTGCCGCCCGACGAGATCATGGGACACCTCAACGACATCGTCTCCGGCATGGGCGAACTGTCGTACGTCACCTGCCTGTACGCGATCTACGACTCCACCACCCGCACCTGCTCCCTCGCCCGGGCCGGCCATCCGCCGCCCGCCCTGGTCCGCCCCGACGGCAGCGTGCACTTCC
Organism: Streptomyces sp. 7R007; assembly: GCF_054850255.1. Taxonomy (NCBI): domain Bacteria; kingdom Bacillati; phylum Actinomycetota; class Actinomycetes; order Kitasatosporales; family Streptomycetaceae; genus Streptomyces; species Streptomyces sp. 7R007. Next base: position 51,371 of record NZ_JBTWMV010000049.1, on the reverse strand, counting down.
CCGGAGCGGATGCCGACCCGCCGCTCGGCGCCGCCGAACCGCCCTTCGAGACGACCGAGTTCGAGGTGCCGGACGGCAGCCTGCTGGTGCTGTACACCGACGGTCTGGTCGAGTCGTCGAAGCGGGAGATCGACGAGGGCATGGCCCAGCTGGCCCGCCTCCTGCGCACGGCCCACGAGGACGGCACGGCGGCGGACCTGGAGGGCCTGTGCGACACGCTGACGGCCGGTCTGCTGCCGGCCGACGCGGCCGACGACGCGGCGTTCCTGGTGGCCCGGCTGCACGCGCTGGCGGAGGAACGGATCGCCTCCTGGTGGCTGCCCGACGACCCGAAGGCGGCCGGCCGGGCCCGCCGGTACGTCCGCGAGCAGCTCGCCGTGTGGGGCCTGCCGTCCCTGGCTCCCACCGCCGAGCTCCTGGTCAGCGAGCTCGTCGGCAACGTCGTCCGGCATGCCAGGAGCCCGGTGCGGCTGCGGCTGCTGTACGGCGCCGAGTTGACCTGCGAGGTCTTCGACGGCAGCCAGACGATGCCCAGGATCCGCCGGGCCAAAGAGACCGACGAGGGCGGCCGGGGTCTGCAGTTGATCTCGGCGCTGTCGGCCCGCTGGGGCGCGCGCTACACGCCGACCGGCAAGTGCATCTGGACCGAGCAGCCCCTGCTGTGCTCGGAGAGCGCGGAGGAGCAGCTGACCGCCCTGTTCCTGAACGCGGCCGAGCTGGACGGGGACTGGGACACGATCATCTGACGTGCGGGCGCCCACCGCAGTTGTCCACAGCCCTCCACGCGCACGAACACGCTCTGCCACACTGGCGGCACGTCGAGTGCACGGGGGACTCATGACGCAACGGGACGAATTGCTCACCGCGGTACGGACGCGGCTGCAACGGGTGGGTGAGACGAGGTCGTTGGCGGCGGCGCTGGAGCCCGCCGCCGGGACGGAGGCACGCGCGCTCACCGAGGCGGTGGGAGACACGCCGGATCCGCAGGCGGCGTTCGCGCTCGGCTGGCTGCACTGGTACCGGCACCGGGGACTCGCCGACGACGCCGAACTCGACGCGTCGGCAAACTGGTTGACGCAGGCGTTCGTCGCCGGAGCGGGCGTCGACCACCTTCCGCGGCCGCTGCTGCCGACGCTGGCCGAACGCGCCTACGAGGTCGCCTCGGCCGAGCTGTTCAGGCTGTCCGACGCCTACGACCGGGAACAGGTCGCCGCGCTGATCGCCCTGTGGCAGCGCATCGTCCAGGCCACGCCGGACGACCAGACGCGCAAGTGGACCTGCCTGGCCAACCTGGGCGGGGCGCTGCGCCTGCAGTTCACCGGCTCGGGCGTGCTCGCCGACCTCGACTCGGCGATCGTCGCGACCGAGGCGGCGGCGGCCGGCATGCCGTCCGACGCTCCGGCCAAGTGGGGCGTCACGGCCAACCTGGGCGTCATGCTCCAGGGGCGGTACGAGCGTTCGGGCGTGCCGGCGGACCTGGACCGGGCGATCGCCGCGCTGGAGGAGGCGGCGGCGCTCGCGGGAGAGGCGGCGGACACCGGTGTCGACGGAGTCCTGGTCAGCCTCGGCAACGCGTTGCGCATCCGCTACGACCGCGACGGCGCGGAGGCCGACCTGAGCGCGGCGATGGCCGTCACCGAGCGGGTGCTGGCCCGCAGTCCGTCCGACGCGTCGGCGCTGGGCAACCTCGGGATCATGCTCGGGGCCCGGTTCGAGCGCCACGGAGCGCCGGCCGACATCGACCGGTCCGTGGAACTGCTGCGCTCCGCGGTCGCGGCGACCCCGGCGGGCTTCCCGAACCGCTGCGGACGGCTGGCGAGCCTGAGCAACGCGCTGCGGCTGCGCCACTCGTACAGCGGATCGCCGCGCGATCTGGACGAGGCGATCGAGGTGGGGCGCGCCGCCGTGGACGCGGTGGCGAGGACGGACCCCAGCCGGGGGATGTTCCTGTCGAATCTGGCCGCCTTCCTGCAGATCCGGGCCGACCGCACGGGCAGCGCCGACGACCTGGACCGCGCGATCGAGGCCGCCGAGGCCGCCGTCGCGGTCCTCCCCCACGACAGCCCGCACCGCCGGGGAGCCGTCACCAACCTCGGCCGGATGCTCAGGGACCGCTCCCGGCGCGGTGGTTCGCCGGACGACCTGGACTCCGCGATCGCCCTGCTCGAACGCTCGGTCACCGCGGCGGGCAGCGCGCGGGAACGCGCGCGTGCCCTCGGCGACCTTGCCATGATGCTGAGCCGGCGTGCGCAGGCGACCGGGTCCGGCGCCGATCTGGACCGGGCGATCGAGTCGGCGCGCACCGCCGCGCGGACGGCGCCCGACGAGGACCCCGACCGGGCCGAGCATCTCTCGCGGCTGGGCGTCCTGCTGCGCGACCGCTACCTGACGGCGGGCGTCGAGTCCGACCTGGACGAGGCCGTCGAGGCGAGCCGGGCCGCCGTCGACACCGGGCATCCCGACGCCCGCACACAGGCCAACCATCTGTCGAACCTCGCGGCCATGCTCGACACCAGGTTCCAGCGCACGGGCGCGCCCTACGACGTCGAGGAGGCCATGACGGTGGCCAGGGCGGCGGTGGACCTCGCCCCCGCGGACGATCCCCACCGGCCGGTGTACCTGTCCAATCTCACCGCCATGCACCAGTCGCGCTTCGACCTCGGCCAGCCGGTCGGCGACCTGGACTCCGCGATCGACTCCCTCTCCACCGTGCTGGAGACCACGTCCCGCACGGACTCCCAGCGGTCCGTGTACGTGCGCAACCTGGCGGCACTGCTCGACCTGAGGTACGGGCGGACCCGGTCGAAGGCCGATCTCGACGACGCGATCGCGCGGATCGAAGCGGTCGCCGACCTGGTCCCCGCGGAGGTGACGACGTTCCCCGAGGGCGGTGACGACGCGACGGCGACGCAGGTCGCCGCGCTGCTGCGGGACGAGCACGCGGTGCGGGCCCGGCAGACCCTGGCCAGGCTCCACCTCCTCCGGGGCGGCGAGGCCGACCGGGAAGCCGCAATGTGCCTGTACCGCGTGTGCTTCCTCGCGGGTGCCACCGACATCCCCACGTCGATCGCCACCTGGGTCGCGGAGTTCTTCCAGCGCGTGCCCCTCGCCCTGCTGGCACGGGCTTTCCAGGGCGAGGCGCCGCCGCATGTCCTGGAGGCGCTCCCGGACATGTGCCGGCGGATCGTCGACGCCCTGCCCGCCGACCACGCGACCCGTGGGGAGGCCGTGTACCGCACGGCCATGGCCCACTTCGCGCGGTTCCAGTTCGGCGGCTCGCTGCCGTCGCTGGACACGGCGATCGACACGCTGCGGGACCTCCTCGACTCGATGCCCCCGGACGATCCCGACCGGGCCGGCCGGCTCAGCATGCTGGGCAACCTCTACGGCGCACGCTACGAGCGGACCGGCGACATCGCCGACCTCACCCCGGCGGTGGACGCGGCCCGGGCGGCCGCCGAGGCCACCGGGCAGGTCGACCACCTCTACGCCCTGGTGGCGGCGCTGCAGAACCGCTACCAGGGCAGTGGCTCGTCCGCCGACCTGGACGAGGCCGTCGACATCAGCCGCGAGATCCTGCGCCACACCCCGGACGACGACACACACCGGCTCCGGCGCCTCACCATGCTGGCCGACCTCCTGCGCCACCGCTACGAGCACCGGGTGGAGCGGGCCGACCTGGACGAGGCCATCGCGCTCGGGCAGCGCCTCGCACGGGAGTACCCGGACGACGGTGCACAGGCCGAGTACCTGGGCGACCTGGCGAAGGCCCTGGAGGACCGGTACGAGCTCACCGGTGACCTCGCGGACCTCAACCTGGCCGTGGAACACCGCCGGACCTGTGTACGGCTGGCCGCCGGCCGCCAGGTCCGCGCCGGGGCCCTGTCGGGTCTGGGTTCCTGCCTGCGTCTGCGCTTCCGGCGGACCGGTTCGACGGCCGACCTGAACGAGGCGATCGACGCGCTGCGCACGGCGGTCGGCACGACTCCCTCCGACCATCGGCTGTACGCGAGCCGGTTGTACCGGCTGGCGATCGCGCTGCGTCTGCGGTTCGAGCGCACCGGGGCGCTGACCGACGCGGACGAGGCCGTGGAGCTGGCCCGCAGCGCCGTGGAGCGCACTCCGCCGGGGGACACCGACACCGGGCTGCATGTGTCGGGCCTGGGCACCGCCCTCCTGATGCGCTATCTGCGCGGGGGAGCCGACAGCGATCTGGACGAGGCGATCGAAGCACACGAACGGGCCCTGGCGGACACCCCGCCCGGTCGCCTCAACCACGCCCGGTTCGTCTCCAACCTGGCCATGGCCCTGTGGGCGCGCTACGAGCGCACCCGCGAGCCGGCCGACCTCTCGGCGGCGATCGACAGCGCGCGCACGGCGCTGGCCGCCACACCGCCGGGCTCGCCCGACCACCCCTGGCAGGCGGCCAACCTGGGCGAGGCGCTGCGCAGCCGCTACCGGCTCACCCGGGACCCCGCCGACCTGGACGCCGCGATCGACCAGTTGCGCACCGCCGTCGACGGCACTCCGAGCGACCACCCGCAGCGCACGGTGTACCTCTGTGTCCTGGCGGACCTCCTGCGCCACCGCGACGGCCAGGCCGCACCGGCCCTCTCCCTCTACGAGGAGGCGGCCAGGAGCGTCTCGGCGACACCGTCCCTGCGGGTGAAGGCCGCCGCCTCCGCCGCTTCCCTGCTGGGCCTCGCCGACCCCGCCCGCGCCGCCGCCCTCCTGGAGGACGCCGTACGGCTCCTGCCGGAGGTGGCGCCGCGCCATATGCGCCGCAGCGACCAGCAGTACGCCCTCCAGGGCACCTCCGGACTCGCCGCCGACGCCGCCGCGCTGACCCTGGCCGCCGGCCACGAGGCCGGTCGCGGCGCGGACCGGGAGACGGCCGAACGCGCGTTGCGGCTGCTGGAGGCGGGCCGGGGCGTGCTGCTCAGCCAGGTCCTCGACACCCGCCGCGACCACACCGACCTGCGCGCGAGCCATCCCGGACTGGCGGACCGCTACGAGCGGCTGCGCGACCTGCTCGACCAGCCGCTGGACGAGGGGCCCGCCGCACCGCAGGAGCGGCACCGGCGGGCCGACGAGTTCACGGCGCTGCTGGAGGAGATCAGGGCCCAGGACGGGTTCGCGTCGTTCGGCCTGCCGCCCACCGTCGATGAACTGCTCGCCGAGACGGCGCACGGCCCGGTCGTGGCGTTCAACGTGAGCCGCTACCGCAGCGACGCCCTGCTGCTGACCCGGGACGGCATCACCGCCCTCGCCCTGCCGGGCCTCGACCAGGACACCCTGGCCGAGCAGGTCGACTCCTTCTACGCGGCGCTGCGCGGGTGTACCGACCCGGACGCCGACCCGACGTCGCGCCGGGCTGCCCAGGCGCGCATCCACGAGGTGCTGGCCTGGCTGTGGGACAGCGCCGCCGAGCCGGTGCTGCGGGCGCTCGGCCACACCTCCTCCCCCGGCGCCGACGACGCCTGGCCGCGCGTGTGGTGGATGCCCGGCGGCCTGCTCGGGCTGCTTCCGCTACACGCGGCCGGGCATCACCGGGCCGAGCCGCGGCGTACGGTCATGGACCGGGTGATCTCCTCGTACACCCCCACCGTCCAGGCCCTGCGCCACGCCCGCCGCCGTCCGAGCGCGCCGCCGGGGCCGCCCGGACCGCCGAGGGCCCTCATCGTGGCGATGCCGACCACGCCCGAGGTCCCGGGGCAGCTGCGGCACGTGCCGGCGGAGACGGCGATGCTGAAGGAGGAGCTGTTCCATCCGGTGCTGCTGGAGGAGCCGGCGCCCGGCACGACGGCCTCCGCTCCGCTGCCGACCAAGGCCAACGTCCTGGCGCGGCTGCCCGGTTGTCCGATCGCGCACTTCGCCTGCCACGGGGCCAGCGACCCGGCGGATCCCTCCCGCAGCCGGCTGCTGCTGCACGACCACGACAGCGATCCGCTCACGGTGGCCGGCCTGGCGCCCGTCCGGCTCGACCACGTGCAGCTGGCGTACCTGTCGGCCTGCCGCACGGCGGTCACCGACATCGCCGACCTGGCCGACGAGTCCATCCATCTGACGTCGGCCTTCCAGCTCGCCGGGTATCCGCACGTGATCGGCACGCTGTGGGAGATCAACGACATGATCGCGGTGGAGGTCGCCGGGCGTTTCTACCGGGCCCTGCACGCGGGACGCTCGGTGCCCGACGTCTCCGACGCGGCGGACGCCCTGCACCACGCCGTGCGCGCGGTGCGCGACAAGTACCCGGCGCTGCCGTCCCTGTGGGCCGCGTACCTGCACGCCGGGGCGTGAAGCCGGCCGGCCGTCGGCGGCGCGCCACGGACCGGGATGATGGCCGCGGGCCGCCCTCACGGCCGGTCATACCCCGCGGCTCATGCCCCGCCCGGTATCCACCCCTGCCGCCGCAGCACCGCCGACACGTCCGGGGCCTCGTAGTGCTCGCCCTTGAGGATCTTGCCGTCGGCGCGGCGGACGACGCGGCCGTCGGGGCCCACCTTGGTCATGTTGGAGCGGTGGATCTCGGCGATGACGGCGTCCAGGTCGATGCCGTGCACGAGGGCCGTGCCGTAGGCCACGTAGACGACGTCGGCCAGTTCGTGCGCGAGCCTGTCCAGCGGCCCGGTGACCGACACCTCGACGACCTCCGCGGCCTCCTCGGCGAGCAGTTCGCCGCGGTGGGCGGCCAGCTCGGGCGCGACCACGGTGGGGGAGGCGCGGGCGTCGAGGCCGACGGCGAGGTGGAAGGCGCGGACGAGTTCGGCGGGCGATGAGCTCATACGGCGACTGTATCGGCCGCCACTGACAGTGACCGCCGGCCCGCGGACGGGCGGCCACGGGCGGCGCCCGGTGCGCTCCGCCCTGGTCAGGACCGTGCACCGGCTGGCAGGATCGCCCGCATGTCCTCGTTGTTCCCCCGGATCGGCAGACGCCGGGCCCTGCAGGCCGCCGCGGCCGGCTTCGTCGCGTTCGGCCTGCTGCTGTGGTGGCTGCTGCCCCTGGGCGAGGACCCGCCGGGCGGGACGATCGAGTTCAGCACGGGCACGAAGGCCGGGGTCTACCAGCAGTACGGCCTGCTCCTGCGCCACGCGCTCGACCAGGACATGCCCGACCTGACGGTGCGGCTGCAGACCTCCCACGGCTCCCAGGAGAACGTGCGCCGGGTGGCGACCGGCAGGTCGGACTTCACGATCGCCGCGGCCGACGCGGTGGAGACCTACGAACTCGACCACGCCCCCGGCGCCGCCGCGCTGCGCGGAGTGGCCCGGCTGTACGACGACTACGTGCAGCTCGTCGTCCCGCGCGACTCGGCCGTCACCTCCGTCGCGGACCTGCGCGGCAAGCGGGTGGCCGTTGGGCCCGCCGGCTCGGGTGTGCGGCTGATCGCGGAGCGGGTGCTCAAGGCGGCCGGCATCGACGCGAAGAAGGACATCACTCCCGAGGCCGACGGGATCGACACCGGGCCCGAGCGGCTCAGGAAGCACCAGATCGACGCGTTCTTCTGGTCGGGCGGGCTGCCGACGGAGGGACTGCAGCAGCTGTCGGAGAGCTTCACCTTCCGGTTCGTGCCGATCGAGGCGAGCCTCGTCGCCAAGCTGCACGAACAGGGCGGCGCCACCCGCTACTACCGCGCCACCAACATGCCGGAGTCGGCCTACCCCAGCATCCAGAACGGCCTCGCCGTGCCGACGATCGCGGTGGCCAACCTCCTGATGACCCGCGCGGACGTCGACTCCCGGCTGACGGAGTGGGTCACGCGCGCCGTGATCAAGAGCCGGGACCACATCGGCAAGGAGGTCCACTCCGCCCAGCTCGTCGACCTGCGCACGGCGATCTACACCGACCCCCTGACCCTGCACGAGGGCGCCCGGCGCTACTACCGCTCGGTCAAGCCGTAGGACTGTTCCTCGGCACCGACACCGTCACCGTCAGCCCGTGCGGCTCGTGATGGGCGTAGGAGAGGGAGCCGCCGCCCGCCGCGAGCAGGACCCGGGAGATAGACAGGCCGAGGCCGGAGCCCTTGATGTTCTGGTGCCGGCCACTGCGCCAGAAGCGGTCGCCGATGCGGGCGAGTTCCTCGTCGGTCAGACCGGGGCCGTGGTCGCTGACGACGACGGTCGAGGTCTCGCCGTCGGCCGCGACGCTCACCTCCACGCGCTCGCCCTCGGGGGTGAACTTGACGGCGTTGTCGATCACCGCGTCCAGGGCGCTGGAGAGGGTGATCGGGTCGGCCCAGGCGGTGGTCGGCGGGCAGTCGCCCACCAGCCGTACGCCCTTGGCCTCGGCGGTCGGCGTCCAGGCGGCGACGCGCTCGGCGGTCAGCGCGCCGATGTCGGTGACCCTCAGGTCGGCCTCGGTGTGCTCGGCCAGGGCGAGGTCGAGCAGGTCGTCGAGCACCTCGGCCAGGCGCTTGCCCTCGGTGCGGACGGATGCGATCTCCTCGTTGTCCTCCGGCAGTTCGAGTGCGAGCAGTTCGATGCGCAGCAGCAGCGCGGCGAGGGGGTTGCGCAGCTGGTGCGAGGCGTCGGCGACGAAGGCGCGCTGCTGCTCCAGCACGTCCTCGACGTTGTCCGCCATCTCGTTGAACGAGCGGGCCAGGCGTCTGAGTTCCGGGGGCCCGCCGGCGGCCGCGACCCGGGACTTGAGCCGGCCGCTGGCGATGGCGTGGGTGGTGGCGTCCAGGACGCGTACGGGACGGAGGACCCAGCCGGTCAGGCGCAGGGCGGCGCCGACGGCCAGCAGCATCGCGGCGACCTCGCCCGCGCCGATGACCAGCCAGCCGTGCAGGATGCGCGCACGCATCGGCCCGGTGGGCGAGTCGGTGACGACGACCGCGACGACGTCGCCGTCCCGGATGACGGGCGAGGCGACGACGAGCCGGTTGCGCTGCCAGGGCCACACCTGTTTCGGGTCGTGGCTGCGGCGGCTGAGCAGCGCCTCCGCGAACGCCTCGCGCACCACCCCCGAGTTGGGCAGGAAGAAGCTCGCCGGTGCCTGGGCCATGGGGATGTCGGTGCGGCAGAACACGCCGGCGCGGATGCCGTAGACGTCGTGGTAGCTGACGAGTTCGCTCTGCAGGGTCTCCAGGCGCTCGTCCGTGGAGGTGCGCGTGGAGCTGCAGGCGTCGGTGACGAACTGGGCGAGGGCGGCGAAACGGGCGGTGTCGTCGATGCGGTCGACGACGACCTTCTGCTGCTGGGCGGCGGCCACGCTGACGGCGAGCGGGATGCCGAGGGCCAGCAGCACCGCCGCCATCAGGACGATGAGCAGCGGAAGGAGACGTGTACGCACCCCGTGCCCGCTAGGCGGCCGGGGCGACGAGCCGGTAGCCGACGCCGCGCACGGTCTCGATCAGCGCCGGCATGCGCAGCTTGGCGCGCAGTGAGGCGACGTGCACCTCCAGGGTGCGCCCGGTCCCCTCCCAGCTGGTGCGCCACACCTCGCTGATGATCTGCTCGCGGCGGAAGACGACCCCGGGGCGCTGCGCGAGCAGGGCGAGCAGGTCGAACTCCTTGCGGGTCAGTTGGACGACCGAACCGTCGACGGTGACCTGCCGGGTGGGCAGTTCGATGACCACGGAGCCCAGGCGCAGCGCGCTGCCCTCGCCGTGCGCTGCGTCCTCGTGGGCGGTGCGCCGGCTGACGGCGTGGATGCGGGCGAGCAGTTCCCCGGTGTCGTACGGCTTGACCACGTAGTCGTCGGCGCCGAGGTTGAGGCCGTGGATGCGCGAGCGCACGTCGGAGCGGGCGGTGACCATGATCACCGGGGTGCTGGTGCGCTTGCGGATCTTGCCGCAGACCTCGTAGCCGTCCTGGTCGGGCAGGCCCAGGTCGAGGAGGACGACGCCGAAGCCGTTGCCCTCCGGGACGAGCGCCTGGAGGGCCTCCTCGCCGCTGCGCGCGTGGGTGACGTCGAAGCCGTGCCGCGCCAGGACCGCGGACAGAGCGGCGGCGACATGGTTGTCGTCCTCGACGAGGAGCAGTCTCATCCGGGCCCCCTTCGGTTCATCGGCCGTACGAACAGGATCGGTACGCACGCGTGCCCACGCGCGCGTGCACCATGGCAGTCACGCTGATGGACGACGACGCCGTCAAGTGGGTTCCGGTTGCGGACCGCTTCCGTTACCCGGCCGATACGCACCTGGTGACCTCTGCTACGACACGTGTCCGATTGCTATCGGATCGTGATGCTCAGATCTCCCTCAGATGTAATGACGCTGGTGGAAGCGGGTCACTACTGTCCTCGGAAACCGAGCAGGACGGAGCCCGATAGCGATGACCGAAGTGTCGGTGGCCAAGGAAGACGCGGTACCCCAGGCCGGAGAACTGGTCGTCCTGAAGAGCGTCAACAAGCACTTCGGCGCGTTGCACGTGCTCCAGGACATCGATCTGACGATCGCCCGCGGGGAGGTCGTCGTGGTCATCGGGCCGTCCGGGTCCGGCAAGTCCACCCTGTGCCGGACCATCAACCGGCTGGAGACGGTCGACTCGGGCACGATCACGATCGACGGCAAGCCGCTGCCCCAGGAGGGCAAGGAGCTGGCCCGGCTGCGGGCCGACGTCGGCATGGTCTTCCAGTCCTTCAACCTCTTCGCGCACAAGACCGTGCTCGACAACGTGATGCTGGGCCAGATCAAGGTCCGCAAGGCGGACAGGAAGCAGGCCGAGGAGAAGGCCCGCGCGCTGCTCGACCGGGTGGGCGTGGGCACGCAGGCCGACAAGTACCCGGCGCAGCTCTCCGGCGGCCAGCAGCAGCGGGTGGCCATCGCGCGGGCCCTGGCCATGGACCCGAAGGTGATGCTCTTCGACGAGCCGACGTCGGCGCTCGACCCGGAGATGATCAACGAGGTCCTCGAAGTGATGCAGCAGCTCGCCCGGGACGGCATGACCATGATCGTCGTCACCCATGAGATGGGATTCGCACGATCGGCTGCAAACCGCGTGGTGTTCATGGCGGACGGCCGGATCGTCGAAGAGGCTGCGCCCGACCAGTTCTTCAGCAACCCGCGCAGCGACCGTGCCAAGGACTTCCTGTCGAAGATCCTGCACCACTGACGTTTCCGGGCCGGCTTCCGTCACCGCAGGCCATTTCTCTCTTCACCACCCGAAGGATGTTCACCATGAAGCTCCGCAAGGTCACCGCCGCCTCGGCCGCCGTGCTCGCCCTCGCCGTGGCCGCCACGGCGTGCGGGTCCAGCGACGACAACGACAGCGGCTCCTCCAGCGGCGGCGGCAAGATCAAGGTCGGCATCAAGTACGACCAGCCCGGTCTGGGCCTGAAGGAGCCGGACGGCTCCTTCTCCGGCTTCGACGTGGACGTGGCGACGTACGTGGCCGGCAAGCTCGGCTACAAGCCCAGCCAGATCGAGTTCGTCGAGACCAAGAGCGCCGACCGCGAGAACGCCCTGCAGCGCGGTGACGTCAAGTTCATCGCGGCCACCTACTCCATCACCGACGAGCGCAAGCAGAAGGTCGACTTCGCCGGTCCCTACCTGCTGGCCCACCAGGACCTGCTGGTCAAGAAGGACTCGGACATCTCCAAGGGCACGGACCTCAACGGCAAGAAGCTGTGCTCCGTGACCGGCTCCACCTCGGCGCAGAACGTCCAGAAGACGATCGCCCCGAAGGCCAACCTCAAGGAGTACAGCGGCTACTCGGAGTGCATCGCGGCCCTGCAGAGCGGTGCCGTCGACGCCGTGACCACCGACGACTCGATCCTCGCGGGCTTCGCCGCGCAGGACAAGTACAAGGGCCAGTTCAAGCTCGCCGGGCTGAAGCTCAGCAACGAGAACTACGGCATCGGTGTGAAGAAGGGTGACACCGCGACCGTCAACAAGATCAACGACGCGCTGACGTCGATGGTCAGCGACGGCTCCTGGCAGAAGGCGGTCGACAAGAACTTCGGTCCGGCCGACTACAAGAACGAGCCCGCGCCGAAGATCGGTCAGATCGTCAAGTAAGGCAGGGCCGGCTCCCCAGGGTTCCCCGGTGCGCGCCGTCGCCTCGCGCGATCACGGCGACGGCGCGCCGGGCCCTTCTCGTACGCCATCCACCCGGAAGCGCGGGACATCGTGTTCGACTTTCTCCAAGGCTATGACGTCCTAGGGGCGTTCTGGATGACGGTGAAGCTCACCGTCCTCTCCGCCGTCGGCTCCCTGGTCTGGGGCACCCTGCTGGCCGCGATGCGGGTCAGCCCGGTTCCGCTGATGCGCGGGTTCGGCACCGCCTACGTCAACATCGTGCGGAACATCCCCCTCACGGTCATCATCCTGTTCACCTCGCTGGGCCTGGCCGACATCTTCGGCGTGACCATGGGCGCCTCCGACTTCAAGGTGCAGGGCTTCCGGCTGGCGGTGCTCGGTCTGGTCGCCTACACCGCGGCCTTCGTCTGCGAGGCCCTGCGGTCCGGCATCAACACCGTGCCGCTGGGCCAGGCCGAGGCGGCCCGGGCCATCGGGCTGAGCTTCAGCCAGACGCTGCGGCTGATCGTGCTGCCGCAGGCGTTCCGCTCGGTCATCGGCCCGCTGGCCAACGTGCTGATCGCCCTGACCAAGAACACCACTGTGGCGGCCGCGATCGGCGTGGCCGAGGCCGCCTACCTGATGAAGTCGATGATCGAGAACGAGGCGCAGACCCTGCTGATCGGCGCGGTCTTCGCCTTCGGGTTCGTGGTGCTGACCCTGCCCACCGGGCTCTTCCTGGGCTGGCTGGGCAAGCGACTGGCGGTGAAGCGATGACCTCCGTCCTCTACGACGCTCCCGGCCCCCGGGCCCGGCGGCGCAACGTCGTCCTCTCGGTCGTCTTCGTCGTCCTGCTCGCCCTGCTGCTGTGGTGGGTCTGGAACACGATGGACGACAAGGGCCAGCTGAAGTGGTCCCTGTGGCAGCCGTTCACCACCTCCGAGGCGTGGACGACGTACCTGCTGCCGGGCCTCGGCGACACCCTGAAGGCCGCCGCGCTGTCCATGGTCATCGCGCTTCCGCTGGGCGCGGTCTTCGGCATCGCCCGGCTGTCGGACCACCGGTGGGTGCGCATCCCGGCCGGCGTCGTGGTCGAGTTCTTCCGCTCGATCCCGGTCCTGCTGCTGATGCTGTTCGCCAACGAGTTCTACGCCCGCTCCACCAGCGTCGGCAGCGAGGACCGGCCGCTGTACGCGGTCGTCACCGGCCTGGTGCTCTACAACGCCTCGGTGCTCGCCGAGATCGTGCGGGCCGGCATCCTCGCGCTGCCCCGCGGCCAGACGGAGGCCGCGTACGCGATCGGGCTGCGCAAGGGCCAGACGATGACCAGCATCCTGCTGCCGCAGGCGGTCACGGCGATGCTGCCAGCCATCGTCAGCCAGCTCGTGGTGATCGTGAAGGACACCGCGCTGGGCGGTGTGATGATCGGCTACACCGAGCTGCTCAACACGCGCAGCACCCTGGCGGCCAACTACGCCAACGTCATCCAGAGCTTCGTCGTGGTGGCGATCATCTACATCGTCGTCAACTTCCTCCTCACCAGCTTCGCCAGCTGGCTGGAGGGAAGGCTGCGGCGGAGCAAGCGCGGCACGGGCGCGGTGGTCGGCGTCGGAGACGTCGAGGAACTCAACGCGGCCGAGGTCGGCGGCGGCTACGGGACCGGCGCCGCGGCCTGATCTGATGATCGGTCAACCCGCTTGACCCACACGGAGGCAGTGGCGTGATCGCCACTGCCTCCGTCACTTGACGCAAGCACCGGCAATGGGTTGCATACGTTCTGTGATCGTGCACCCTGCTCCAACTTCCTGTTCACGTACGTCCTTCAGGACACCGCCGCGGGCAGGGGGCGCCACGCCGTGGACCCGGTGATCATCGTCGGAGCGGGGCCCGTCGGGCTCACGCTCGCCCTGGCTCTGGCGCGCCAGGAAGTGCCCTCGGTCGTGCTCGACGAGGGTCCCGGCAAGGACGAACCCCGCCTCGCCCGCACGGTCGTCCTGCGCGAGGACACCGCCGCCCTGATGCAGCGGCTGACCGGTCTGGACATGGACGAGGCCGGTGTGCGCTGGGCCGGATGGCGGTCCCTGCGGCGCAAGCAGGTGATGCGCGAGATCATCTTCGACGACGACACCGACCCCGCTCCGCTGCACATCGCCCAGCACGTCCTGACCGACGCCCTGCGCCAGGCCCTGGTCCACGAGCGGCTGGCCAAGGTCGCCGTGGACAGCCGCCTCGACGGCATCGAGCAGGAGCCCTCCGGCGTCACCGCCCACACCCGCGGCCCGAAGGGCACCTGGTGGCGCGGCAGTTACCTGGTCGGCTGCGACGGCCCCCGCTCGACGGTCCGCAAACTCCAGGACATCCGCTTCCCGGGCCGTACGGCGGTGGAGCGACACGCCGTGGCCGCACTGCGCACGGAACTTCCGTGGGACCGCGAAGCGTTGCTCCATCGGATGCCGCCGTGGCGGACGTCGGGACCCTCGGGCGGGGAGGTGGCCGGACGCCCGCTCCCGGACGGGGTGTGGCGCCTGGACTGGCTGCTGCCGCCGGGCAAGGACCTGGTCACGCCCGAGCTGCTGGTCGCCCGCATCCGAGAGACCCTGGCCGGCTGGACGGAGGGCGCCACACCGTCGTACGAACTCCTCGACACCGGCGTCCACACCGTGCACCACCGGCTGGCCCGCCGCTGGAGGGCCGGCCGGGTCTTCCTCGCCGGGGACGCCGCGCATCTGCTCGGCGCGCTCGGCACGCAGGGGCTGGACGAGGGGCTCCGGGATGCCGACAACCTCGCCTGGAAGCTGGCCTCGGCCTGGCACCACGGGCCGCACGAGGCGCTGCTCGACAGCTACCAGGCGGAGCGGCGCGCGGTCGTCGCCGCCCGGTTGCGCGCCGCCGACCAGGCCCTGCCGATGCTGCGCGGCGGCGGAGGGCTGCGCGCCTACGTCCCCGGGACGGCCCGGGGCCACGACGCGCTGCTCACGGACGGTCACCTGGGGCGCGGGGTGCTGGGCGCGCCGGGGGCGTACGCCGCCTCGCCGCTGGCGCCGCGGCACCTGGAGGGAGAGGTGCCCTTGGGCACGGAGCCGGGGGCGCCCGTCGCCGATGTGCGGGTGACCGCGGAGGACGGCTCCTTCGTCCGGCTGCGGGACCGGCTGGGCCGGGGGGCGCTGCTGGTGGTGCTGATCGCGCCGGGCACGGGCGTGTGGGACCGCAAGCACTGGGTCACCGCCGGGGTCATGCCCCGGCTGGCGGCGGCGGTCACCGCGCTGCCGCGGCCCGCCGAACTGCTGGTCGCCGAGAGCTATCCGGGGGCGGCGGCCCACACCGTGTTGCTGGTACGGCCGGACGGTCACCTGGTGACGGCACTGGCCGGCGTCCGCCCGGCCGATCTGTACGCGGCGGCGGAGGCGGCGCTGGGAGGACCGGCGACGGAGGGGGCCGAGGCGGGGGCCGGGGCGCGTTGAAGCCGCGTACGGCTGTCGTTCGTCTGCCCGCCGTACTCACCGTCACCGTGCGGTCCACATAGTGACGGTGAGTTGACCGTTCCTGGCCGTCATGGTGTACTCCGGATCGTGACCGACACCTGTGTGCGCCTGTGGCGGAGGGTCCATCTGGACCTCGTCCGCTACCCCGGCTGCCTGTGTCACGTGTCCTGCTGAATTCGCATCCCCTTCCTCACCCACGCGCGCCGCTTTCCGTCGTCGCGCGTGCTCCGCGAACTCTCTTTCAGGACGGTGTCACGTGTCTGTCTCCCCTGCCGCGTCCGCGACCGCGCCGGTCTCCGTGCCGACGCAGGCCGACCTCCTCGACTTCGTGCGGCGCGTCGCCGCCGACGCCGAGCTGATCGACTCGCTCCCGCTCGACCCGGAAGGCCGCACCTGGGTGCGGCTGGAGGGCCCCGGCGGCAGCGAGGCCTGGCTGATCGGCTGGCCGCCCGGCACGGGCACCGGCTGGCACGACCACGCCGAGTCCGTCGGCGCCTTCGTGACGGCGGCCGGTGAGCTGAGGGAGAACTCCCTCGCCGCGCGGCTGCCCGCGGACGGCTGGAAGACCCTGGAACTGACCGACGGGGTGGACCGGGAGCGGCGGCTGCCGACCGGCAAGGGGCGGGCCTTCGGCCGGCACCACGTCCACGAGGTGTTCAACGAGTCCGCCGACCGGCACGCGATCTCCGTCCACGCCTACTACCCGCCGCTGCCGCAGATCCGCCGCTACAGCCGCGTCGGCCAGATCCTGCGGCTGGAGCAGGTCGAGCGACCGGAGGACTGGCAGTGAGCGACCTGGGCGAACGACCCGTCGGCATCGACGAGTTGCTGGAGCGGGTGCGGGCGGGCTACGCGCGTGTCGAACCGGAGGAGGCGTACGAGGCCGCCCGGGCCGGTGAGGCGGTGCTGGTGGACATCCGGTACGCGGCCCTGCGCGAGCGCGACGGGCTGATCCCCGGTGCCCTCGTCGTCGAGCGCAACGAACTGGAGTGGCGCCTCGATCCGCAGGGCAGCCACCGCCTGCCCGAAGCCACCGGCCATGACCTGCGGATCGTGGTCGTCTGCAACGAGGGCTACGCGTCGAGCCTCGCGGTGGCGTCCCTGCACCAGTTGGGGTTGGGCCGGGCCACCGATCTGGTGGGCGGGTTCCAGGCGTGGCGGGCGGCGGGGCTGCCGGTGACGCCGTAGGCGGTCGGGGGCCGTCGGCCTGGCGGGCGGTCAGAAGTAGCCGTCCGCCTGGCAGTACAGCGGGGCGGTGTCCGCGTTGTCCTTGGTGATCAGCTCGGCCGGCGTCCGCGCGATCTTCTCGGCCTTGCGTCCGCGCAGCAGATCGATCGCGTTGGTCACCGCCAGCTCACCAGTGTCCGCGGCCGAGTTGGATACCGTCGCGGCGAAACGGCCGTCCTTGAGGGCGGCCAGTCCCTCGTCCGTGCCGTTGACGGTGACGATCTTGACGTCCTTGTGGCCGGCCGCGTCGAAGGCCTTGCGGACGGCGAAGCCCATCTCCTCGTTGGCGACGAAGGCGTAGTCGAGGTCCGGGTGGGCCTGGATCATGTTCGCGGCGACGGTCCGGGCCTTCACCGGGTCGAACATGCCGGGCTGGTCGGCGACGACCCGGGCGTTGGCCGGGAGGGCGCCCCTGAAGCCGTTCACCAGCAGGTCGGAGGCGGCGCCCGGGGCACCGGCGACGATGCCGACCTCGACGTCCTTGCCGCCGGCGTCCTGTTGGATCCATCCGGCGTCCAGCCGCCCCACCTTCTTCAGGTCGACGACGACGGCGCCGAGGATGCCGGAGGTGTCCTGCGGCACGACCGAGGTGAGGAAGACCGGTATCCCGGCCTTCTTCGCCCTGGCGATGTCTCCTTCCAGCGCGTTCACGTCGACGGTCTGCACGATCAGCGCGTTCACCTTGCGGGCGATCATGTCGTCGATGTTCGCCAGCTCGGTCGCGGCGTCCTGGTGGGAGTTGGCGGTCCGGATCCGGGCGAGGTTGCTGTTGGCCGCCTCCTCGACGGCCTTGCGCAGGCATGTGTGGAACTCGGTGCCGCCCCCGTTGACGAACCCCAGCGTGATCGTCCCCTCGACCAACGGCTTCGCGTCGTCCCCACCGGGCATCAGCCCGCACCCGCCGAGCAGCAGGACCATGCCGAAGACCGACAGGCTCAGGCGTCCAAGCGAGGTTCTTCGGAACTGGGCTTCGACCACGACGAGGCGCCTTTCGGGGGTGGGAGACCGGGCTCTGGGCAGAGTCGGCTGAGCATTGACGCGGGCGCGGGGGGAAGCACGCGAAGGGGTACTGCACGGATGCGGGGGTACGGCCGCTGGTTGCGGCGCACGTACAGGGCACGCGCAGGACGGCAGCCGGTGAGGCGGCTCCACGACGGCAGCAGACGGTACCCAGGACCGGCGTCGACCGACCCCGCTGGGGGCGCAAGGTAAGAGTGCGCGTCGTGGGGTTGTTGGGACGGAACTCCGGGCGACGGTTCCCGATCCGCTGCCCTTCACACCCCGCCAACTGCTGTGCCGGGCGGAGGCTGGCGTCACCTTGTCTGTACCAAGCCGCGTCCTGTCCGCATGGGGCAGCACCCTGTCTGCACCCAACCGCGCCCTGCAGACGCCCGCCTCACACTCTCGGCGCTCGGCTCATCCGCTCAGCGCTCGGCTCATCCACCCGACGCTTGGCTGACGCTCTCGGCGCTCAGCCGTACCTTCTCGGCGCTGAGCGATACCTTCTCGGCCCTCAGCCCCACCCTCCCTGCGCTCGGCCCCAGCCGTTATGGCGCTCAGCCACGCCCCCTCAGAAGCCCTCGTCCTCCAGGAACTCCGTGTCCTCCCCCTCTTCCTCCAGCGCCCGCCGGACCACGCGCAGGGCCATGCCCTCGGGGTAGCCCTTGCGGGCGAGCATGCCGGCGAGGCGGCGCAGCCGTTTGTCGCGGTCGAGGCCGCGGGTGGAGCGCAGCTTGCGGGCGACGAGCTCGCGCGCCGTCTCCTCCTCCTGCTCGGAGTCGAGCTGCGCGACCGCCGCGTCGATCAGCGTGGAGTCGACGCCCTTGGTCCGCAGCTCCTGGGCGAGCGCCCGCCGGGCGAGCCCCCGGCCATGGTGCCGGGACTCCACCCAGGCGTCCGCGAACGCGCTGTCGTTGATCAGTCCGACCTCCTCGAACCGCGACAGCACCTCCTCCGCGGCCTCGTCCGGGATCTCCCGCTTGCGCAGGGCGTCCGCGAGTTGCTTGCGCGTGCGCGGCGTCCCGGTGAGCAGGCGCAGACAGATCGCCCGCGCCCGCTCCACCGGGTCCGCCGGGGGCTCCTCCCGCTCGGCCCTCGACGAGGAGGAGGGGCCCCCGTCCTCACCGGCCGGCTCTCCGCGACGCCGTTGCCGACGTCCGCGGGAGCCGCCCGCACCACGGGCTCCGCCACGAGCCCCTGGACCACGGCGCGAGCCCTCGCCGGACTCGCCGAACGAGCCGGGGCCGCCCGGCTCGCCGTCGTCCGGCCACGGCCCTTCGCCGAGCGCGTCACCGCTCGGCTCCGTGGCGTCGTACGACCCCCCGTGGCCGTACGACGCCACGCGGCCGTGTCCCCCGTCCGCGCCGTCGCCGTCCCCGTACGCCATGCCGCCCGGCCCGGCGAAACCCCCGTCGCCTGCCGCTCCGCGCTCACGCGCGGCGTCCTGGTAGGCGTACTCGGTCCAGTCGGTTCGCCGTGTCATGCGGTCAGCTCTTGGCAGCCGGGGCCTTGGTCTTGGCCGCCTTGGCGGCCGCCGGGGCCGGCACCGTCTTCGCCGCGTCGTCCGCGGGGACGGTGACCGCGGCGTCCGCTCCCGGCTCCGCGCTCGGCTCCTCCGGCCGCACGCCGACGCCCAGCTTCTCCTTGATCTTCTTCTCGATCTCGTTGGCCAGGTCGGGGTTGTCCTTCAGGAAGTTGCGCGCGTTCTCCTTGCCCTGACCGAGCTGGTCGCCCTCGTACGTGTACCAGGCGCCGGCCTTGCGGACGAAGCCGTGCTCCACGCCCATGTCGATCAGGCCACCCTCGCGGGAGATGCCCTGGCCGTAGAGGATGTCGAACTCCGCCTGCTTGAAGGGCGGCGCCACCTTGTTCTTGACGACCTTGCAGCGGGTGCGGTTGCCGACCGCCTCCGTGCCGTCCTTCAGGGTCTCGATGCGACGGATGTCGATACGCACCGAGGCGTAGAACTTCAGCGCCCGGCCACCGGTCGTGGTCTCCGGGGAGCCGAACATGACGCCGATCTTCTCGCGCAGCTGGTTGATGAAGATGGCGGTGGTCTTGGACTGGTTGAGCGCGCTGGTGATCTTCCGCAGCGCCTGGCTCATCAGGCGGGCCTGCAGACCGACGTGGCTGTCGCCCATCTCGCCCTCGATCTCCGCGCGCGGGACGAGCGCGGCAACGGAGTCGATGACGATGAGGTCGAGGGCGCCGGAGCGGACCAGCATGTCCACGATCTCCAGGGCCTGCTCGCCGTTGTCCGGCTGGGAGAGGATCAGGTTATCGATGTCGACGCCGAGCTTGCGCGCGTACTCGGGGTCGAGGGCGTGCTCCGCGTCCACGAACGCGACCTGGCCGCCGGCCTTCTGGGCGTTCGCCACCGCGTGCAGGGTCAGCGTGGTCTTACCGGAGGACTCCGGTCCGTAGATCTCGACGACGCGGCCGCGCGGGAGGCCGCCGACGCCGAGGGCCACGTCGAGCGCGGTCGACCCGGTCGGGATGACCTCGATGGGCTCCTTGGACCGCTCGCCCATGCGCATGACCGCGCCCTTGCCGAATTGCCGTTCAATCTGTGCGAGCGCGGCGTCGAGGGCCTTCTCGCGGTCGGTTCCTGCCATGGGTTCCACCCGGTTTGCTTGAGTCGATCGCTTCACGTCAAAGACGCTAACGCCTGCCACTGACAATGCGCCCCGACGCCGGTCCGGCCTGTGGATAACTCGGGTACATCCACACCCAAAACTGGGCGAACTCCCCGTCGAGAGCCCCGCCGGAGCCTCCATAAGAATGGATGTTCGATTTTCGTGTCAAGCGCACCACGCGGCACTCCCGAGACTACGTCCGACCGCCCCAAGTCCCGTCTGCTTCGGGGGGCGTACGGCGGATGTCTCCGCCCGGAGGACGACCAGGCTGGTCGTTCTCGGGAGGGTGGAGGCATGGAGACGCAACGGATCCCAGACGCGAGCGGCGGCCCGGCGACGGCGTCCACGGCCCCGGCGCGGTCGTCGGTCCGGGCGGCCCCGGCGGTCCGGTGGCCCGGCACACGTCCTGTTGAGCGCCTGTGCCACGCGACCGGTCTCCTCCTCATCGCCTCCGGCCTGGTGCACCTGGTCGTGTTCGCCGTCGACGGCGGCCCTTGGTACGGCCCCGTCTCCTGGCGCAAGCCCGTCACGTTCGGGCTGTCCTTCGGTGTGACCCTGATGGCGGTCACCTGGGTCACCTCGTATGTGCGCGTCGGACCACGGCTGCGCACCCTCCTGCTCGCCGTGTTCGCCGCCGACTGTGTCGTGGAGGTCGGCGGCATCACCCTCCAGGCGTGGCGGAAGGTGCCCTCGCACCTCGACATGGAGACGCCCTTCGACACCGCGGTGTCGATGACGCTCGCCGTCGGCGGCGGTGTCCTCGTGGTGCTGCTGACCGTGTTCGCTGTGGCCTCGTTCCGGCATCGGCCGACCGGGCCCGCCGGGATGGCGCTCGCCGTGCGGTCCGGGTTCGCGATCCTGCTGGTCGCCCTCGGCTCGGGAGCGGCGATGATCGCGCGCGGGGTGATCCTCACCCGCACCGGTCACCAGGAGGCGGCGTACCACTCGACGGCCCCGCTCAAGCCCCTGCACGGCGTCAGCCTGCACGCGGTGCTGGTCCTGCCGGCCCTGGCCTGGCTGCTGTCCCGCACGTCCTGGAGCGAGCCGGTCCGGCAGCGGGTCGTGACCACGGCGACCGCCTGTTACGCGGTGGCCGTCACCGGCGCGGGAGTGTGGGCGGCCCTCACGTACTGAACCGCGGTCACGGCCCGCGCGTCAGGAGAAGGTCTCCCCGGAGCTCGGGGAATCCGGGGATTCTGGGGAGCCCGGGGATTCTGAGGAGCCCGGGGAATCCGGCACATCCCGGGTATCCGTGCTCGCGGGCGGTCCCGCCTCGCCCCGCGCCTCCGTGCCCGCGGGCGGTCCCGCCTCGCCCCGCGCCTCCGTGCCCGCGGGCCGCCCCGCCTCGCTCCGCGCCTCCGTACCCGCCCCCGGCCGCTGCGCCCCCAGGCGTGTCAAGCGTGCGAACAGCCCACGCCCCGACCTCGTCCCCGTCCTCGCGCCCGTCTCGGCCGCCGACCCCGACCCCCCGCGCCGGTGCCCCTGCACCCGCGGATCGTCCGTGACGGCGTACCGCTTCACATACGCCCCCAGGAACGCCTGCAGCGTGGCGACCGCCGGAATCGCGATCAGGGCGCCGACGGCACCGAGGAGCGCGGTGCCGGCGATGACCGATCCGAAGGCGACGGCGGGATGGATGTCGACCGTCTTGGAGGTCAGCTTGGGTTGCAGCACGTAGTTCTCGAACTGCTGGTAGATCACGACGAAGACCAGCACCCACAGCGCGTACCAGGGCTCCACCGTGAAGGCGATCAGCATGGGCAGGGCGCCCGCGAGGTACGTGCCGATGGTCGGGATGAACTGCGAGACGAGGCCCACCCAGACGGCGAGCACGGGCGCGTAGGGCACGCCCAGCGCCTGTAGCAGGACGTAGTGCGCGACTCCGGAGATGAGTGCCATCAGACCGCGCGAGTACAGGTAGCCGCCGGTCTTGTCGACGGCGATCTCCCACGCGCGCAGCACCTCGGCCTGCCGCGCGGGCGGCAGCACCGAGCAGATGGTCCGCCGCAGCCGGGGGCCGTCCGCGGCGAAGTAGAACGAGAACAGCGCGATGGTCAGCAACTGGAAGAGGCCGCCGAGGACCTGGGCGGACACGTCCAGCACGCCGGTGGCGCTGTTGCGGACGTAGTTGCGCAGCCAGTCGGAGCGCAGCAGGCCCTCCTGGATGTCCACGCGCTTCAGGTCGGTGTGGAAGTGCGTGTTGACCCAGTTGATGACGGAGTCGAGATAGTCCGGGAAGTCCTCGACGATCTTGATGATCTGGCCCGCGAGCATCGAGCCGAGCAGGGTGACGAAACCCGCCGCCATGATCATCACGGCGAGGAAGACCAGGAAGGTGGCAAGCCCCCTGCGCATGCCCCGGGAGGCCATCCAGCTCACCGCGGGCTCGACGGCGAGGGCCAGGAAGAACGCGATGAGGATGTTGATCAGCAGCCCGGTCAGCTGGTGGAAGGCCCAGGTGCCCAGCTGGAAGGCGGCGTAGAGGGCGAGCACGAGCACCACGGCGCGCGGCAGCCAGCGCGGCATACGGCCGCCCGGCCCGGCGCCGTCGGCCGGGGGCCGGTCGGGCGGCGTCGTGCCGAACGGGGATGCGTGCCGGGCGAGCTGCCCGCTCTCGTCAGTCGGTGCCACGATGCAAGTCTCGCCGACGGGACGGACAATCGGCTGCCGTCCTGCGATCTTCGTACGGGCTCAGCGCTTCTCTCCCGGAACGTCCATGACCGTGCAGACCACGCGCCACACGTCTTTGGCGTCCCAGCCGGCGTCCAGCGCTTCGTGAACGGTGCGCCCGCCGAGCTCCGACATCACGTGATCGCGCGCGAAGGTGTCGGCGTACCCCGGACCGAAGTGCTCCGTCATCCGCTGCCAGAAGACCGTCAACCGCATGCCTCCAGTATCCCGCCCCTGGGGGTGGGCCTGAGCCGGGACCGCTTGCCGAGACCGCTTTCCGGCCTACGGTCTGACCCATGTCCGAAACAGGAGCTTCCCCACTCCCCGCTACGCCCCCGGCGCACTCCCCGCTCTTCCGCGCCGAGCACTTCGTGTGGCTCACCGCGCGCGTGCTGGAGCAGCGCCTCTTCGCACACCACTTCCTGAACGGCGGCGCCGACCCGGTGGAGACGGCGCTGGACGCCTACCGCAACGAGGACGGCGGGTACGGCCACGCGCTGGAGCCCGATCTGCGCGGCCCGGTCAGCCAGCCGCTGCACACCGCGCACGCGCTGCGCGTCCTGGACTCCATCGGCCGCTGCGGGGGACAGCGCGTGGAGCGCGTGTGCCGCTACCTCACCTCCGTCTCCACCACGGACGGGGCGCTGCCTGCGATCCATCCCAGCCAGCGCGGCTACCCGGCGGCCCCGTTCATGCCCGTCCTGGACGACCCGCCGAGCGAACTCCTGGCCACCGGGCCGGTGGTGGGTCTGCTGCACCGCAACGAGGTGTGGCACGCCTGGCTGTTCCGGGCCACGGACTTCTGCTGGCAGGCGATCGACTCCCTGGAGAGCTCGCACCCCTACGAGATCGAGGCCGCCGTGGCCTTCCTGGACTCCGCTCCCGACCGCCCGCGCGCGGAGGCGGCCGCCGACCGCCTCGGCCGCATGGTGCGCGCGCACCGGCTGGCCGTACTGGACCCGGACGATCGCGCCGCCTATCCGGTCGCGCCCGGTTACGCCCCCGGCGAGCACCATTTCCCGCACGACTACGCGAAGACGCCGAGTTCGCTCGCGCGCGCGTGGTTCACGGACGACGAGATGGCACGCTCCCTGGACTTCCTCGCCGACTCCCAGCAGGAGGACGGCGGCTGGCCCGTCCGCTGGCGCCAGTGGACACCGGGCATCGCCCTGGAGGCCCGCCCTGTGGTGACGATCGAGGCGCTGCGCGCGCTCAGGGCGCACGGCTGGTCCATCGGCTGACCGGCGGACCTCACCCGCCCATGGCCCGCACCCCCGCGGTCACCACCACGGCCGCCGCGACGACCAGCAGGAAGGGTGCCCGCAGCACCAGCGCGACGGCTGCCGCGGCGAGCCCCGCGACCCGTGCGTCGACGACCAGGGCACGCCCGTCGGCGAAGGTCTGCTGAGCGGTCAGCGCGGCCAGCAGGGCCACCGGCAACAGCGCGGCCAGGCGTCTGACGAGCGGCCTCTGAAGGGTGCCGGCCGGCACCAGCAGACCGGCGAGCTTGACGGCGTAGCAGCCGAGGGCGGTCGCACCGACGGCGATCCAGGTGTTCAACGGACGTCCTCCTCGCGGGTGCGTCGGCCGGACAGGAACAGGACGGCCGGGGCCGCGAGCGCCGCCGCCAGGACGGGCACCCCGGCGGGCAGGACGGGCAGCAGGCCGAGCCCCAGCACCACGGCGAGAGCGGCGACGGCACGTTCCGTGGTGGTCTTCAGCATCGGCGCCAGCAGCGCCAGGAAGACGGCGGGTCCGGCGGCGTCGAGGCCCCACGCGTCGGTGTCCCCGATGGCGTCGGCCCCCAGGGCGCCGAGCAGGGTGGTGAGGTTCCACAGCAGATACAGGCTCAGCCCCGTCACCGCGAACCCGACGCGCGCGCCGCGCCGCGTGGGCTGTGCCAGGGCGACCGCGGTGGTCTCGTCGATGACCCACTGGGCGGCGAACGGCCGCACCGCGCGCGGGAGGGCCAGCACCTGCGAAAGGCGCAGCCCGTAGAAGGCGTTGCGTACGCCGAGGAAGAAGGCGCCGGCCGCCGCGGTGAGCGGGTTCCCGCCCGCCGCCAGCGCACCCACGAGCGCGAACTGGGACGCGCCCGTGAACACCAGCAGACTGAGCGCACAGGTCTGCGGCAACGCGAGCCCGCTGCCGGCGGAGGTCACCCCGAAGGCGAAGCCGGACAACCCCACGGCGACTCCGACGCCCAGGGCGTCCCGTACGACGGCGGAGTCCGGTTTTCCGCCGTCCGGGCCGTCCGGGCCGTCCGGGCCGTCCGGAGAACGTATGTCTGCTACTGCCTCTGCCATGCCTCGGACGTTAGAAGACGCCTCCCCGGCGGTCTTGTACGTTCTTGCGCTCCCGCTGGTAGGCGCCCGGCGGCACGCCGACGATCCGGCTGAAGTGCCGGTTCAGATGCGGCTGGTCGGTGAATCCCACGGCCACCGCGGCCTCCGCCGGCGAGGTCCCCGCGTCCAGCAGCCCCCGGGCCCGCCGCACCCTGGCATCGGTCAGCCACGCGTGCGGGGGCAGCCCGTACGCCTCCCGGAAGGCCCGCAGCAGTGCGAACGGACTGGTCCCGAGCCCGGACGCCAGCGCCTCCAGGCTCGGCGGATCGGCCATCCGCTCCTCCAGCACCTCCCGCGCGCGTGCCGCGATGGCGGCCCCCGCCGTCCGCACGGTCCGCTGCGGCAGCGATCCGCCGTTCAGCCGCAGCAGCCTGGTCACGGCGACCCGCAGCAGCGTGTCGGCGGCCAGCGCGTTGCCCTCGTCGGCGGCCCGCAGCACCTGGTGCACCAGCCCCACGCAGTACGGATCGGCAAGTACGGGACTCGCGAACCCCGGCGTCCCCCGGATCGAGGTGGTCTCGGCGGCGATCGCGGCCACGACCTCCACCCCCGGATACACGGCCCCGTACCGCCACCCCTCCGGCACCCCGGCCCGGCCCGTATGCGCCGTGTCGGGATTGACCAACGCCAGCGCGCCCGCCCCCGCGTACTGATCGGCCCCGCGATGGTGAAAGACCTCGGCCCCGTCCGCGATGGCCGCGATGACGAACCCCTCATGGGTGTGCCGCACGAACTCCTTGCGCACATACCGGGCCCGCAACAGATCGACCCCCGGCAACTCGGCATACCGCCAGTGCCGCGCCTGCTCACGCACACCCATACCCCCATGGTCGCGCAGCCCCCCACGACTGCCGCACCCGCGTACGGCGGCAAGGGGCCGGGGCGGGGAGCCGCCCGCAGCGGCCGGCGTCCATCACCGTCCACTCCCCACCGACGGCCCTGCCCGACCGAGGACGGACACCCCCCCCCGCCCCGGCCCCGCCCCCCACTCACCCACCGCAGGCGCTACGCGAACCCCCACCGGACCCGCGCCTGCGCCGCAGGCATCACCCCGGCCAAAACCCGCAGGTCACCCGCATTGTCAGTGCCCGGGTGCAGGATGGACACATGGTCAGCTCCGCACACCGAGCCCTGGACGGCTTCTCCCCCGCGACCCGCGGCTGGTTCACGGGCGCCTTCTCCGCGCCCACCGCCGCCCAGGCCGGCGCGTGGCGGGCCATCCGCGAGGGCTCGGACGTGCTGGTCGTGGCCCCCACCGGCTCCGGCAAGACCCTCGCCGCCTTCCTGGCCGCCCTGGACCAGCTCGCCTCGACGCCCCCGCCCGCCGACCCGAAGAAGCGCTGCCGCGTCCTGTACGTCTCCCCGCTCAAGGCCCTCGCCGTGGACGTCGAGCGCAACCTCCGCAGCCCCCTGACCGGCATCCGCCAGGAGTCCGTACGCCAGGGCCTGCCCGAGCCCGAGATCAAGGTGGGCATCCGCTCCGGCGACACCCCGGCGGCCGAGCGTCGCGCGCTGTCGACCCGCCCCCCGGACATCCTGATCACCACCCCGGAGTCCCTGTTCCTGATGCTGACGTCGGCCACGCGCGACGCGCTGACGGGCGTGGAGACGGTGATCCTGGACGAGGTGCACGCGGTGGCGGGCACCAAGCGCGGCGCCCACCTCGCGCTCACCCTGGAGCGCCTGGACGAGCTGCTGCCGAAGCCGGCCCGCCGCATCGGCCTGTCGGCGACCGTCCGCCCGGTCGACGAAGTGGCCCGCTTCCTCTCCCCGCGCCGCAAGGTGGAGATCGTCCAGCCGCCGTCGGGCAAGGAGTTCGACCTCTCGGTCGTCGTCCCGGTCGAGGACCTGGGCGAGCTGGGCGGCTCCCCGGTGGCCGACGGCTCGGAGGGCGCGGAACGCCCGTCGATCTGGCCGCACGTGGAGGAGCGGATCGCGGACCTCGTCCAGTCCCACCGCTCCACGATCGTCTTCGCGAACTCCCGCCGCCTCGCGGAGCGCCTGTGCAACCGCCTCAACGAGATCGCGTACGAACGGGCGACGGGCGAGCCCCTGGCCGAGCACCACGCGCCCGCGGAGCTCATGGGCGGTTCGGGGGCCGCCCAGGGCGCGCCGCCGGTCATCGCCCGGGCCCACCACGGCTCGGTCTCCAAGGAACAGCGCGCCCTGGTCGAGGAGGACCTGAAGGCGGGCCGCCTGCCCGCGGTCGTGGCCACCTCCAGCCTGGAGCTGGGCATCGACATGGGCGCGGTCGACCTGGTCGTCCAGGTCGAGTCACCCCCCTCCGTGGCCTCCGGTCTGCAGCGCGTGGGCCGCGCGGGACACCAGGTCGGCGCGGTCTCCACCGGAGTGGTCTTCCCCAAGTACCGCGGCGACCTGGTCCAGGCGGCCGTGGTCACCGAGCGGATGCGCACCGGCGCCATCGAGTCCCTGAAGATCCCCGCCAACCCGCTGGACGTCCTGGCCCAGCAGCTCGTGGCCATGACGGCGCTGGACACCTGGCAGTTCGACGACCTGCTGGCGACCGTCCGCCGCGCGGCCCCCTTCGCCGCGCTCCCCGAGTCGGCCTTCACGGCCACCCTCGACATGCTGGCCGGCCGCTACCCCTCGGACGCCTTCGCCGAGCTGCGCCCGCGCGTGGTCTGGGACCGCGTCACCGGCGCGATCACCGGCCGCCCCGGCGCCCAGCGCCTGGCCGTCACCTCCGGGGGCACGATCCCGGACCGCGGCCTGTTCGGCGTCTTCCTCGCCGGCGCCGACCCCAAGAAGGGCGGCGGCCGGGTCGGCGAGCTGGACGAGGAGATGGTCTACGAGTCCCGTGTGGGCGATGTCTTCACGCTCGGCACGAGTTCCTGGCGCATCGAGGACATCACGCGCGACCGCGTCCTGGTCTCGCCCGCACCGGGCGTGCCGGGCCGGCTGCCGTTCTGGAAGGGCGACCAGCTGGGCCGCCCGCTGGAACTGGGCCGGGCGGTGGGCGCGTTCCTGCGCGAGATCGGCTCGCTGTCCAAGGAGGACGCCCGTCTGCGCCTCCTGACGGCGGGCCTGGACGCCTGGGCCGCCGACAACGTCCTCGCCTACCTCGACGAGCAGCGCGAGGCCTGTGGCCACGTCCCGGACGACCGCACCATCGTCGTCGAGCGCTTCCGCGACGAGCTCGGCGACTGGCGGGTCGTCGTCCACTCCCCTTTCGGCGCCCAGGTGCACGCCCCGTGGGCGCTCGCCCTCGGCGCCAAGCTCTCCGAGCGCTACGGCATGGACGCCCAGGTCATGCACGCCGACGACGGCATCGTGCTGCGCCTGCCGGACGCCGACCTGATGGGCCTGGACCTGCTCGACCAGGAGCCGGCGAAGGGGGGCAGCGAGTACGACGCCGAGCAGGCGCCGGTCGGTGCGGCGGACGTCGTCTTCGACAAGGGCGAGGTCGACCAGGTCGTCACCGACCAGGTCGGCAGCTCGGCGCTGTTCGCCTCCCGCTTCCGCGAGTGCGCCGCCCGCGCGCTGCTGCTGCCGCGCCGCAACCCGGGCAAGCGCACCCCGCTGTGGCAGCAGCGCCAGCGCGCCTCCCAACTGCTGCAGGTGGCCAGCGAGTTCGGCTCCTTCCCGATCGTCCTGGAGGCGGTCCGCGAGTGCCTCCAGGACGTCTTCGACGTCCCGGGACTGGTCGAGTTGATGGGCGACCTGGAGTCCCGCAAGGTGCGCCTGGTGGAGGTGACCACACCGGAGCCGTCCCCCTTCGCGCGTTCCCTGCTCTTCGGTTACGTCGCCCAGTTCCTGTACGAGGGGGACTCGCCGCTCGCCGAGCGCCGCGCCGCCGCCCTGTCGCTGGACTCCCGGCTGCTGGCCGAGCTGCTCGGCCAGGCGGAGCTGCGCGAGCTGCTGGACGCGGACGTGCTGGCGGAGCTGGAGAAGGAACTGCAGTGGCTCACCGAGGACCGCCGCGTCAAGGACGTTGAGGGCGTGGCGGACGTCCTGCGCCTCCTCGGCCCGCTCACCGACACCGAGCTGGCCGAGCGGGGCGCCGAGCCGCAGTGGGCCCAGGACCTGGCCGCGGCCCGGCGCGCGATCCGCGTCCGCATCGGCGGCGCCGACCACTGGGCGGCGATCGAGGACGCGGGCCGCCTGCGCGACGCGCTCGGCACGGCGCTCCCGGTGGGTGTCCCGGAGGCCTTCACGGAGCCGGTCAAGGACCCGCTCGGCGACCTCCTCGCCCGCTACGCCCGCACCCACGGCCCCTTCACCTCGGCCACGGCGGCGGCCCGCTTCGGCCTGGGCGTCGCCGTCACGGAGGGCGCCCTGCACCGCCTGGCCGCGAGCGGCCGTGTCGTCCAGGGCGAGTTCCACCCGGCGGGCATCGGCCAGGAGTGGTGCGACGCGACCGTGCTGCGCCGCCTGCGCCGCCGTTCGCTGGCGGCCCTGCGGCACGAACTGGAGCCGGTGCCGCCGGCCGCGCTCGCCCAGTTCCTGCCCCAGTGGCAGCACATCGGCAAGGGGCACGGGCTGCGCGGCATCGACGGGCTGGTGCGTGCCGTGGAGCAGTTGCAGGGCGCGTCCGTGCCCGCGTCGGCCCTGGAGAAGCTGGTCCTGCCGTCCCGCGTGGCGAACTACACGCCCGCGATGCTCGACGAGCTCACGGCGGCCGGCGAGGTGGTGTGGGCCGGCGCGGGCGCCCTGCCCGGCAAGGACGGCTGGCTCTCCCTCTATGTGGCGGACGCGGCCCCGCTGCTCCTGCCGCCGCCGCATCCCCTGGAGCTGACCGCGCTGCACCAGTCCGTCCTGGACGCCCTCTCCGGCGGCTACGGCCTGTTCTTCCGCCAGATCGCCGACCAGGTCCGCGCGACCACCCACCCGGACGTCACCGACCCCCAACTGGCCGACGCCGTCTGGGACCTGGCCTGGTCCGGTCACCTGACGAACGACACCCTCGCGCCCATGCGCTCCCTCCTGGGTTCGGGCCGCACCGCGGGCTCCACCGCCCACCGCGCCAAACGCGCCGTCCCGCGCGGCCGCTACGGCTCCCTGACGGCTGCCGCCCGCCCCGCCTCCCGCAGCGGCCCGCCCACCGTCGCCGGCCGCTGGTCCCTGCTGCCGGCCCGCGAACCCGACCCGACGGTGCGCGCCCACGCCCTGGCCCGCACGCTCCTCGACCGGCACGGCGTGGTCACCCGGGGCGCCGTCGCCGCGGAGGGCGTCGAGGGCGGCTTCTCGGCGACGTACCGCATCCTGTCCGCCTTCGAGGAGAGCGGTCAGGCCCGGCGCGGCTATGTGGTGGAGGGGCTCGGCGCGGCCCAGTTCGCGATGGACGGCGCGGTGGACCGGCTGCGCGCGGTGTCCAACGCCCGCGACCGGGGCGAGGCCCTGCCCCGGCCGCCGGCCCCGGGCCCGCAGGACCCCTTCGGCTCCCCGCACGCCTTCGCCGCGCCCGGCGACGGCACGCCCGACGGCGACTCCCCCCTCGGCCACACCGCCGAGGGTGCCGACTTCGCCGACGCGTTCGACTGGACCGGCGGCTTCGACGCGGCCGGCGACGCTCCCCGGGGCGGTGCCCGAGCCCGCGGCAACGGCTCCGGGCACGACGTCACCGGCTTCGACGACTTCGGCCCCCCACCCACCCGGGCCTCCCGCGACGAGTACGTCTCCCCGCGCGACCTCGCCTCCCCCGGCGCGGGCGGCCCCCGCGGCGGCTCCGGCTCCCCGTACGACTCGCATGACCCGTACGGCTCGTATGGTTCCTACGGCCGGTACGGCGCGTACAGCTCACATGGCGCCTTCCCGCAGCGCGGCAACCGGCCCGCCCCCGACTCCCGGGCCGTGGTGCTGGCCGCCGCCGACCCGGCGAACGCGTACGGCGCGGCCCTGCCCTGGCCGGAGCCCCCCACCGGCGCGGGCCACAAACCGGGGCGCAAGGCGGGCTCCCTGGTGGTCCTGGTGGACGGTGAGCTGACGCTCTACATGGAGCGCGGCGGCAAGACCCTGCTGGCCTGGCCGGCCGACCCGGACGGTGCGGCCACCGACGACCCCAGGCTGAGGGCGGCCGCCGAAGCCCTCGCCACGGCTGCCCGCGCGGGCTCGCTGGGCACGGTCACCGTGGAGCGGGTGAACGGCGCCCAGGCCCTGACCTCCCCCATCGGCACCCTCCTGGAAGGAGCGGGCTTCATCGCGACCCCGCGCGGGCTTCGTCTGCGAGCCTGACGCGGGCACGTGCCACCCTTGACCCATGCCCGAAGGAGACACGGTCTGGCAGACCGCGAGACGGCTGCACCTCGCCCTCGCGGGCACGGTGCTGACCCGCAGCGACCTGAGGGTGCCCAAGTTCGCCACGGCCGACCTCACGGGCCGTACGGTCCTGGACGTCACTCCCCGCGGCAAGCACCTGCTGACCCGCATCGAGGGCGGCCTCACCCTCCACTCGCACCTGCGGATGGACGGCGCCTGGAAGGTGTTCGACAACGGCCGGCGCTGGACCGGCGGCCCCGCCCACCAGATCCGGGTGATCCTGGGCAACAGCGAGCGCACCGCCGTCGGCTACCGCCTGCCGGTTCTGGAGCTGTTGCGCACCTCCGACGAGCAGCGCGCCGTCGGCCATCTCGGTCCCGACCTCCTCGGCCCCGACTGGGATCCCGACCAGGCCCTGGCCAACCTCCTGGCCGATCCGGCGCGCCCCCTCGGCGAGGCCCTGCTCGACCAGCGCAACCTCGCCGGCATCGGCAATGTCTACAAGTGCGAGCTCTGCTTCCTGCTCGGCGTCACCCCGTGGCTGCCGGTCGGCGCCCTGCCCGCCGAGCGGGCCGCGAAGCTCCCCGCGCTCGCGAAGAAGCTCCTGGAGGACAACCGCGACCGCCCGGTCCGGCGCACCACGGGCCGGCGCGGGCCGGACCTGTTCGTGTACGGCCGCGCACCCCGCCCGTGCCTGCGCTGCCACACCTCGATCCGCGTGGCCGACCAGGGCGACGGCTCCCGCGACCGCCCCACCTACTGGTGCCCCGGCTGCCAGACGGGCCCGGCCCCGGTCCGCGGCGCCTCACGCCGCACGACTAATTGACGGGTCGTCAGATCCTCTCGTACGGTCCCTTCATGCCCGTCACGGCGTACGACCTCACCGGACGCACCGCATTCGTCACCGGGGCCGCCGGCGGCATCGGCCGCGCCTCGGCCGTCCTGCTGGCCGAGGCCGGCGCCGCCGTCCACTGCGCCGACCGTGACGCCCAGGGCCTGCACGAGACGGCCACCCTGATCAAGGCCGGCGGCGGCACCGCCCGCACCCACCACCTCGACGTCACCGACCGCACCCAGCTCCGCCAGGCCATCGCCTCCTGCGAGCGCCTGGACGTGCTGGCCGCGATCGCCGGGATCATGCACAGCAGCCCGGTCCTGGAGACCCGGGACGAGGACCTCGACCGCGTGCTCGGCGTCAACTTCAAGGGCGTCCTGTACGCCTGCCAGGAGGCGGCCCGCGTGATGCTGGCCCGCGGGATCGCCGGGAGCATCGTCACCATGGCCTCCAGCGCCGTCGACACCGGCCGCCCCGGCCTGCTCGCCTACGGCGCCGCGAAGGCGGCCGTGGTGCAGCTGACGAAGACGCTGGCGAGCGAGGTCGGCCGGGAGGGCATCCGCGTCAACGCGGTCGCGCCGGGCTGGACCCGCACCCCCATGACCGACCGCCACGACCCCGAGGAGCAGGCCCGCACGGAGGCGCTGATGGCCCGCATGTCCCCGCTGGGCCGGGTCGGCGAGCCGGAGGACGTCGCCCACGCCGTGCTCTATCTGGCCTCCGACGCCTCGGCCTTCATGACGGGTCAGATCCTGCGTCCGAACGGCGGGGTGGCGATGCCGTGGTAGCCCGCAGCGCCCGCCGCCAGCGTCCCCGCTCGACGGCTCCCGCGGCCCGCGCCTTGGGCACGCAGTGCACCGGCAACAGGCTCAGACCCCACCCGCCGGCCGCGACAGCGCCCTCCAGCGCCCCCGCGTGAGGCGACAGCGCGAGCCGCAGTACGGCCCACCACCACAGCGCCCCGAGCCCGACAACGGCCCCCCAGCGCACTATCGGCCGTGCCATGGGCCACCTCCAGCCCCGAAGCTAGACCGCCGCCCTCACCCGCCGGGAGGGCGCACCGACGGCACACGGACGCACCGCGCCCCTCCACCCTGACCGCCCGATGCCACCCCGGCAAACGCAGCCGGCTCCGAGGAACCGGCCCCGAGGAACACGAAAACCCCGACGACGCCTCCCCGGGTCTCCCCGGAAAAGCCCCGGTCGGGGCACGTGCATGTTCCCGGCGCCGGTCGGCGCGTCGTCGGTCTACACCCGCGTGAGGCTAGGCCGCGACCACGTCCACCGCTTCGGCGGGTGCCTTGATGGTCACCCGTTCCGGTGGCACACCGGTCACCGAGACGGAACCCAGCATCGGTCGTACCGGTGTGGGCACAGGCTCGCTGGGGGTGGCCGCAGCAGACTGGGCCAGCTCGGCGAGGGCGAGTTCGTCGCTCACTTCCCGCATGAGCTCGGACATCCGTACGTCCAGCGCGTCGCAGATGGCGGCGAGCAGTTCGGAGGAAGCCTCCTTCTGCCCCCGCTCCACCTCGGAGAGATAGCCGAGTGAGACTCGGGCGGACGAGGAGACTTCGCGCAGAGTACGGCCCTGGCGTTGGCGCTGCCGACGCAGCACGTCACCCAGCAGGCGACGGAGCAGAATCATCGGTGGCTCCCTCCTCGGACCGCGTAGCCGCATCCTTCTCGCCCCACCGTACCGCCTCGCGCCGCGGCCGTGCGGGGAGCGATGTCGTGTTCACTCAGGGCTGCAAACATCAAAACCCCCCGTTCTGTTCCGTATCCTGTGCCCGCTCATTCCCAGTGTGTTCGCTCGCAAGCTCCCTCAGAAGCAGTGCGAGTACGCTCCGTACACTCTCTCTACGAATTTCCGCGCGGTCGCCGTTCAACCGCAGGCCCTCCACTTTTCCGCCAGCGGCAGAACCGGAACCAGGGCCGAACGGCCCGTCCACGGCCACGAAAACCGTCCCGACGGGCTGGCCGTCCTGGGGATCGGGCCCCGCGACCCCGGTGGTCGCGATGCCCCAGTCGGCGCCGAGCGCCTTGCGGACGCCGACCGCCATCTGGGCCGCGACCTGCGGATCCACCGCTCCCTGCCGCGCCAGCAGGGTGGCGTCGACGCCGAGCAGTTCGTGCTTGAGTTCGGTGGCGTAGGCGGTCACCGAGCCGCGGAAGGCCCTGGACGCTCCCGGGGTCGCCGTGAGATCCGCCGCGACCATCCCGCCGGTCAGCGACTCGGCGACAGCGAGCGTCTCGCCCCTCACCGTCAGTAGTCGCACCACGTCGGCGGCCTGGGAACTCACGCTTCCGCCTCCTCCAACGCCGCCTTGCGCTCGGCGATTCCCCGCCTGCGCAGCACAATGGCCTGTCTCACATAGTCCAGCCCGGTCGCCACGGTCAGGACGACCGCCACGGCCATCACCCAGAACCTCAGCGTCGCCAGCCATCCCGTCAGCGCCAGGACGTACATCCCGACGGCCACGCCCTGTGTGAGCGTCTTCAGCTTGCCGCCGCGGCTCGCCGGGATCACGCCGTACCGGATGACGAGGAAACGCAGCAGGGTGATTCCGAGTTCCCGGCCCAGGATGACGATCGTCACCCACCACGGCAGATCACCGAGGCCGGAGAGACAGATCAGCGCCGCCCCCATGATCGCCTTGTCGGCGATGGGGTCGGCGATCTTGCCGAAGTCGGTGACGAGGTCGTAGGTGCGGGCCAGATGACCGTCGAACAGGTCGGTGATCATGGCGATGGCGAAGGCCGCCCAGGCGAGCGAGCGCCAGGCCGGGTCGTAGCCGCCGTCGGCCAGCATGAGCGCGACGAAGCCCGGCACGAGGAGCAGCCGGAGCATGGTCAGCAGGTTGGCGACGTTCCAGACGCTCGCCTGGTTGACGGCCGCGGCCGCCAGCTTCCCGCCCCGCGCGGGCCTCGCGTCGCCCGCCGTCTCGGAACCGGCGCCGTCCGCCCTGACGGGGTCCGCCTTGGAGGAGCCGTTCGCCGCCGATGCCGGCACTCCGGTCATCTGCCCGCCTCCTCACTGCCTCCGAGCGAGCCCGTCACGGGCTCCGCCACCAGGTCGACACCCTCCGTACCGACCACCTTCGCCTCGACCATACGGCCGACCGTCAGGCCCTCGCCGCTCGTGAGCAGCACCTGGCCGTCCGTTTCGGGCGCCTGGTGCGCCCCGCGGCCGTATACACCCTCCTCGTCGACGGACTCCACCAGTACGTGCACGGTCTCACCGAGGCGCTCCTCGGCGCGCTGCGAGACCAGTTCCTCGGCCAGTCGCGAGACACGTGCCAGCCGCTCGGCGACGACGTCCTCGTGCAGCTTGCCGTCGTAGGTGGCCGCCTCGGTGCCCTCCTCGTCGGAGTAGCCGAAGACACCGATGGCGTCCAGCCGCGCGCCGTTCAGGAACCGCTCCAGTTCGGCCAGGTCGGCTTCGGACTCGCCGGGGAAGCCGACGATGAAGTTCGAGCGCACGCCGGCCTGCGGGGCCTTGGCGCGGATGGTGTCGAGCAGCTCCAGGAAGCGGTCGGTGTCGCCGAAGCGGCGCATCGCGCGCAGCACGTCCGGGGCGGAGTGCTGGAAGGACAGGTCGAAGTACGGGGCGATCTTCGGCGTGGCGGTGAGCACGTCGATGAGGCCCGGGCGCATCTCGGCCGGCTGGAGGTAGCTGACGCGCACCCGCTCGATGCCGTCGACCTCGGCGAGCTCGGGCAGCAGCGACTCCAGCAGGCGGATGTCGCCGAGGTCCTTGCCGTAGGAGGTGTTGTTCTCGGAGACCAGCATGATCTCCTTGACGCCCTGCTCGGCCAGCCACCGCGTCTCGTTCAGCACGTCGCTCGGGCGGCGTGAGATGAAGGAGCCGCGGAAGGACGGGATGGCGCAGAAGGTGCAGCGCCGGTCGCAGCCGGAGGCCAGCTTCACCGAGGCGACCGGGGAGCCGTCGAGTCGGCGGCGCAGGGGCGCGCGGGGGCCGGAGGCCGGGGCGAGGCCCTCGGGGAGGTCGGCGGGGGCGTGGCCCGGGAGGGCGACGGAGGTGGCCGACTCCTGGCGCTCGGCCGGGCTGATCGGCAGCAGCTTGCGGCGGTCGCGCGGGGTGTGGGACGCGTGGATGCCGCCGTTGAGGATGGTCTGCAGGCGGTCCGAGATGTCGGCGTAGTCGTCGAAGCCGAGCACGCCGTCGGCCTCGGGGAGGGCCTCGGCGAGTTCCTTGCCGTACCGCTCGGCCATGCAGCCCACCGCCACGACGGCCTGGGTTCTGCCGTGGCCCTTGAGGTCGTTGGCCTCCAGGAGGGCGTCGACGGAGTCCTTCTTGGCGGCGTCGACGAAGCCGCAGGTGTTGACGACGGCGACGTCCGCGTCCTCGGCGTCCTCGACGAGCTCCCAGCCGTCCGCCTCCAAACGGCCTGCGAGCTCCTCCGAGTCCACCTCGTTACGGGCGCAGCCAAGGGTGACGAGTGCGACGGTACGGCGTTCAGGCATGCGCTCAAGACTACTTTGTCTCACTGACAGCCCACGTCGACGGGGCTGGCGATCTTCGCCAGCCCCGCGGTGTCCAACATCAGGTTCCGGGTCCTCAGCCGACCTGGGGGTCGCCCTTGGTGTACGTCAGGCGCTCGACGGCGCCGGGCTGGAAGTCGTCCTCGATCTTCTTGCCGTTGACGTAGAGCTGGATCGCGCCCGCGTCACCGAGGACGAGGTTGATCTTGTCGCTGTCCTGGAAGGTCTTGGAGTCGCCCTGCTGGAGCAGTCCGTCGAACAGGAGCCGGCCGTTGTGGTCCTTGGCGGAGATCCAGCTCTTGCCGTCGGCGGCGCTGACCTGGACGGTGACCTTGTCCTGGGGCGCGGCCGCGATGGCGCTGTCGGAGGGGTCGGACTTCGGGGTGGCGGACTTGCTGTTCTTGGGCGTCGGCGAGGCCGACTTGCTGACCGTGGGCGTGGAGCCCTCGGCCACCTGGGACTTGGCGCCGCCGTCGTCACCGCCCTTGAAGGCGGTGAAGCCGACGAAGCCGACCACGGCGACGATCGCGGCGACCATGGCCGCGGTCCAGTTGGGCCCGCGCCGCTCGGGACGGATGCGTTCCGCCTCGAACAGGGGGGCGGCCGGGGTGGGGGCGGGGCGGCCGCCGTGGTCGGCGTCGAACTGCGCGAGCAGTGGTGCCGGATCGAGGTGGACGGCCTTGGCCAGGGTCCGGATGTGGCCGCGTGCGTAGACGTCCCCGCCGCAGGGGGCGAAGTCGTCCGCCTCGATGGCGTGCACGATGGCGATGCGGACCCGGGTGGCGTTGCTGACGTCGTCGACGGTCAGCCCGGCTTCGATGCGCGCCTGTTTCAGGGCGCGGCCGACGGAGAGGCGGGCTTCCTCGCGGTCGTCTTCGAACGGACGCTCGTCTTCAGGGGAGTTGCCGATGGACACGGGGGCGCCTTTCGAGCGTTTAAGCCACCTGTGCTGGAGGTTCAGTCTATGGGGGGTGCGAAAGGGTGGGGCAACCGGGCGGTGGAGCTTGTTAGCCCATCGGTATGGCCGGACACGCCGATGGTGGAGCACGCGCTTGTCGCTTCCCTCAACTTGACGTACGCCGAAGGGAAACGGTTGCTCAATGATCCCTTACGGGTGAGTCACGATCGGACATCGGTGGCCGCACCCGTTCGGGGCCTCTTCTCAAGCCTCCCCGCGGATCACCGCGAGCACGCCGTCCAGTTCGTCAGCCTTCACAAGAACGTCACGGGCCTTCGAGCCCTCGCTCGGTCCGACGATCCCCCGCGACTCCATGAGGTCCATCAGCCGCCCGGCCTTGGCGAAACCGACCCGCAGCTTGCGCTGGAGCATGGAGGTCGACCCGAACTGCGTGGAGACCACCAGCTCGGCCGCCTGGCACAGCAGGTCGAGGTCGTCGCCGATCTCCTCGTCGATCTCCTTCTTCTGCTTGGTGCCCACGGTGACGTCGTCCCGGAAGACGGGCGCCATCTGGTCCTTGCAGTGCTGGACGATCGCCGCGACCTCTTCCTCGGTCACGAAGGCGCCCTGCATACGGGTGGGCTTGCTGGCCCCCATCGGCAGGAACAGGCCGTCGCCCTTGCCGATCAGCTTCTCGGCGCCGGGCTGGTCGAGGATGACGCGGCTGTCGGCGAGGGAGGAGGTGGCGAAGGCGAGCCGCGAGGGCACGTTGGCCTTGATCAGGCCGGTGACGACGTCGACCGAGGGCCGCTGGGTGGCGAGGACCAGGTGGATGCCGGCCGCGCGCGCGAGCTGCGTGATGCGCACGATCGCGTCCTCGACGTCGCGCGGGGCGACCATCATCAAGTCGGCGAGCTCGTCGACGATCACCAGCAGGTACGGGTACGGCTGGAGCTCGCGCTCGCTGCCCTCCGGGGGCTTCACCTTGCCGCTGCGGACGGCTTCGTTGAAGTCGTCGATGTGCCGGTAGCCGTACGCCGCGAGGTCGTCGTAGCGCAGGTCCATTTCGCGTACGACCCACTGGAGCGCCTCGGCGGCGCGCTTGGGGTTGGTGATGATCGGCGTGATCAGGTGCGGGATGCCCTCGTAGGCGGTCAGCTCGACGCGCTTGGGGTCGACGAGGACCATGCGGACGTCCTCGGGGGTCGCCCGGACCATGATCGACGTGATCAGGCAGTTGATGCACGACGACTTGCCGGAACCGGTGGCTCCGGCGACGAGGACGTGCGGCATCTTCGCCAGGTTGGCCATCACGTAGCCGCCCTCGACGTCCTTGCCGAGCGCGACCAGCATCGGGTGGTCGTCCTCGGCGGCCGCCGCGAGACGCAGCACGTCGCCGAGGTTGACCATCTCGCGGTCGGTGTTCGGGATCTCGATGCCGACCGCGGACTTGCCGGGGATCGGCGAGATGATCCGCACGTCCGGGCTGGCGACGGCGTACGCGATGTTCTTGGTCAGCGCCGTGATCCGCTCGACCTTCACGGCGGGGCCGAGCTCGACCTCGTAGCGCGTGACCGTCGGCCCGCGCGTGAAGCCGGTGACGGCGGCGTCGACCTTGAACTCGGTGAAGACGTTGGTGAGCGCGGCGACTATGGCGTCGTTGGCGGCGCTGCGCGCCTTGCCGGGGCCCCCGCGCGTGAGGAGGTCCAGCGAGGGCAGCGCGTAGGTGATGTCGCCGGAGAGCTGGAGCTGTTCCGCGCGCGCGGGCAGGTCGCCCGGCGCCTCGGGCGCGGGCTTGGTGCGGTCGGCGACCTCGACCTTCAGCTTCTCCTGCTTGGGCCGCGCGGCCGGCACCGGCGTCGGCGTGGGGGTGGGCGTGGTCTCCTCGCGATCGCCGACGCCGACGCCCTGGGTGAGGTCGGCGACGACCGGCGAGGGCGGCATGCCGTGCAGGACCGCGCCGTCGAGCGCCGCCGCGGCGGCCGCCGCGACGTCCACGGCGTCCATGGGGCGCCCCATGTCGGGCTGGGGCACCGCGGAGCGCCTGGGCCGCCCACGGCGCCGGGAGAGGGCCTCCTGCTCCGCGCTGTCGGGGTCGTAGGCCTCCGGGGCGGGAGAGCGCCGGCGCGTGCGCGGGGGCAGCGCCTCGCGCCACTGCTCGTCGTAGCGCTCGTCGTCCTCGGTGTACTCGTCCGCCTGCGGGTCGTCGACGATCCCGAGCTTCACGCCGAGCAGCCGCAGCCGCTGCGGGATGGCGTTGACCGGGGTGGCCGTCACGACGAGCAGACCGAAGATCGTCAGCAGGACGAGCAGCGGTACGGCGAGGACGTCGCCCATGGTGTACGTCAGCGGGGTCGCCGCTCCCCAGCCGATGAGGCCGCCGGCGTCCCTTATGGCCTGCATGCCGTCGCTGCGGGCGGGCGCGCCGCAGGCGATGTGGACCTGGCCGAGGACGCCGATGACGAGCGCGGACAGGCCGATGACGATACGGCCGTTGGCCTCGGGCTTCTCGGGGTGCCGGATGAAGCGCACGGCGATCACCGCGAGCAGTATCGGCACCAGCAGGTCCAGGCGCCCGAAGGCGCCGGTGACCAGGATCTCGACCAGGTCGCCGACGGGGCCGCGCAGGTCGGCCCAGGTGCCCGCGGCCACGATCAGGGCGATGCCGAGCAGGAGCAGGGCGACGCCGTCCTTGCGGTGGGCCGGGTCGAGGTTCCTGGCACCCTGCCCTATGCCGCGGAAGACGGCGCCGACGGCGTGCGCGACACCGAGCCAGAGGGCGCGTACGAGCTTGTAGATGCCGCCGGTCGGGCTGGGTGCCGGCTTCGGCGGCGGCGCGGACTTCTTCGCCGCGGTCCTCTTGGCGGGCGCCTTCTTCGCCGGAGCCTTCTTCGCGGCGGCCTTCTTCGCCGGTGCCGCCGCCTTCTTCGCGGGCTGCTTCTTGGCAGCGGAGGGACGTGAGGCCATAGAGGTGAGGTTACCGGTGGAGACGACAGCGGACACGTGTGCCCACTGCTTCACCCGTTCGTGTCGCCGTTGCGGACATGGGGAGCTGACGCGGACTCATCGGGCAACGGGGCCCGCCCTCGGGTCAGTTCTGCGAGGACACCGACGACGTGCTGCCCGTTCCCGGCTCCAACGCGTCCAGGGCGCGCCGCAGTCCGGTGAGTTTGCGCTCCAGGTGGGCCGCCGTGGCGACGGCCGCCGCGTCCGCGGACTCGTCGTCGAGCTGCTTGGACAGCGCCTCGGCCTGCTCCTCGACCGCCGCGAGCCGGGCCGACAGCTCGGCCAGCAGGCTCGCCGGTTCCTTGGTGTCGCCGACCGCGGCCTTGCCGCCGCCCTCCAACTGGAGCCGCAGCAGCGCCGCCTGCTCACGCAGCTGGCAGTTCTTCATGTACAGCTCGACGAACACCGACACCTTGGCGCGCAGCACCCAGGGGTCGAACGGCTTGGAGATGTAGTCCACCGCGCCCGCCGCGTAGCCGCGGAAGGTGTGGTGGGGGCCGTGGTTGATCGCGGTGAGGAAGATGATCGGGATGTCCCGGGTCCGCTCGCGCCGCTTGATGTGCGCGGCCGTCTCGAAACCGTCCATGCCCGGCATCTGAACGTCCAGCAGAATGACCGCGAAGTCGTCCGTGAGCAGTGCCTTGAGCGCTTCCTCCCCGGACGATGCCCGCACCAGCGTCTGATCGAGCGCAGAGAGGATGGCCTCCAGCGCCAGCAGATTCTCCGGCCGGTCATCGACCAGGAGGATCTTGGCCTTCTGCACCATGGCCCGCCCTCCTCGCCCCGGATGT
The DNA here is from genome assembly GCF_054850255.1 of Streptomyces sp. 7R007. Lineage (NCBI taxonomy): Bacteria > Bacillati > Actinomycetota > Actinomycetes > Kitasatosporales > Streptomycetaceae > Streptomyces > Streptomyces sp. 7R007. The sequence goes on along the minus strand of NZ_JBTWMV010000049.1, from coordinate 9,798 downwards.
GCACCGGGCGCCGCCCCTGGGGACGACTCCCTTTCGCCGCCCGTCCTTGTGCCGGTCATCGTAGCCGCACCCCGCCTGTCGCCACACCCTGTCACCGTGATGTCACTGTGCACGTAGCAGAAACGTAGCGGGAGACCAGAAGGTTCCCCGAATCCCGTACTTCTACACGGCATCGGCCACACTGAGTCAGCAACTCCGCGTGAACATCCATGATTCCCGTCACTGGCCCCGCATCCACTGTTGCATGACCGCCAGCAGGTGATCGGGGTCGACCGGCTTGGTGACGTAGTCGGAGGCGCCCGACTCGATCGCCTTCTCCCGGTCGCCCTTCATCGCCTTCGCGGTCAGCGCGATGATCGGCAGGCCCGCAAACTGCGGCATCCTGCGGATCGCCGTCGTCGTCGCGTATCCGTCCATCTCGGGCATCATGATGTCCATCAGGACGACCGCCACGTCGTCGTGCTGTTCCAGCACCTCGATGCCCTCGCGGCCGTTCTCGGCGTACAGCACGGACAGGCCGTGCTGCTCCAGGACGCTGGTGAGGGCGAAGACGTTGCGGATGTCGTCGTCGACGATCAGCACCTTCTGCCCGCCGAACCGGATGCCCCGGGAGCCCTGTGCCGCCTCGCTCTGCTCGGCGTCCGCCCACGGCTCCTGTCCCGCGGCGCGGTGCTCGGCGTCCGGTCCGGGCCGCCGGCGGCGCCGGAAGAGCGCCGCGGCGCCGTTCTGCGTCTCGTGGTACGACTTCACCTCGGCCGGCGTCTCGATCTCCACCTGGGACAGCTCGGACAGGTCCGAGGCGGCCACCAGGTCACCGGCCCCGAGGGCGGCCACGGGCTGCTGGTAGCCCTGCGGCGGCAGCTCGCTCGGGTGCAGCGGCAGGTACAGCGTGAAGGTGGAGCCGCGGCCCGGCTCGCTCTGGGCGTGGATCTCGCCGCCGAGCAGCTGGGCGATCTCCCGCGAGATCGACAGCCCCAGCCCGGTGCCGCCGTACTTGCGGCTGGTGGTGCCGTCCGCCTGCTTGAACGCCTCGAAGATCACCCGCATCTTGCTGGCCGCGATGCCGATGCCGGTGTCGGTCACCGAGAACGCGATCAGCGGCGCGTCCGGATCGGTGAGCGACCCCGCCTCCAGCAGCTGCTCCCGGATGGACTGCGGCACGTCCGTGCCGGCCGGTCGGATGACGAGCTCGACGGAGCCGGAGTCGGTGAACTTCACCGCGTTGGACAGCAGGTTGCGCAACACCTGGAGCAGGCGCTGTTCGTCGGTGTGCAGCGTCGCGGGCAGCTCCGGGGAGACCCGTACGGACAGGTCCAGGCCCTTCTCGGCGGTCAGCGGCCGGAAGGTGGCCTCCACGTAGTCGACGAGCTGGACGAGCGCGATGCGCGTCGGGGAGACGTCCATCTTGCCCGCCTCGACCTTCGACAGGTCCAGGATGTCGTTGATCAGCTGCAGCAGGTCGGAGCCGGCGCCGTGGATGGTCTCGGCGAACTCGACCTGCTTCGGGGAGAGGTTGCCCTCCGCGTTGTCGGCGAGCAGCTTGGCCAGGATCAGCAGCGAGTTCAGCGGCGTACGCAGCTCGTGCGACATGTTGGCGAGGAACTCGCTCTTGTAGCGCATCGACACGGCGAGCTGCTCGGCGCGCTCCTCTAGGACCTGCCGGGCCTCCTCGATCTCGGTGTTCTTCACCTCGATGTCGCGGTTCTGCTGGGCGAGCAGCTCGGCCTTCTCCTCCAGTTCGGCGTTGGACGCCTGGAGGGCCTTCTGCCGGTTCTCCAACTCGGCCGACCGCTCACGGAGTTGCTCGGTCAGCTCCTGCGACTGCTTCAGCAGCTGCTCGGTCTTGGTGTTGACCGAGATGGTGTTGACGCTGGTCGCGATCATCTCGGCGATCTGGTTGAGGAAGTCCTTCTGGATCTGGGTGAACGGCGTGAAGGAGGCGAGCTCGATGACGCCGAGCACCTTGCCCTCGAACAGTACCGGAAGGACGATCACCTGGGCGGGCGGGGCCTCGCCGAGCCCGGAGGAGATCTTCAGGTAGCCGCTGGGCGCGTTCTCCACGAGGATCGTGCGCTTCTCCTGCGCGGCGGTCCCGATGAGCGCCTCGCCGGGCCTGAAGGACGTCGGCATGGAGCCCATGGAGTAGCCGTACGAGCCCAGCATGCGCAGCTCGTACTCGTCCCCGTCGGCGCCGTCCGCGTCGGCCGGGGGCATCGCCAGGAAGAACGCGCCGTGCTGCGCGGCCACCAGGGGCGGCAGTTCGCTCATGATCAGCGAGGCCACGTCCTCCAGGTCGCGCCGGCCCTGCATCAGGGCGGACACGCGCGCGAGGTTGCCCTTGAGCCAGTCCTGCTCCTTGTTGGCGATCGTGGTGTCGCGCAGGTTGGCGATCATCTTGTTGATGTAGTCCTGCAGTTCCTGGATCTCGCCGGACGCGTCGACGTCGATCTTCAGGTTCAGGTCGCCCCGGGTCACCGCGGTCGCCACGCGCGCGATGGCGCGCACCTGGCGGGTGAGGTTTCCTGCCATCTCGTTCACGGACTCGGTCAGGTCGCGCCAGGTGCCGTCGACGTCCCGCACGCGTGCCTGGCCGCCCAGCTGGCCCTCGGTGCCCACCTCGCGGGCCACGCGGGTGACCTCCTCGGCGAAGGAGGACAGCTGGTCGACCATCGTGTTGATCGTCGTCTTCAGTTCGAGGATCTCGCCGCGGGCGTCGATGTCGATCTTCTTGGTCAGGTCGCCCTTGGCGATGGCCGTGGTGACCATGGCGATGTTGCGCACCTGGCCGGTCAGGTTGGACGCCATCTGGTTCACGGACTCGGTGAGGTCCTTCCAGGTGCCGGCCACGCCGGGCACGTGCGCCTGGCCGCCGAGGATGCCGTCCGTGCCCACCTCGCGGGCCACCTTGGTGACCTGGTCGGCGAACGAACTCAGCGTCTTCACCATGGTGTTGAAGGTGTCGGCGAGCTGCGCGACCTCGCCGCGCGCCTCGATCGTCACCGTCCGCGTCAGGTCGCCGTTGGCGACCGCGTTCGCCACCTGGGAGATGTTGCGCACCTGCATGGTCAGGTTCTTGGCCATCAGGTTCACGTTGCCGCTGAGGTCCTTCCAGATGCCCGTGACACCCGGAACGTGCGCCTGCCCGCCCAGGATGCCCTCCGTGCCCACCTCGCGGGCCACCCGGGTCACCTGCTCGGCGAAGGACGACAGCTGGTCGACCATCGTGTTGACGGTCGTGACGAGCTCAAGGATCTCGCCCTTGGCGTCGACGGTGATCTTCTTCGACAGGTCGCCCTTGGCGACCGCCGTCGTGACCTCGGCGATCTGGCGCACCTGGATGGTCAGGTTGTTCGCCATGAAGTTCACCGACTGCGTGAGGTCCTTCCAGGTGCCGGAGACGCCCTGCACCTCGGCCTGACCGCCGAGCTGGCCCTCCGTGCCCACCTCGCGGGCGACCCTGGTGACCTCCTCCGCGAACGACGACAGCTGGTCGACCATCGTGTTCAGGGTGTTCTTCAGCTCCAGGATCTCCCCGCGCGCGTCCACGGTGATCTTCTGGGACAGGTCACCGCGCGCCACCGCGGTGGCGACCTGGGCGATGTTGCGCACCTGGGCGGTCAGGTTGCCCGCCATGCCGTTCACGGAGTCGGTCAGGTCCCGCCACACGCCGGCCACGCCGGGCACCTGCGCCTGACCGCCGAGACGGCCCTCGGTGCCCACCTCGCGGGCCACCCGGGTCACCTGCTCGGCGAACCCGGAGAGCTGGTCGACCATCGTGTTGATGGTGTTCTTCAGCTCCAGGATCTCCCCGCGCGCGTCGACGTCGATCTTCTGCGAGAGGTCGCCCTGGGCCACCGCCGTGGTCACGTAGGCGATCTGCCGCACCTGCGAGGTCAGGTTGCCCGCCATGAAGTTGACGGAGTCGGTGAGTTCCTTCCACGTACCGGACACGCCCGGTACGACCGCCTGACCGCCCAGGCGGCCCTCCGTGCCCACGTCCCGGGCCATCCGCGTCACCTGGTCGGCGAAGGACGACAGCTGGTCCACCATCGTGTTCACGGTGTTCTTCAGCTGGAGCATCTCGCCGGAGACGTCCACGGTGACCTTCTGCGACAGGTCGCCGTTGGCCACGGCGGTCGTCACCTGGGCGATGTTCCTGACCTGTCCGGTGAGGTTGCGGAACGCGGTGTTGACGGAGTCCGTCAGGTCCTTCCAGGTGCCGGCCGCGCCCGGGACCTGCGCCTGACCGCCCAGCTCGCCCTCGACACCGACCTCGCGCGCCACGCGCGTGACCTCGGAACCGAAGGACTGCAGCTGGTCCACCATCCCGTTGACGGTGTTCTTCAGCTCCAGCATCTCGCCGGCCACGTCGACCGTGACCTTCTGCGACAGGTCGCCGTTGGCCACGGCCGTGGTGACCGCGGCGATGTCCCTCACCTGGATGGTCAGATTCCGGAACACCGTGTTGACGGAGTCCGTCAGGTCCTTCCAGGTGCCGGCCGCGCCCGGCACGTTCGCCTGGCCGCCCAGCTGTCCGGCCGCGCCGACCTCGTTGGCCACGCGGGTGACCTCGTCCGCGAAGATCCGCAGCGTCTCGGTCATCTGGTTGATCGTGTCCGCGAGCTGCGCGACCTCACCGCGTGCGGAGACGGTCACCTTCTGCGACAGGTCACCGTTGGCGACCGCCGTGGTGACCTGCGCGATCCCGCGCACCTGGGCAGTGAGGTTTCCTGCCATCAGGTTCACCGAATCGGTGAGGTCCTTCCACACGCCGGCCACGCCGGGCACCTGCGCCTGACCGCCCAGCTCGCCCTCGGTGCCGACCTCACGGGCGACACGGGTCACCTCGGAGGAGAAGGACGACAGCTGGTCCACCATCGTGTTGACGGTGTTCTTCAGCTCCAGCATCTCGCCGGCGACGTGGACGGTGACCTTGCGGGACAGGTCGCCCTTGGCGACCGCCGTGGTCACCAGCGCGATGTCGCGCACCTGGGCCGTGAGCCGGTACGCCATCGTGTTGACCGAGTCCGTGAGGTCCTTCCACGAACCCGACATGCCACGCACGCGTGCCTGACCGCCCAGCTTGCCCTCGGTGCCCACCTCGCTGGCCACCCGGGTGACCTCGTCGGTGAACGTCGACAGCTGGTCGACAAGGTTGTTTACAGTCCGTCCGACCTTGAGGAACTCCCCGCGCAGCGGATGCCCGGTCCCGTCCGGGGCCTGCGACCGCAGCTCCATGCGCGGCGACAGATCGCCCTCGGCGACGGCCGACAGCACCCGGCTGACCTCGGAGACGGGCCGTACGAGGTCGTCCACGAGGGCGTTGGAGGCGTCGATGGCGGCCGCCCAGGAGCCCTCACAGGCGCCCGTCTCCAGCCGCTCGGTCAGCTTGCCCTCGCGCCCGACCATGCGCCGCACCCGCGACAGCTCCCCGGTCAGATGCAGGTTGCGGTCGGCCACCTCGTTGAAGACCGCCGCGATCTCCGACATCACGCCGTCCCCGGACACCGTGAGCCGCTTGCGGAAGTTCCCGTCCCGCATCGCCACCAGGGCCGCCAGCAGTCGGTTCAGGGACGCGGTGTCCACCGCGGTGGTCCCATTGCGTGGATTGCGCTGATTGCTCAGGGACTGTCCGCCTTTCGCGCGCGTCTTAGTGCCCCGCGTCGCTGCGCCAGACTCCACTTGTCCCTCCCGCAGGGGTCGACCGTTACTGCTGTGCTCGGGTACTGCGTTTCGGCGTACCAGTTACTGCTGCGTATTTCTGCCCGATGTAATCAGGCCACACCAAGGGGCTGCTGCCCGCTGTACAGAGAAGACACCCAGCCTGCCCGGACCTTCACCAGAAGCTTGCCCAGTGTTTCATCCTGCCTGAACCAGGCCATAACAGTTCGGCAGCTTCGCACATCGTCCGCACACCCTCCGGACGGAAACACTGCAGACCGGCATCCGCATGGCCGTCGAAGGTAAGTAACCTTGCATGCGGCTGTCCAGCCGCACCGGTCCGTCCGGCCTGGGCGGTGGCACGAGAACGAGCGGGCATCGGAGGGGCGGCCGCACAACATGACCACCGGACTGATCCCCGGGGGACAGCCCCCGGACCCCCGGCCGACGGGCGGCCTGCCGCATCAGCGGCACGAGCCGGTCGGCCACGGAGCCCTGCACGTCGACAACCGGACGAGGAGTTCTGTGATCACCGCGCGCGCGGCCGCCAGTTTCGAGCCCGTCGGGCGATCGGTCGCGAGCGCCCGCTCCTTCGTCCGCGACACGCTCCAGGGCTGGGGCTTCGCGGACATCGTCGACGACGCGGTGGTCCTCACCAGCGAGCTGGTCACCAACGCCGTCGTCCACGCGGGCACCTCCGCGGACCTGCTGTGCCTGCGCTGCGACGACGGCGTGCGCATCGAGGTCGCCGACCGCTACCCGGAGCGCGAGATCCCCCTCCAGGGCTCCCCCGTCAACATGGGCAGCCCCGACCGCGAGGGCGGCCGCGGTCTCCAGCTGTGCGCGGCCCTGGCCACCCGCTGGGGCGTCGAGTACACGCCGACGCACAAGCAGGTCTGGTTCCAGCTGGACCTGCCCGAGCGCCCGGTGGGCACCAGAGCGGCCGGGCCGTCGCTGCCCGCCGACCTCCTCCCGCTCGCCGACGGCAGGGTCCGCGTCGCGGTGGTCCAGATCGACCGGGGCGGTTCCATCACGTCGTGGAACGAGGACGCGGAGGAACTCTTCGGCTATGCGGCCGAACAGGTGATCGGAAAGCCTCTTACCGATCTCGCCGCCTGGCCGCACACCCCCGGCACCAGCACCGGCATCGCCGAGGCCCTCCAGCTCTCCCGCTGGGAGGGCAGCTACGGCATAAGGGGTGCCAACGGCCGGGTCACCCCGGTGTACGCCTCCCACCTCCGCGTCCGCGACACGGGCGGCGAGCCCTCCACGGTCTGCCTCCTGGTCCGCGACCACGAGCGGGCCGTCCTGCAGACCCCGCTGCGCGTTCCCGCCTCGGACACGGCCACCGGCGAGGGCCAGAGCACCGACCCCTTCGAGGTGTTCATCGGCTCCCCCGCCCCGGACGACCTCGACGGCCTGCTGCAGCGCACGGTGGAGCGCGCCCGCGACATGCTCGACGGCGACTCCGCCTTCCTGCTGCTCGCCACCGACGACGAGACGGAGCTGGAGGTCCGCGCCTCCACCGGCCTGCCCTCGGCCCGCCAGCGCTTCGCGCGCGTGCCCGTCGAGGCGGGCCCCGGCCGCTACGGCTCGGCGCGCATGCCGGCGGTCCACGACGACCTGTCGGCTGTCCCGGGCGCCGTACCGCTGCTGAGCGGCACCGGCATGCGCTCGGTCGTCACGGTCCCCCTGAAGGTCGAGGGCCGCCTCACCGGCTCCCTCGGCGTCGCCGCGGAGGCCCCCGGCCGGTACTCCAACGAAGAGGCTCTGCGCCTCCAATTCGCCGCCGACCGCATCGCCTTGGCGGTGGAATCGGCCCGCCTCGGCGAACTCGAACGCCTGCGCCGCGGCTCCCTCAGCTTCCTCGTCGAGGCTTCCGACCTGCTCGCCGGCACCCTGGACCGCGACCAGACACTGGCCCTGATGGCCCAGATGACGGTCCCGACGCTGGCCACCTGGTGCGCGGTCTACACGATCGCCGACCAGGCCTCCGAGCCCTACCTGTCGTACGTCCTGCACGAGGACGAGGAACTCATCGACGGCATCAAGTCGTTGTTGTCGAAGATCCCCCCGCCCGACCCGGTACCCACGCCCGGCGCCCGTGTCTGGTCCGCCCCCGGCGAGGTGGCCCACCAGGCCGCCCTGCGCAGCTCCATGCGCAGCCTGGGCCTCAGCGGCGGCCCGACCCACCAGATCGCCTCCGGCATCGGCCCGACCCTCGCCACCGCCTCGGCGGTCGGCGGCGAGACCGTGGTCCTTCCCCTGGTCGCCCGCAACCGCGTCATCGGCATGCTGACCCTCGGCAAGCCCACGGACGAACACTTCCGCCAGGAAATCCTGGAACTGGCCGAGGACTTGAGCCGCCGAGCCGCCCTCGCCCTCGACAACGCCCGCCTGTACTCGGAGCGCACGGCCATCAGCCAGTCCCTCCAGCGCAGCCTCCTGCCGCCGGAGCTCCCCGAGATCGACGGCGTCGAGGTCGAGGTCATCTACCGCGCGGCCGGCGAGGGCAACGAGGTCGGCGGCGACTTCTACGACATCTTCCCGATCAGCGAGGGCGCCTACGGTTTCGCCATCGGCGACGTCTGCGGCACGGGCCCGCACGCGGCCGCCGTCACGGGCCTGGCCCGCCACGCCCTCAGGCTGCTCGCACGGGAGGGCCTGAGCGGCCCGGCCGTCCTGGAGCGCCTCAACTCGGCCATCCTCGACGAGGGAGCCCGCAGCCGCTTCCTGACCCTCCTGTACGGCGAGATGCGGCCCCAGGAGGACGGCAGCGCGGAACTGAAGGTGGTCTGCGCCGGTCACCCGCTCCCCCTGCGCCTGCGCCAGGACGGCACGGTCGAGCCGGCCGCCGAACCGCAGCCGCTCCTCGGCGTCATGGACGATCTGGAGCTCTACGAGCAGACCGTCACCCTCGACCCGGGCGATGTCCTCCTCTGCGTCACCGACGGCGTCACCGAGCGCCGCGAAGGCACCCGCATGCTGGGCGACGACGGCCTCGCCGACGTCCTCACGACCTGCACGGGCCTGACGGCCGGCGCGGTGGCGGCCCGGATCATGCGCGCCGTCGAACGCTTCGCGTCGGACGCCCCGTCCGACGACATGGCGATCCTGGCGATGCGCGTCCCCGGACTCCACAAGGACTGAAGCCGGCCGCACAGCGCACGAATAAGCCCCCCGCCCAAAAGGACGGGGGGCTTATTGTCAGAGCCCCCAAACGGAATCGAACCGTTGACCTTCTCCTTACCATGGAGACGCTCTGCCGACTGAGCTATAGGGGCCGGTCGCCTTTTCGGGGTTTCCCCCGCGGCAACGAAATAGATCATACCCCGAACGGACCTGTGCTCCCAACCACGCTCAGAAGGCGGGCTGCAGCAATCCGCCCAACGCATTGCAGGCGCCCACGATCCGCTGCATGTCCCGTTTCGTCAACGAGGCGTCCACCGGCAGCGCGAGCGTCTCGTCGGCGGCACGCTCGGTCTCCGGCAGCGACACACAGCGCCGGAATTCCGGCAGCCGGTGCACCGGCGTCTTCACAGGCACCCTGCACTCGACACCCCGGGCCCGCACGGCCCTCGCGAAGGCGTCACGGTCCGGCCGCCCGTTGCCGGGCACGCGCACCACGTACTGCTGATAGGTGTGCCCGTCACCACCGTCCGGCGTGCGCACGCCCCTCAACTTGGCGTCGAGATAGGCGGCCCGCTCCCTGCGCTGGGCGATCTCGTCGTACGGCGCCTCGGACTCACCCTGCTCCAGCACGAGCAGCCCGTGCCGCTGTCCGATGCCGTGCATCCGCGCGATGTCGGCGGGCCGGCCGAAGCGGTGTACGACGACCACGGCCGCCGTACGCGGAGAGACGGCTGCCTCCACGGCGGACGCGTCGAGGCAGTACGTCACCGGGTCTATGTCGGCGAACACCGGCAGCGCCCCGGCCATGGCCACGGCCTCAGCGACCTCGACGTTCCCGAAGGCCGGCACCACGACCTCGTCGCCGAGCCCTACGCCGGCGGCCCTGAGCATTGCAGCAGTACCCATGCCCGGGATGGTTGTTGCGGAACGTGAACTTCAAGTGACGCAGAACAAAAAAGGGTTGGACCCCGAACCGAAGTTCAGGATCCAACCCTTTGAATAATC